>NZ_JBIAGU010000018.1:0-194775 GCF_042869935.1 Kitasatospora sp. NPDC006697
GGGTCCTGGCCCGCCGGCGCGGCCCCACCGGGGGGGCCTACCCCGAACTGGCGGCGCTCACCGGGGACGCTGGGGCGCACGGCGGGGGCCCCCCCCGGGGGGGGGGGGGGCGGGCCGGGCGCCCCCCCCCCGCCACCGATCCGGCGTCAGCCGGCCTTCACCGGGATGTACTGGGTCAGCCAGCGGAACGCGTCCGGCACCATCGGCTTCCAGGTCGCCGTCAGGTGCGGGCCGGTGGACTCGATCGGGGTCACCGTGGTGGGCGCCTTGGCGGCCTTCTGCAGCGCCTGGGCGTCCTCCAGGCCGTCGCCCTTGCGGCCGGTCACGTAGAGCGCCACATTGGGCGGCGTGGCCGCGTGGGTGAGGATGTAGAGCGGGTTGCTGACCTCGCGCAGGTGCGGGTCCTTGGCGGTGAGCGAGTCCGACTCGCCCATCGGGTCGTTGTAGCCCGACATGCTGATCGCCGCCCGGTACCGCTCCGGGTGGTCCAGCGCCAGCCGGGTCGCGCAGTGCCCGCCGGCCGAGAACCCGGCCACCGCCCAGCGCGCGGAGGACGGGTCGGCCCGGAAGTTGTCCAGCACCATCTGCGGCACGTCCCGGGAGAGCCAGGTCTCCGCGTTCACCTTGCCGGGCACGTCCGCACAGCCGGTGTCCACATGGTTGCCGAGCAGCACCACCCGCGGCGAGACCAGGATGAACGGCGCCACCTGGCCCGACTTCATCAGCGGCGCCAGCTGCTTGGACACGTCCAGCGTCCCGAACCAGGTGCTGGACGAGCCCGGGAAGCCCGCCAGCAGCTCCACCACCGGGAACTGGGTGTCCTTGTACGCCGGGTCGTCGTACTGCGGCGGCGTCCACACCAGCACCTCGCCGTCCACCCCGGACAGGCGGCCCTTCAGGTCGGTGGTCTTCACGTCCTTCGGCACGGCGTTGTCGTTCACCGGCGAGAACTGCTGGACCACCTTCGCGGCCGGCGACCCCCCACCGCCGCCCGCGGCGCCACCCCCGGAGTCCCCAGCGGCGGGCGGCACCGGCACGGCCCGCACATGGTTGCTGTCACCGAGCAGGTCGTCCCAGCCCCCGTAGATCAGGTTGGCGTTGTTGACCAGCACGAACACCAACATCACCGCCGTCACCTGGGCGAACAGCACCATGCCCAGCCGCCCCGCGAACCGCACCGCTTGCGGTCCGCGGATCCGGCTCCAGCAGAGCATCAGCAGCGCTATGGAGAGCGGTACCAGGAGGTAGCAGAGGTAGAGAAAAGGATCGCCTGTCAGTTCCACGAGGATGAGGACGATCGAGCAGCCCGGAGAGTTGCACGTTTGCGCGATTGATCGATCTTCGTTCACCTGGACACACGGAACTCCCCTGCCCGCACGCCGGTCACGAGCGCTTTCCCCGCGTCGCTCGGGAGCGGCAGCACTCCGCCAGTGAAGCTACACGGTTACCGGCACGCCTCGCGTCCACAACTCTTCTGCATGCTCGGCGAACCGGTCGAACATGCCGCCGCTCTCGTGCTTCCGTAGGTGCAACAAGGGCGAGTCGTGGCCGACCAAGCGGGCCAGGTGCGGTGTCACGAGAAGCTGGTCGTCGAATCGGAACACTGACAGGCTGACGTGGTTCACCGAGTCCTCGGGAGAGCTGAAGCGGGCTTCGAGACCGGCGAGACCCTTCAGTGCGTGGAGGTTCTCCAGCGTGATCCGGATGCGCGTGGACACGCTCAGGGCCGTGTCCTCGATAGTCTCCCGCTGGCGCGTCACTTCCCCCGCTTCATTGCCGACGGCCAGATCATCTCTTCGTCCACTCCCAGTGCCCGGCAGGCATCTTCACGGTTCCGCGCGTGCGGTACACGATCAGCATCCGCCAGCCAGCGTTCCACCGTCTTGCCTGTGACACCACATCTCACAGCAAGCTGCCGTGGTGACAGGCCAGCGTCGGCCGTAGCAGACTTTAGAGCCATGTTCAAGGCATCCCCCAGGGACATCCCGGAGAGGGCTATGTCGCCCCGACCGAGCTGCTTCCCCACGACGGTTCGACGGCCGGCTTGGACAGCCCTTCCACGGCAGCCTTCTGGCTCGCTCGTTGGTCGGTCGGAGACTTCCGCTCCTTGCTCTGAGTCCGCCACCGACGGCGTCGCCGTCGCATTGGACACCATCGCAGGCCTTGGCGACTGGGCGAGCCGACCCGCAGAACGGGGTCAGCAAGCGGGCTGCCGGCACTCAGCGTCTGACGGGGGCGGTCAGCCGAGCCGATCCGGCGCGGTGACCGCCCGGGCGATGCGGTGCCCGACCAGACGCTCGGCCGTGGCGAGGGGGTACCAGGCCGCGCCCGTCACCTCGGACTCCTGGAGGCGGCCCACGTCCACATTCGAATGGGCGGTCCTGAACGCGAATCCGAGATCAAGGTGGTAGTGGACCGGCTCGTCCTTCTCCGGCCGGGCCGGGACCTGGCCGTACTCGATGTATACGGGCGCCTGCGACGTATGGAGCACATCGGCGGGGTCCACCCCGGTCTCCTCCGTCAGCTCGCGCACTGCGGCGGCACACAGATCGTCGTCGGTGGGCTCAAGGTGACCACCGGGCTGCAGCATGATCCCGTACGCCAGATGCTCGATGAGCAGGACCTCGGCGTCGTCCCGGACAAGGAGCGCACCAACGGTCACGTGCATGGGGAAGCTCCGCCGCGACGCGAAGTCCCGCCCTTCGGCCAGGAGCCGCAAAGGCTCGGACAGTTGATCGGCCTGGTCCGGGTAGCGCTCGAGGTAGGCGGCGAGGGCAGCTGCGACAGCCGAATCACTGATCGACATGGTGAACCTCCGTACCAGCCCGAGAGTGAAGCTCCCTCCGCCCGATCGGTCGGACGTGAGCAGCGAGCGCCAACACAGTCGATCTACCCCAGTTCGGCGTTGCGGCTGCCGTCGTTGCGGACCAGATCCAGAGCCGGGCCGTTCGGGAGCAGGACGGCACCGTGCTCGCGCAGGTTGTGCTGCCGGGGTGCGATCGGCGGCGGGCGTTGGCCGCCTTCACCGAGGCGGCGGTGGTCAGGCAGTGGTGGGGTGGTGGCGAGCTGTCGGCCGAGCTGACTCCGGGAGGCGCCTACCGGGTCCGGTTCGAGGCTGTCGGCCACACTCTGGTGGGCACCGTGGTCGACTACCGCCCCGACGACGCCGCGTTGGTGTTCGGCTGGGCGTGGGAGCACCAACCGGTGCAGGCCGGGGGCTACGCGTACGAGGTCGCGGTCCGGGTGCGGGAGGCGGGCGACGGCTCGCGGTGCTGGAGCTGACCCACGGTCCCCGGGTCGGGGTAGTGGCGAACCCCGAGGAGGTGTGCGGCCACCTGGCGGGTTGGGAGTACTTCCTGCCCCGGCTGGCGACTGCGCTCTGACGGAAAGTCAGGCCTTCCCGATCAGCCGTCGCCGCCGACGGCGGGCGCGCGGGATCACGACGGCCGTGGCGCCGGTCAGCAGGGTGACGGCGAAGGCGCCCAGCGCGATGGTGGCGGCCTGGGCGGGGGCCGGAGAGCGGGGTGGGGGTGTGGGCATGGTGAGGAGGGTGGTCGGGGTGGGGGCCACAGCACCGGCGGTGGTGGGGAGTTGGGTGACGGCGGCGACCAGGTCGAGGGTAGGTACGGCCGAGGGGTAGGCGGTGGCGAGCAGGCGGCGCGTCAGTTGAGCCGCCGTCAGGTCCGGGGTGCGGGCGAGCACCAGGGCCGCCGTACCCGCCGTGAAGGCCGCCGCGAAGCTGGGGCCCGAGGCGGTGGCGTAGCCCGGGCCGCCGGGGCCGTGGCTCATCACCGCGTCACCGGGGGCGGCGAGGTCCACGCGGCCCGCGTACGCGGTGTTGGCGGGTGTGGTGCCGCCCGGGGCGAGGTCGCGGACGGCGAGTGCTTCGGGGTAGGCGGCCGGGTAGGCGGCGGCCAGCGGTTGCTGCTGCCCGGAGTCGGCGGCTGCCGGGGCGACCACCAGCGCGCCCTTGCCGACCGCGTACCGCACCGCGTCCCGCAGCGCGTCCGTGCCGGCCGGGACGGTGGCGGCGACGCAGATCACCCGGGCGCCGCCGTCCGCCGCTGCCCGCAGGCCGGCGGCCAACAGGGTGGCGTTGGTGGCGCCGGTGTCGTCGGTGACGCCCACCGCGAGCACCTTCGCGGCCGGGGCGATGCCCGTGAAGCCGGTGCCGTCCCGGTGGCCGGCGGCGATCAGGTCGGCGACGAAGGTGCCGTGGCCCACGCAGTCGCGGGCCGGGTCGCCGCCACCGCCCGCCAACCGGGCTGCCCGGGTCAGCCGATTGCCGAGCGCGCCGGACGCGTCGTCGACGCCGGAGCCGAGCACCGCGACGGTCACGCCCGCGCCCTGGCTGAGCGGCCAGGCCTGGTCGGGGCGCAGGAAGGTCTGCGGCCACGGCACGGCCGTCACCGGTGCGGTCGCGGCCGGCACGCAGCCCTTGTCGCTGCCACCGCGCTGCTGGGCGATGCCGGGCAGCGAGCTGGGCGCAGGTGACGGGTCGTCGGCCCACGCGGTGCCGGCTGCCGGCCCGGCGGCGAGCAGCAGCAGTGCGGCGAGCGCAGAGCCGGCGAGGCGGACCCGGTTGGAGGCGGGCGGGAAGGGCGAGAAGGGCAGGGAGAGTGGGGAGGGTGAGGAGAGCAAGGTGGACGAGGAGGGCAAGGTGGGAGAGCTGGGCAGGCCAGGCAAGGTGGACGAGGTGGGCGGGGAGAGCACGGTGGCCGAGCCGGCCGAGCTGGGCAAGGTGAACGAGCTGCCCCAGGTGACCGACGAGCCGTCAGTCACCCCCCGCGCCGCAAGCCCCCGCCCCACGCCCCGCCTCACGCCACTCCGCCCAGGTCCTGCGGCAGCAGCATGCTCAGCTCCGCCAGGTCGTTGACGTCCAGGCGGCTGAGGCGGCCGGCCTGGCGGGTGATCATCGTTTCCAGGGTCTGCCGGGCGAACCGGCCGTTGCCGAACGAACGGTCGCGCGGGGTGGCCGCGAACAGGGCGCCGAGGGCTGCGACGGTCGGTTCCGGGCAGGTGTAGCCGGAGGTGTCGGCCAGGGCGAGCACGATCCGCACCAACTCCTCGTCGGTGTAGTGCTCGAACTCCACCGTGCGGCTGAACCGGGAGGCCAGGCCCGGGTTGGAGTCCAGGAAACCGCGCATCTCCTCCTGGTAGCCGGCCACGATCACCACCACCTCGTCGCGGTGGTCCTCCATCAGCTTCATCAGGGTGTCCACCGCCTCCTGCCCGAAGTCGGAGGAGCCCGAGCCGCCCCCGCGCGGGGTCAGCGTGTACGCCTCGTCGATGAACAGCACCCCGCCGCGGGCCCGTTCGAAGGCCTCCTTGGTGAGCTGGGCGGTGTGGCCGACGTACCGGCCGACCAGGTCGGCGCGGGCCGTCTCGACCAGCCGTCCTCCCGGCAGCACGCCGAGTTCGGCGAGCAGTTCGCCGTAGAGCCGGGCGACCGTGGTCTTGCCCGTGCCGGGCGGGCCGGCGAAGACCAGGTGGTGGCTGATCCGGGCGGTCGGCAGGCCGGCCTCCTCGCGGCGGCGGGTCTGCCGGATCAGGCTGACCAGGTCCTCCACCTGCTGCTTGGCGGCGCGCAGGCCGATCATCGCGTTCAGTTGCTCGAGCAGGCCGGAGGCCTCGGGCTCGGCAACGGGCCGGCCCGCGGCCGCCGCCTGCTCGCCCACGTCCAGCGGCACCAGCAGTGCCATGTCCTCGTTGCTGAACGACTCCAACTCGGCCAGCCGGGAGGCCTGCCGGTCCACCATCTCCTCGAACACCTTGCGCGCCGCCCGGCCGTTGCCGAAGTCGGCGCCCTTGGGCATCCGCTCGAAGTGGAAGCCCAGCGCCTCCTGCGTGCCCTCCGCCAGCCGGTAGCCGTGGCCTGCCGCCGTGTGCTCGACGATGGTGGTCAGCTCCTCCACCGAGTAGTTGCGGAACTCCACGGTGCGGCTGAACCGGGAGGCCAGGCCGGGGTTGGAGGCCAGGAACTCGGTGATCTCGGCGGAGTAGCCGGCCACGATCACCACCAGATCCTCCCGGTGGTCCTCCATCAGCTTGACCAGGGTGTCGATCGCCTCCCGGCCGAAGTCCGGGCCGTTGCCGCCGGCGCCGGCCGAGAGCGTGTAGGCCTCGTCGATGAAGAGCACGCCGCCGAGCGCGGCCTTGACCACCTCGGTGGTCTTCAGCGCCGTGCCGCCGACGATCGAGGCGACCAGGTCGGCCCGGGCCACCTCGGTCAGGTGGCCGCTGCGCAGCACGCCCAGCTCGGCCAGGATCGCGCCGTAGAGCCGGGCGACGGTGGTCTTGCCGGTGCCGGGCGGGCCGGCGAAGACCAGGTGGCGGCTCATCGGCAGGGCCGGCATGCCGGCCTGCTCGCGGCGCTTGGCCAGCTTGTTGAGGTTGACCAGGGTGGCGACCTGCTCCTTGACGCCCTCCAGGCCGACCAGCGACTCCAGCACCGCCTGCGGCCCCTTCACCTCGGCGACGGGCTGCGCGGCGGGCGCGCCGTCCACCGGCGGGGCGTCGGGCGTGGCGGTGGCGGTGCCGTGCGCGTCGGGGTTGCGGTTGTCCCGGCTCTCCAGCCCCTCCACCGCGAGCCGTTCGCCGGCCTCGGTCTGCCGCAGGCCGGAGCCGTGGTTCTCGGCCACCAGGCAGTCGGTGAGCCGGACCGGCTCGACGCTCTCCAGTCGGATGCCGTCCACCTCGTTGCCGGTCAGCCGGCAGTCCGTCAGCACCGCGCGGGAGCCGGACTGCAGGTGCAGGCCGTGCCGGCGGTTGTCGCGCATCCGGCAGCGGGTGGCGGTCAGCTCGCCGCCGCCCGCCACGCTCGCGCCGTCCAGCTCGGCCTCGGCCAGCTCGCAGTCGCGCAGCGTGGCGAAGCCCCGGTCGCCGACCGAGAGCGCCACGCCCTTGGTGGCCCGCAGGGTGCTGCCGCCGGCGTAGAAGTTGCCGCCGTCGGCGATCAGCAGGCCGGTCCCGCCGGTGTCGCTGACGGTGGAGTCCTCCAGCCGCCCCCGTCCCTCGCCGGTGACCTCCACCCCGGCGCCCGCGGCGGCCGTGACGGTGATCCGGCGCAGCAGCGGGTTGGCGCCCGCGGTGACCAGCACTCCGGGGCCGGCCGGGTCGCGCACCTCCAGCCGGTCGAACTCGGCGGTGCTCTCCCCCACCAGCTCCACCCCGGCCGCCGCGCCGCCGCGCACCGAGGCGCGCACCAGCACCGGCCCGGCCGACTCGCCGACCCAGATGCCGGCCTGCCCGGCCTCCGCCACCTCGCAGTCCTCGAAGGTGCCCCGGGAGCGGTCGCCGATGTGCAGGCCGTGGCCGGTGCTGCGCACCGTGCGGCAGCGGCGCAGCAGCGGGTCGGTGCCGCCGGAGAGGGTGATCGCGTGGCCGCGCACGCCGGTCACCGTGCAGTCCTCCAGCACCACCCGGTCGGCGGAGGAGAGGAAGACGCCGAGCGCGCAGTCCCGGACCGCGGTGCGCACCAGCCGGGTGGTGCAGCGCTCCTCCAGCGCCACCGCGGGCTTGTCGGTGGCGGAGATCTCGCAGTCCTCGATCAGGCCCTGGGCCTGGCCGTTGGCGCACACCCCGTTGCCCCGGGCGTCGCGCATCACGCAGCGCCGCACCACCGGGTTGGCCCGCTCGCCGATCACCACGGCGGAGGTGCCCAGGTGCTCGATCACGCAGTCCTCGATCACGCTGGTGCCGGTGGAGGTCTCCACCAGCCCGGCGCCGGCCGCGTTGACCACCCGGCAGCCGCGCATCGCCAGCGAGCCCTGCTGGCGGGTCAGCACCGCCGTCCAGGAGTTGCCGAGCACCTCGCAGTCCTGCAGCGCGGCCTGCCCGCGCGGCACGTCCACGGCCGGCAGGTCGTCGTCCTGGCCCTGCAGCACCAGGCCGGTGAGCTGCACCGCCTCGGCGACCACCTGCACCACCGTGCCGCTGCGGGGGCTGATCCGGACCGAGCCGCGGACGTCCTCGGCGGTGATGGTCACCATCTTGGTGATCACCAGGTTCTCCTCGTAGCGGCCGGGCCGCACCGAGATCACCGCGCCGCTGCGGGCGGCCGCCAGGGCCTCCCCGATCGTGCGGTAGGAACCCTGCTCGCGCTGCTCCGCGCAGACCGTCAGCACCGGGCGCGCCATGCCTGTCCTTCTCCGTTCCTGGGGGTGTTCCGTACTGCGGTCGGTACTGCGGCGGGTCAGGAGACGCAGCTGACGCGGACGGCGTCGGCCGCGTGGTGGGCGTAGGTCCGGGTGGAGCCCGACCAGTCCAGGCCGCGGGTGTGCAGCATCACCGAGAAGCCGCCGCCGCTCAGCGGGTAGCTGCCGACCGAGACCCAACTGCCCTGGTTGGCGACCTGGTTGACGGTGAAAGAGCCGATCGTGCCGCTGCCCGGCGAGCTGCCGGTCTGCACCGTGTAGTAGGTCGGGTTGCCGCCGACCTGCATCACGTTGGAGCCGGCCGGGATGTAGACGGCCAGCGCGCAGCTGCCGCTGCCGGCCCGCAGGCCGGTGAAGGTCCAGATCACCGAGTTGCCGTCGTCCTTGCTCGCGTCGCCGGACATCGGCACCGAGCTGTAGGTGCCGTTGCACTGGTCGGAACTCCAGCCGCCGGAGTTGCTGCGCCAGCCGGAGTTGCCGTCGGAGAACCAGCCGTTCTGGTGGAAGGCGGTGCCCGCACCGGAGCAGTAGGGGCCGGCCACCACGGTGCGGGTGGTGGGCTGCGGGGGCGCGGCGGGGGTGGGCTGGGCGGGTGCGGGGGCGGCGGAGCTCGGGGCGGGCTGCGGCTGGGAGCCGCCGGCGGAGCCCGTGCCGCCGCCGGTGCCGATCACGGCGCCACCGTTGCCGGCGCCGGGGACGGAGCCCGCGCCGGAGCCGGTGGAGCCTGAACCGGTGGAGCCGCCGGTGTTGCTGGAACCGCCGCCGGTGGAGCCCGAACCGGTGGAGCCGCCCGTGCTGCTCGAACCGCCGCCGGTGGAGCCGCCGGTGCCCTTGCTGCCGCCGGAGCTCCCCGAGCCCGCGCTGCCCGTCGGCTTTCCGGTCGGCGGTGCCGAGGGCGCCGACGGGCCCTGCGAGGGGCTGGGCGAGTCCGGGGTGCTGGACGACGGGGACGGCGAGCCGGAGTCCGCGCCCGCCGGCGCTCCGCCGCCGGCCGCCGGGCCGCCGGTGTCGCCGTGCGAGTCGAAGCCGGGCACGTAGCCGTTGCCGCCGCTGCTGCCGCCCTGCTGGCTGAAGCCGACCGGGCCGCTGCCCTGCGAGGGGCCGTGGTGCGGGCCGGAGCCGCCGAGCTGGGTGATCGCCAGCGGCAGGCCGACCAGCACCAGGCCGGCCGTGACGGCCGCGGCGATCATCGGCCGGGAGATCCGGGAGGTGCGGCCCTCCGGCTCGGCCTCGGGGGTGGCGGAGCTGACCTCGGCCAGCTCCTCGGCCTCCGACGCCTCGTCAGTCTCCGTACCGGCACCGGAGGAGGCCCCGGGCGCGTGGGGCGCAACCGCTCCCGGGGCCTCCGACTGTGGGGTACCCGGGCGCAGCGGCTCGCCCGGCGCTGCCACCTCGGCCACCCGGGGCACCGCGCCGGCCACGGGCGCCGCGGCGGGCTCCTGCGACGTCTTGGCGGGCTCCTGCGCAGGCACGGTCTCCGGCTCCTCGGTGTCGAAGCTCCAGGCCACCTCCGGAAGTCGGTAGCCCTGTCCGGTGCCCTGCTTCTCCTCGCCCACCCTGGTCCCCTGCCGTTGACGACTCTCCTCACCCGAGTGACGGGCGGGGCTGCTGCCGGGGTTCAGCCGTTCGTACCGACACTCCAGACCGGCCGCTCCGTGGGCGCCAGCACGAACGCCACCGCCGCCTCCAGCACCTCCGCCCCGGGCCCGACGGGCGCCGCCCCGTCCTTGGTCCGCACGTGCGCCAGCAGCTCCGGGTCGGGCGCGAGGCCGTGCTCCTCCAGGTAGTAGGCGACGGTGTCGGTCCAGATCCACTCCCCGTCGGTGCGGAACGCCATCGGCACCACCCCGCGCCGCTCGGGCGCCACCACATCGTCACCGAGCAGCGGGGTGAGCAGGACCGGCGTGCCGGCCTGGAGGTAGGCGAGGACGGCGGTGCGGTCGGCGCCGGCGGGGAGCCGGGGGCGGTCGTCGGCGAAGGCGGGACCGGTCACCGGGTCGACGCGGTCGAAGACGGCGGCGAGGCGGAAGGACGGAGCGGTGGCGGTCATGGCACTGGTTCCGTTCGGTAGGGGGCGTCGGCGGGTTCTACGGGTAGGGCACCGCCTGGCGTTCAGCGACGGGCAGGTCCAACTGCTCCTCGTACCAGTTCCGGAGCGCGTCCACCTCGCGCTCCTCGAGCGCCTTCATGTTCCGGAAGGCCGCCCGCAGGTCGGCGACGAACTCCTCGGGTGGGCGCTCGAAGGCGCCCGCCGTGACCACGTTGTTGACGGCGCGCTGCCTGGCCGGGATGAGCTCCGGCAGGCCGATGCCCCGGTAGTCGCTGCGCCAGTAGAGCGGGCCGGCCTCCGAGTCCGTTCCCTCCAGCTGGGCCAGCTCCTGCTGGTTCCAGCCGTACTTGATGGACCCTTCACCGCGTCGGTGCTGGCTGTCGTTCCCGTGTTCGTCGAGCGGGAAGGCGACGTAGGTGCGGATCCCCGGATAGGCCCTGCGGAACGCCGCGATCACCGCGCGGCAGCTCCGGCAGGTCGCCTGGCTGGACATGATCGCCAGTACCCCCTTCGTGGTCGCCGGGTCGGCGTCGATCCCGGCCAGGTGTCGGTAGACCTCGGTCAGCACCTTCACCTCGGCGTCATTGACCTGGTAGTAGCCGAACTTGGTGTGGTCGGCCCAGGCGACGGCGCTGGTGCTGGCTTCGTTGCGCTGCAGCTCACCCCAGTTCTCCTTGCCGCTGGCCCGTACCGTGGACCGCCACTTGCCCGGCCTGCCGGTGAGCCGCAGGTCCGCGGCCGAATTGGTCGTGCCGGCCGCCAGCGCGGCCTTGGAGAGCCGATTGCCCAGCGGTCCCAGGAGCGCTACCGCATCCCGCTTCTCCTCCGTGGTCGGCCGGAACCCCCCGAACAGCGGCGCGCCGGGCTGGAAGAGGCTGTGGTCCACCGGGCCGCTCACCGTCATCTCCAGCGCGTCGGTGGTGGCGGCACGGACCCGGGTGTCCTCGGTGAAGCCGGCCGGCAGTTCGTCGGAGGCGGCGGACCAGGTGTGCAGGAGGGCGGGGTCGGCCCAGTGCAGGGTGCCGTCGTGGGCGTGCACCAGGGCCAGCGCGTGGCCCTCTGGCTCGCCGTCGCGGGTGAGCAGCACGGTGGCGAAGGCCCCCCGCCCGGCCGCCCGGACCTGCTCGCGCAGGGCGTGCAGGGCCTGTGCGCCGTAGCCGTGGTCCTGGACCAGGCCGTGCGTCCGCTGGAGGGTCCAGGCCGGGTCCGGCTCGGGCTGTCCGTGCTCCGGGAGCGCGGCGGCCCGAGGGTGGCCGTAGTGCGTGTCGCGCAGTGCGCCGACCGCCTCCAGGCAGTGGTGCAGGTCGCTGCCGTCGGCGCTGGCCGCGTGCGGGTTGACCAGCTCCAGCAGCTTCGGGGTGGGCTTCGGGAAGGGGTGGCCGAGGGCGTCCAGGTGGACCTGCACCAGGTGGTCCCGGTCGGTGTCGCGCGGCTGGTAGCCGCGGTCCCGCATCATCGCCGGCGAGGTCTCGTACTCGGCGGTGTGGGCGCGCTTGGGCGCCGGCGGCGCCGGCTCCTCCTCCCGGCCGCGCTTGTGACCGCTGCTGCCGCCGGACAGCACGTCGAAGACCGAGTCGGAGGCGTCCTTCGGCTTCCGCACCGGCAGCGGGTGGTCGTGCAGCGGAGCCCCGTCCTGGGTCAGGTGCTCCAGCTCGGTCAGGTACCGCTGCGGCAGGCCGAGCGGGACCGGACCGTCGGTGTCGGCCATCAGGCCGGAACTCTCGGACTTGGCCGGGGTGTTGCGGAACAGCGAAGTGCGGTCGAAGCTCTCGTCCTTCAGCCCCGCGTAGTGCAGGAGTTCGTGCAGCAGGTCGCCGTCGCCGTGCTCCAGGTCCAGGTGGAGCTGGTCGGCGGCGGGCGGGCCGGACCGGTGGCCGCCGTTCGGGCCGGTCAGGGTGATCGCCTCGGTGTGGTGCGGGTGTTCGGTGAAGGCCGCCTCGAAGTGCAGTTGGTCGCCGGACTCCGGCAACTGGTAGCCGGAGTTGAGGTGTTGGTCGAGCAGCCGGCCGATCCGCTCCCGGAAGGCGGACAGGTGTTCCGGGGTGACGCCGGGGCCCAGCTTGACCGGCAGGTCGAAGGAGATCGAGCGGATCCAGCGCCCGTCCTCCGCCTGGATCCGCCGCACGGTGTTGCGGACGTACACCATGGTCCCGTCGAGCCGTCCCTGACTAACCGTCACCGGCGAGCTGGGCTGGAAGCGTTCGGTCTGCCGCACCGCGGCCGGCGCGCTGTCCCGGCGGTGGTACCAGGCCGAGCGATCGATCGGCTTCTCGGTGGGTTCCACCAACTCGCCCGGTGGGCGCAGCCCGGCGGGCGGGGGCCCTTCGGCGTGCACCGGGGCTGCTGCGGAGAGGAACGCGTTCAGCCGGTCCACCGCCCGCTGCTGGGCCTCCCGCACGCGCTGGTCGGTCGCCGCGACCTGGTCGGTGCGGAAGTACTGCTCGGAGCCTTGGAGGCTGCTGCCGGCCGGCTGCCCGATGTCGAGGAAGTGCGCGAGGAAGTAGGTGTGGCGCTCGGTCGTGTAGTAGCACGGAACGCCGAGCGGGTAGCCCACGGCGTCGAGCTGCAGGACCCCGCCGTGAAAGAACCCCTGCAGGGCGTTGACCGTGTCCTGGTAGCCGTCGCCCAGGTGGACGGCGGTTCCCGGCGGCACCCCCATCAGCGCCATCCAGGCGTCCACCTCCACCGGGCCGGGGGTCATCGACGGGTCCAGCACCATCCGCCGTACCCCGGTGGCGTCCTGGACGTCGATCGCGACGGCCACGTGGTACCCCCACTGGATCCGGCCAGGCGTGGCGAAGGTCGCTCCCGGTGCGTTGTAGGAGGTCACCGTCAGTGCGCCGTTGCCTGCCAGGTCCAGCTGGCGGACGAACACCTTGCGGCAGGAGATGCCGAGTTCGGTGAGGTGCACGGCCATCAGGTGCGCCCGGTTGAAGCAGCCGTCGTCCGGGAAGTCGAACGGGATCGGCTCCCGGGTGCCGGCCGCACTCTCGTAGTCCAGGCCGGCCAGGGTGGTGAAGAGGTCGTCGGCGTGCTGCGGGCTGACGGTCCGGTGCTCCAGGATCTGCCCGCCGAGCAGGTAGCTGCCGAGCGCGTCCACCTGCGGGTAGCGGTCCCGGACGGCGTCGAGCAACGGCCGGTGGTACCGGGCCTCGTAGTTGTTGGAGAGCCGCCAGAGCTCCCGGATGTCGCCGCGCAGCGGGCGCAGCAGGCTGAGCAGGTCGTGCGGCCTGCTGCCCCGGCGCCGGGAGAGGACCTCGTGGATCGCCTCCAGCGTGGGACGGGTGCTCAGGACTGTCGAGCGGCCCAGGAGTTCCAGCATGTAGCCGTGGTCGATGTGTCGGCCGAACCTGTTCCGCGCCGCGCCGTCGAGCAGCACCTGGGCGATGTCGACGCCCGGCGCCAGGCGCGCGAACGACGCCTTCAGCCGCTCGATGCTCTCCGCGTGCCCGTTCAGGTGGCTGAGCGCCACCGCCACCCGGTCCCCGTTCGCTGCCGGCCCGGTCAACTCCCGGTACAGGTGCTGGGCCACGGCGTCGACCGTGGCATCGGACGGCCTGCCGAAGGACACCGCCCCGCGCACCGGCCGATCGGTGGTCGGATGCGCCTCGTCCGCCTTCGGCAGCGGGGCCGGGTGGTCCAGCTGTGCCTCGATCGGCGTGCTGACCGGCTCGCTCCGGTCCGGTTCGAGGGCCAGGTGCTGCCAGCTGCCGTCGTCGACGATCCGGAGGCGGCCGCCGGCGTCGTAGCCGACGGTCCGGCTGACCACCACGTGCGGCGGCTCGCCGGCCCGCTTCCCGGGGACGACCCAGACCGTCCCGTCCGGAGCGTAGGCCTCCACCTCGAGGTCGGGCCGGCGGGCCCGGATCTCCTTCAGCACCTCGGCGGCGTAGCTGGTGCCCTCGTGGTTCCGGCCGGAGCCGCAGGCGACGAAGCGCAGCGGCTTCCCGGCCGGCCAGGCGCCGCTGTCGTGCAGGGCGAGCAGCGACTCGGCCATCCGGTGCGCCGCCAGCCCGCCGCCGTCCCAATGCGGCGCTCCGTCCGGCCGGTCGGTGTGGTAGGCGATCGTGAAGTACCGGTCGTCCCGGAGGGATCGGGCGGCGTCCTGCCGGGCCCGCTCCTGCCGGTCCATCGGCACCGCCGGGTCGTGCAGCCAGGCGACGCCGTGGTCCGCGTGGCTCTGCGCCATGGCGCCCTGGAAGTGGTCGCCGAAGCGCACCGCACCCGTCACCGGCGCCGTGATCGGGTGGTCCCCGGTGGCGTTCTCGATCGGGTAGGGGTCGCCGAGGTGCGAACCCCGCTGCGCGGTGTGGAGTTGCGTCGAACGCGCGGGGAGCGTGAGCTGCTGCCAGTGGCCGCCCGGAGCGACCCGGGGCACACCCTCGGCGTCGTAGCCCACGGTCTGGGTGACCACCAGGTGCGGCTGCTCGCCGGGCGCCCGGGCGGGCACGTGCCACACGGTGCCGGCGGGAGCGTACGCCTCCAGCGGCAGATCGGGCCGCAGCCGGCGGATCTCCCGCAACACCCGCGCGGCGTAGGAGTCGCCGTCCCGGCCGTGCCCGGAGCCGCTGGCGGTGAACCGCAGCGGCTGACCGGTCCAGAGGCCCTTGTCGTGCAGGGCGATCAGCGAGTTCGCCACCTCGTGCGGTGTCAGGGGCACCCCGTCGCGCGTCGGCGCACCGTCCGCACGGTCGGTGCGGTAGGCGACGGTGAGGTAGCGGTGGTCGCGGAACTGCGCGGGATGCAGGGCTTCCCGGTGCGCCGGGAGGTCCGACAGCCAGGCGACGCCGTGTTGGCGCACATGACGGGCCGTCATCGTCGACAGGTCGGGACGGTAACGGCGCGGCGGTGCGGCGGTGGGCGCCTCCTCCCAGTCCGAGTCCGAGTCGTCGGGCTTGTGGTTGCTGCCGGACTTCGCCCTGGCCAGGCGCAGTTGCAGGTAGCCGTCGCCGTTCCTGCTGAAGCTGCCGCCCTGGGCCTGCGCCAGGTCCTCGATCTGCCTCCGGGCCGCGGCGTTCTGCTCCAGGAACTTGGGCATGATCCAGCCCGGGAACAGTCCGTCATGGCCACCGGACGCGACGACCCGGCGGTTGAGCCTGCCCAGGATGTGCCGGTTCGCGGCGTCGAACGCCCACTGGCACGCCTGGCAGGCCTTCTTGACGCCGCCGATCGGGAACTCGGTCTGCTCCGCCGGATGCCGGGTCTCCTTGTTCCACAGCTCGACGGCCCCTTCCAGGATCGACAACTCACCGTGCTGCGAGCCGTTGCCGCCCTCGTTCAGGTACAGCCAGTCCAGGCGCCCGGAGCCGGACGCGTGCCCGGACAGCTCGCGGCCGATCCGGTCCAGCGCGTCGGCGCTCTCCGGGTGCCGCTCCTGGTAGCTGTTCTCGCGCACGGCCCGCAGCTTGGCCGAGTCGTTCCGCTCCCGAGCAGCTGCGGGCAGCGCGGTTCCCTGGTCGCCGGCCCGCCGCAGCTGCCCCTCGCTCGCCTGGGACGCCCGGGTCGTGACGCGCATCTTTCCGGTGTTCCCCGCGACCCAGAGATGGCCGTCCGGGCCGTAGGCGACGGCCAGGTGGGGCTTGGTGTCCTGGTGCATGAGACTCCGGGCGATCCGGTCCAGCATCCGCAACTCGTGCGACCGCGACCCCGCGGGTTCCGGGTCGGAGTACGGATCGGGGACCCAGCTGTGCACCGACTTGCCGGCCCGGATGCCGTCGGCGCCCGACGCTCCCCGGTCGTTGCCGTCCTCGTCCAGCCAGTGCACCGTGCCGTCCGGATGGCGCAGCGCCCAGTAGCGGGCGGCGCCCGGCTCACCCCGGTCGACCTCCAGCCCGAGCATGGTGCCGGGCTCCTGGTCCCGCAGCTCGTCCCGCACGCTCTGGACGGCTTCGGGGCCCGTGCCGCGCAGGTCGACCGGTTGGTGCCGCACCGGCTCGTCCTGCGTCGGCTCGTCCTGCGTCGGCTCCTCCTGCTTCGAGCCCTCCTGCTTCGGCTCATCCTGCTTGGCTCCCGGCCCGTCGTGCCCGCCGAACGGCACCGCACCCGGGACGCCCGGGTCCGTGATCGGGTGCTCCTCGACGGCCTCCGGGAGCGGATGCCGGTAGTTCAGCTGCGAGCCCAGCGGTTCGGCATGCACCTCGGAACCGTCCTCGGACAGCGTGATGTGCTGCCAGTTGCCGCCCGGGGCGATCCGGGGGGCACCCGTGGCGTCGTAGCCGATGGTGTCACTGACCACCAGGTGCGGCTGCTCGCCGTGGATCCCGCCGGGGACGAACCAGACGGTGCCGTCCGGTGCGTAGGCCTCCGGCCGGAGGTCGGGGCGGCGGGCGCGGATCTCCTTCAGCACCTCGGCGGCGTAGCTGCTGCCCTGGTGATCGCGGCCGGAGCCGCAGGCGACGAAGTGCAGTGCCTGGCCCTCGTGCCAGAGCCCGGCGTCCCGGAGATCGAGCAACGAGATCGCCAACTCCCGTGCGGAGAGCGGCCTTCCGTGCCAGCTCGGGGCGCCGTGCGGGTCCTCGGTGTGGTACGCGACGGTGAACAGCGCAACGTCCCCCGGGAACTGCCCGAGGGTTTGCGCGATCCGCCGCCGGTGTGCGGGCCCGGCCACCGGGTCGGTCAGGTCGACCACTCCGTCGCGGTGGCTGCGGCTCAGGGCGGAGACCACCGTGTCGATCCGGCCGCGGTCGAAGACCGGGCGGTCGACGCTCTTGACCGCGGACCGGTTCGGCGAGGTCTCCTCGGGCCCGTCCTGGCCGTCCTGGCCGTCCCGCTTCGGATCCCTGAGCTGGTAGCTGCGCCGGTGGGTGTCGGGCACGCTCTCGGCCGTGGTGTGGGAGACCGGCACGTCCACCTCGACCGGGACCAGGCCGCTGACGGTCTTCCGTTCGTCGCCGTCCCGGAAGGTCAGCTCCACCTTGGCATAGCCGCTGTAACGGGCCATCGGTTCACCGAACTTGGCGTTGGATGACACCCGGCCGCTGGTACCCGCTCCGATGCCCTCCCGGCCGGTGAGCGAGACGTTGGCGGTACCGGTGGCGGTCACGCCGGCCAGTGCTGACACCTTGGCCTTGGCGCCGAGCTCCAGCTTGCCGCCCCACTGGCTCCAGTCCAGCCGCAGGTGCCGGCTGCCGTCGCCCGCCTGGTTCGCCGGGCTCAGCTGGGCTTCGTCGTCCTTCCCCAGGTACTCCAGCGAGACCACCTGCACCGAAGCGCTGACCCCGACGTCGTCGTGCAGCAGCCGCTTGCCGGCCGACGGGGTGTCATGGCTCCAGCCGTTGCCGGTCTCGGCGAACTCGGCGGAGAGCTGGGCGTGGCTGTGGGTGGAGGAGGCCAGCTCGCGAAGCCGCTTCCAGGTCCTGGCCCCGAAGAAGCCGGGACCGGTGGCGCGCAGCAGGTCCTGCACACCGTGGGTGTCCCCGAGCCAGCGCAGCACGTCGCCCTGCCGCAGGCCGGTCTCGAAGATCTGGTCCGGCGGCCGGTGCACGGTCGCCTCCTTGACCGGGCTGAACGGCGGCGGTCGGCGCTCGTCCCGCTCCGCGATCCGCTCGGTGAGCGAGTGCTTGCCGCCGGCGTCCAGCTTCGGGTTGTGCGCGGCTTCGGAGAGCACGTCGAAGCCCACCTTGGCCTCGAACTGGCCGCGCCGGTAGCCCGCGTAGTGGGTGAAGCCGGCGAGCAGGGTGCCCGGCCTGGGCACCGCCCGGTCGCGGTCCACCAGCGCGACCAGCGGGCGCCGTTCGACGGTGAAGACCAGCCGGGCCGTGCCCTGCCCGGCAACCGCCGGGAGTTTGGACTTGACCGCGCTCGCGGTGCCGGCCGCGTCGCTGATCTGGTCCACGTGGTCGCTGCCCCAGCCGTGGCTGACGCCGCCACCGGCCACCACCGCGGGCCCGTGGCCCAGCGGGTTGGTGGTGCCCTGCACCGAGACGTTGACGGTGTTGCCCCGCCCGCCGCCGGTGTTGGTGGCGCCATCGGTTCCGGTCAGCGAAACCTGCTTGGTGGTACCGGTGTTGAACTCCACCTGCTTGGACTCGCCGACCTGGTCCAGGGTGTCCAGGTCGGCCCGGATCCGGATCGTGCTGCGGCCGTGCTGCAGCACGATCTCGTGGCCGGACATCAGCGACTTGAGCTGCGGGCGCAGCTTGTCGAAGTCCAGCGCCTCGGCGATCTTCCGGGACATCCCCTGCCAGTCGCTGCCGAGTTGGCGCTCGCCCGACTGCCTGATCTGCCGGATCACGTCCGTCACCTCGTGCTGCCCGGGCTTGGGCGGCACGATCGGGCGCAGTTCGGTGACGACGTCGGAGGAGCCGAGCCGGCGGGAGGTGACGGTCCGGTCGGGGACGGCCCGGGTCGGCCGCACCGGCGGCAGGCTGTCGCGCGCCGGCAGCGCGACCCGGGCCTCCACCCGGACCCGGTCCGGGCCGAGCGGCCGGTGGTCGCCAGAACCCCGGTACGAGATGCGGAAGTCGGCGGTGCCGTCGAAGAGCGCGGCCGGTTCGGTGTTCTTGCCGCGGCTGTTGGTGCCGCCGGTCCGGTCGATGGTCAGGCCGCTCACCGAGTCCCGGGTGCGGGTGTAGTCGCCGGAGGCCGTGACGTGCGGCGCGTTGACCTTGCCGCCGAACTTGAACTTCCACCGGGTGCGCTTGTCCCAGGAGAAGCCGGTCGAGCTGCGCTGCTGGCCGCCCAGCTCGAACTCGAACTTGTCGATGGTCTCCCGGTGTTGCAGCCCGGCCAGCTTGGCTTCCACCACCACCTCGCCGCGCCAGCCGCCGTGCTGGAGCGGGATCCGGATCGACTTGCCCTGCGAGAGCCGGATCAACTGGGCCTTCAGTGCGTCGGGTGACAGCTCCCGGGCCAGCAGGGCGCGCAACTGCGGTGGCAGCTTGCCGAGTCGCCGCTCCAGGGTGGCCTCGACGGTGTGCAGCACCTTGCTGTCGGCACTCTTGAAGCCGAGCAGCACGTCGGAGCTGGCCAGCCGGCCGTTCCCGGTGCGGGTCGGCGGTTCGAGGCGCTGCTTGGGCCGGTTGGAGGGGCGGGGCGGCGGGGCGGCCGCCTGGTGGGAGGAGGAGCCCTCGTTGCCGTCACCGCGGACCGGTGCGGGGGCCGGGTCGGGGGTCTTCGCGGTGAACACGCCGTCGGTGTCCGCGCCGGTGGGCAGCCGGTCCTCGGTCAGCCGGTGCTCGACGCCCAGTTCGGCCGTCAGGTCGACCTCGAGCGTGTGCTCGACGCCGCCGTGGGTGATCTTCAGGTTCAGCGTCAGGTCGGTCTCGTAGAGGTCCTGCGGGCTGCTGTACTTGCCGTTGGCGTAGCTCTTGGTGGACTCGCCGATGCGCCGGCCGTCCCGGGAGCGGTGCTCGACGCTGACCGTCGGGCCGAGGTCCAGGCTCACGGCCGGGTCCTCGTGCAGCGGTATGCTGCCCGCGCCCTGCACCTGGCCCGTCCTGGTGTCGGAGGAGAGCCTGCGGCTCGACTCGAAGGTGGTGCTCTCCCGGACCGGGTTGAGCTCGGACTCCTGTGAGCGCAGTTGGCGCATCTCGGTGACCTTGGCCGTGGCCGAGACGTGCAGGTCCTTCAGCGGACCCTTGGTGACGTGCGGGGTGTGCAGCGGCACGCTGCGGGTCATGCCGGTCAGGTGGGCCGCGACGGCGGCGTGCGAGAAGGTGCCGAGCACGTCGTCCCGCACCTGCGCCCACGCCTTGGCGCCCATCAGCTCGCGGCCCCGCCGGTCCAGCCGCTGGTGCAGTTCCGAGACGTCGACCAGGTCGCGGACCGTGGTGGTGTCCGGCAGGCCGTGCTCCTTCTGGGGGCCGGCCCAGATCTCGGCGGGCGGCTTCTGGTACAGCTCCCGGGTGGGGCGCGAGGGCGCCGCCGCCGGCTGGTCGGCGGCGGCGTAGGAGGTCGGGTCGCCGTCCTTCCGGACCAGTTCGGCGTGGTCCACCAGGGCCTTGAAGCCGAGCGGGACGTGCATCGGCTCCGACTCGGTGGTCCTGCCCAGCGGGTTGGTCCGGGTGATCTTCAGCTGCAGGTCGGCTTCGCCCTCGAACACCACCGCGTCCGACTTGATCTTGCTGGTCAGCGACACCTCCGAGCCGGTGCCGACCACCTTGACCCGGTCCCGGCCGAACAGCGGATTGCCGCCGCCTCCGCCGGTGCCCTTGCTGCCGGCGCCGTTGCCGATGCCGAACGGCAGTTGCAGGCCGTCGCTGTCGGACTTCTGCTCGACGTGCGAACTGGCGGTGCCGGTGCCGAGGTTGAACTCGGTACTGCCGGCGTCGCCGCGCAGCTCCAGGGTCCGCACGCTGGCCCGGGTGAACTCCAGCCTGACGGTGGAGCCGTCCAGGCCGTGCACCTCGAAGGCGAAGGACTGACCGGACATCAGGCTCTTCAGGTTCTGGTGCAGCGTCAGCATGCTGGTTTCGGCGAGCACCTTCTCCTTGAGGTCCCCCCAGAGCCGGCCGGCGACCGCGGTCTCCCCCGGCGGGAGGCCGTCGAGCAGCTTGGCTACCCCGCGCGGGCCGCCCGCCGGGTTCTCGCCGATCGTCCAGACGTCCGTCACCAGGTGGGTGCCGCCCAGCCGTTGGCGTGCCAGCACCTCGCGCGGGAAGCCGATGTGCTTGGTCGTGGCCTGCGCCCCGCCGGTCTCCCGGAGCGGCACCGCGACCGTGCCCGAGTAGCGCAGCGGCTGCTGCCTCGGCGGCCGGCCCTGCGGAACGCCGTGGTGGGACAGGCTGGTGAACTCGGTGTACAGGTCGAAGCCCGTCTCGAAGAGCGCGGCGGGCTCGGTCACCTTGCCGAGGGCGATGGTGCGGCTGGCCTCCGCGTCGCTCGAGCCCTTCTGCCAACTGTGCTGGTAGCCGAGCGATTCGGTGAGGTCACCGGAGCTGCCGAACTTGAACTTGGCGGTGGCGACGGCGCCGGCCTGCCAGAGGTGGTCGGAGGTGCTGCTGACGACGGTCTGCTGCTCGCTGCCGATCTCGAACTCGAAGGTCTTCCGGGGCTCCTTGAACACCCGGTCGAGCACCCTGGCGTCGATCCGCACGGTGCCCGACCAGGTTCCGGCCGTGAACGGCACCTCCCAGTGCTCGCCCCGGCTCAGCGCGGCCAGCCGCGGCCGGATGCTGCCGGTGCCGAACAGGCTCTTCACCAGCGATTCGGCGGCGCTGCGGTCGCCGCCGAAGGTGGTGGTGAAGTGGTCGGCCAGCCGCTGCCGCGCCTCCTGGTCGGAGATGTGCAGTTCGGTGATCACGTCGTAGGCGGCCAGCCCGCGGTCCTGCTGGCGGGCGGGGGCGGTGGGGCCGGTCGCCTTGGGGGGCTCCGGCACCTCCACGGGGGTGATGAGGTCCTGGTGGTGCCGGCTGGACGAGGGCTCCACGTGCTGCTGGAGCGGATGGTCGTCGGTCGGGACCGGCCGGAGGGTGGACGAGGGGCCGAACCGCACCGCGTCGGGCGACTCGCCGTGCAGGTCCTCCGGCTTCACCTCCTGGTACTCGCCGGGGAGTTCGGTGCCCAGGTCGACGGGCTTGCGCTCGCCGGGCCGGTACTCGTGCCAGTGGCCGCCGCCGACCACCACGGGCAGGCCGAACACGTTGTAGCCGACCTGCTCCGCCACCACCAGCTTGCCCGTGCGCGGGTCGAACCAGACCGGCCCGTCGGCGGCCAGCGCGGTGGCGTGCACGCCGCTCTTCGCCAGTTCGTCCAGCACCTCGTGCACGTAGTCGCCGTGCAGGGAGCCGGCCAGGTCGCAGGCGACGAACTTGACCGGCTTCTCGCCGTCCCAGTGCCCGTCGGCCAGCGCCTGCCGCAGCTGTTCCGCGACCCGGTGCGGCGGCACCGGGCCGTTCTCACCGACGTGCATGGCGACGGTGAAGTGCCGGTCGTCCTTCGGGAACTGGGCAACCGCGTGCTCGAAGCGCTCCCGGGCCTGCGGGGTGAGGCCCGGGTCGGGGACGAAGACCCGGTCGTGCGGCTGCGGGCCGGCCGCCGGGTGCGGGGCCTCGTGCCGCTGGTACGGCGGCGGGTTCTCGTGCGGGACCGGCGCGGGCTGCGGGTTCTCGTGCCGCTGGTAGGCCGGCGGGGGCGCCGGGTCGTGGCGCTGGTAGGGCGGCAGCTGCTCCTCGTGCCCGCCGCCGACCGTGGTGTGCTGTGGCGGCGGGGCCACCTGCTGCTGGTGCTCGTGGTCCCCCTGGCCGGTCCCGCCCGTCTGCTGGTGCGATCCCGACTGGGTGGTGACCCGCTGCGGCGTCCCGATCCCGTCGCCCTCGTGCTGCTCGTGCCGCTCGGGCTGCGGGTTCCCGCCGCCGCCAACCGTGCGGACCGACGGCGGCGGCACGGCCGGCGACTTCTCCGACCTCCACTGCTCCATCGGCTCCGACTCCTTCGGCGCCCCGTTCCCGCCGACCGTCCGCCCCGACGGCTTCGGCGCGCCGATCCCCTCCGTCTCCCCCGCCTCGGGCCGCGGCGCCCCGGGCCGCACCACCGGGAACGGCGCGCTGTGGCCGGCCAGGTTGGAAAGCAGCGACAGGATGGTCATCGGGTGGGTGGGCCCGAAGTACTTGTCGGTGGCCGAAGGGTCGTGCAGCCACTGCTGGGCGAAGTGCGTCCACTTCTCCTTCAGCGGCTCGCTCAGGTGGTGGCCCACGTGCCCGAGCGCGCCCATGCCGACGCCGGAGACGAAGGTCTGCCAGGTCATCGAGAAGGTGTGGTCCTCGCCGAAGGTGAGGTTGTAGAAGCCCTCGGTGAGGCTGTTGTGCACCCCGCTCTTCAGGTACTCCCCGACCGCCACGCCCAGCTTGAAGGCGACGGTGCCGCCGCCGATCTTGTTCGCCAGGCCGGGGACGTGCTTCACCAGGGTGTCGACGGCCTCGCCGCGCAGCAGGCCGTCCTTGCCGAGCGCGTCGGTGAGGCCCTTGACCATCTCGTCCGCGTCCCGGCCCATCCCGCTGGCCAGCGCCTTGGCGAAGTCCTGGCCGAGGTCGCGCGCCGCGTCGTCGCCGAGCAGGCTGCCGAGGTGCTTCTCGAAGTCGGTGCCGAGCTCCTTGGTGAACTTGTCGACCGCCACCTGGTCCAGTGCGCTCTTGTCGAGCACGCCGTAGACGTTGCGGAATCGGCTGGCGAAGTCCGAGGAGTGCTTGCCGAGGGTCCTGCCGAGGTCCTGGCCGAAGGCCTTGGCGGCGTCCTTGCCGAGCCACTGGCCGGCGCTCTGGCCGGCGAAGTCGCCCACCACCTGCTCGGCGCCCTGCCCGAGTTCCCTGCCCAGGTCGCCGGTGGCCTCGTGCCCGGCCTCGTTCCCGACGTCCTTGCCGGCCTCGTGCCCGGTCTCCTTGCCCACGGTCCGGGTGGCGTCGTGGCCCAGGTCCTTGCCCGCCCCGCCCACGGCCCCGTTCAGACCGTCCTTGAGCCCGTCCTTCCCTCCCGCCCCGAGCCCGTCCTTGAAGCCGTTCTTGAACAGGTCCCCGTTGGCGTCCTTGAACAGGTCCTTGCCGCCGGCCCCGAGCGCGTCCTTGCCGAGGTCCTTGCCCAGGTCCTTGCCCAGGCCGTTCTCCAGCCCGGCCAGTTCTCGGCCCAGCAGGTCGCCGGCGTCCTTGCCCAGCGACTTGCCCGTGATGCCGGAGAAGAGCTTCCCGAACCCGTGGCCCAGCAGGTCCATCGGGCCGCCGATCAGCCCGCTGAGCGCCCCGAACTCCACCGCCTGCAGCGTGGACTTGGTGTCCCACTCGCTCCAGGTCTTGTGCCCCTCGGCGATCTGCAGCATCTGGATGATCGCGTCCAGCGCCACACCGCCGACCACGCCCATGAAGACGTGCATGGCGATCTTGTCCAGCAGCCAGGCGAAGATCTTCCGGATCACGCCCTCGGCGATGAGCTTCGCCGCCACGATCTCGCCGAGCGAGGCCCCGCCGGTGAACGGCGACCAGGCGATCGCCCAGGCGATCTCGAAGGCCAGCTGCACCAGTTGGGCGATGGTCATCCACTTCGCGTACTCGACCTGGTTGGCCGTGTCGTGCGCGGCCCCGCCCAACTGCTTGGCCTGGTCGCCCGCCTGGCCGATGTAGTCGTCGCCGCCCGAGCTGCCGATCAGCCGGCGCATCAGGTCGGCGAAGGCCTCGGCGGCCTGCCCCTCGAACTGGTCGTTGATGACCTTGATCATCTCGGCGATGTACTGCCGCAGTTGCGGCAGGTCGTTGGAGACCGCCAGGTAGTCCTCGCCGGCCTGCCGCAGGTCGTCCTCGTTGGCCTGCGGCCAGGACATGCCGGTGAGGCCGGAGAAGAGCTTCGCCAGCCCGTCCGGGATCATGATCGCCATCGGCGGCTGCTACTCCTGACGGATCGTCAACGCATGGATCGTCACTGCATGGTTCGCCGGTCGGCGGGCGGAACGCCGCTCCGGCTCAGAACCCGCCGGTCTGGTCGGTCAGGTCGGAGTCGGTGCTGTCGAACAGGTCCTTGGCGGTCTTGCCGTTCTCGCCGACCTTGGCCACGGCCTTGCGCACCTGGTCGACCAGGTCGCTCAGGTCCCTGGTCGGCTGGTCCACCGTCTGGTGGTACTGCTTGCCGATGTCGTCGTCGCCCGCCGACTTCTTGTTGAAGTCGTTGATGTCGCTGATCTTGGTGTGCACCTCGTCGATCAGCGCGGACATGTCGCCGAACTTGCTGAAGGCGGTCTTGAGGTCCGAGAGCGCCGTGAACCGCTCAGCCATCGAACTGCTCCTGCCGCCCGCCGCCGAGCCTGCGGTCCTCCGCCTTCAGGTGGGCGGGCCGCATCGCCTGCAGCGGCGCCAGCAGCTCCTCCAGCTCCGTGCCGCCGGTCATCGAGGTGCGCAGCGACTCGCCGACGCCGTCGAACCGGCGCATCGCGGCCAGCACCTGGTCGCCCAGGTCGGCGCGGGCCTCGTTGAGCAGGTCGGCGAGCAGGGTGCCGAGCTGGGCGGGGGCCATCGACCGGTAGCCGGTGGTGTGGAAGGTCAGCGAGACCACCTGGCCCTGGGCGCCGACCACCGCGGTGACCATCCGGTCCTTGGTGGTCACCGTGGCGGTCGCGTTCTGCAGTTCCCTGGTGGTCTCGGCCAGTTTGGCCTGCTGCTCGCGCAGGGTGATCATCGCCTGCTCGATCTGCTCCGCGAACGGGGACACCGCCATCCGCTCCGCTCCTCCTCCGACGGCCCGGCTCTGCGGTCGGCGGCCGACCGGGCACCCGGCCGCCGACACCCTGTCCTACGGCCCGCGCCCGGGGCCGCGTTCACCGCGCGCTCAGCGCCCGATCACTCCGTCCACCACCTCGGTCTCGGTGCCCCAGACCTCCTCGTCCTCGGCCAGCCAGGTGGTCCGCTGCCGCTCCTGCCCCTGCCCGGGCGCACCGCCGCCGCCCGCGCCGGGCATCATCGGCGGCATCCCGGCGCCGCCGGTGGTGGAGACCGAGCGGCCCATCAGCTGCGCCTCCTCGGCGGCGTTCATCGCGGCCGACTCGCCGGCCGCGGTGCGCTCGGCGGCGGCCTGCTCCATCACCGCCTCCTGGGCGGCGGCCTCCCGGGGCGTCAGCGAGGCGCCCTGGGCCAGCGCCCGGGGGCCGAGGCCGACGGCCCCCGGGCCGGCCGGGAGCCCGCCCTCGGTGGGCACGGAGGTGGGCGCCGGGAAGCGCTCGAGCGGCAGCCCCGGCTCCAGCGCGGTGGCGCCGCTGCTCAGGGCCGGCACGGTGGTACCGGGCGCGGCGAAGTCCTCCAGCGGGGTGTAGCCGCTGCCGCCGGTGCGCAGCGGGATGAGCGAATCGCCCATCGCGTGCTCCTCGTTGGTGAGCAGCTGCTCCTGGTTGCCGACCGGGTTGCCGTTCTGGTCGAGGAGCGTCCCGTCCTTGCCGACCTTGGCGTTCTTGCCGGCGTAGACCGGGTTGCCGTTGGCGTCCAGCACCGGCTTGCCATCGGGGCCGAGCACCATGCCGTTGGCGTCCACCGTGGAGCCCGGCGGCACCCTGAAGTTCCCGCCGGTGGGGTTGTAGAGCCCGCCGGGGCCGGGGCTCGGCGGGAGGCTGCCGACCTTGGCGCCCGCGGGGGCCTTCTCCGGCTTGCCGTCGGGGCCGAGCACCGGCTTGCCGTCGGGGCCGATGACGGTGCCGTTGGCGTCGATGGTGGAGCCCGCCGGCACCGTCCAGGGCTTGCCGTCCTTGGTGGTCAGCGGCTTGCCGTCGGGGCCGAGCAGCGGGACGGTACCGCCGGGGTTGGCCGGGTTGTTGTTGTCGTACTTGGGATCGGGGTTGGCCGTGGTCGGCGGGGGCGGGATCTTGGTGTTGTTCGGGCCGTTCTTGGAGTTGTTGCCGTTCGGCCCGTTGATGCCGTTCGGGCCGTTGGTCCCGTTGCCGTTGCCGCCGTTGTTCCCGTTGGAGCCGTTCCCGCCCGGGTTGCCGGTCGGCGGGGTGATCGCGGCGGGCGAGGGCGTCTCGGGGGTCAGCGTGATGGTGGTGATCACGTTGTTCAGCGTGGTGTAGGCCTCGGTGATCGCGGTCATCGCGATGGTGGCGCCGCGGTCCAGGAACTGCTGGACCCCCTGGATCCACAGGGCCTTGGCATTGGCCTCCACCGTGTCCCAGAAGGCCTGTTGGTCCGTCCGCAGGCCGTTCACCTGGAGGATGGTGTAGTTGGAGCTGTCCGGGTAGGTCACCGTTCCGGACGCCATCAGGCCGTTCAGCGCGTACTTGAGGCAGTTGAGCGGGTTGGAGATGTTCGGGTACTGGTCGTTCCACTCCTGGTCGACCTCGTTCTGCGGGCTGCCGCCCTGCCAGTCCAGGAACTCCGTGTTCATCCGCGACAGGCCGGCGTAGAGCGCGTCGTGCGCGGCCTGCACGGAGGCGGCCGGGTCGCCGGCGAACTCGATCAGCGTGACCATGTCCTGCATGCTCTTGCCGACGCTCTCCAGGTAGGACTTCAACTCGCCCGCGGCGCTGCCCTGGAGGTCGCTGTCCTCGCTGTCGATGGTGTCCGCCCAGCCCTTGAGCTGCTTGACCAGCGAACTCACCCAGCCCGGCAGCGCGGCGAGCATGTCGTGCGCGGCGTTGAAGCTGGCCAGCGCGGTGGTCGAGGTGTACCCGGGGCTGCCGAGCAGCGCGTTGAGGGTGTCCCGGGCATGGCCGAAGAACTTGTCGACCTTCCCGTCGCCGGTCTTCGGCGAGATGTTGTCCCACATCAGGTTCATGTTGACGACCACGTAGTCGCTGTAATACGAGTTGTAGGTCACCCAGTAGATGTCCCAGACCTTGTCGAGGCCGGTGGCGTCCGTGACGGTGTTCACCCCGTGCGCCCTGACCCACTCCAGCCCGGTGATGTCCGACCGGGTGGGGCTCGCATTCTGGGTGGGCTCCGCGAAGTAGTTGATGGCGTCCTCCCAGAGGGCCATGCGGGTGCTCCAATGCTGGGTGGTGGGACTGGATGGGGACGGGTGGGGAGAGCGGTCCGGCGATCCGGCTTCCCGGACCGCCGGTTCGCGCACCGCTGGTCTGACGCAGCGTCAGGGTGTGGTGGTGGGCGGGGCGGGAGGCGGCGTGCCGCCGCTCAGGATGCTGAACATCTGGGCGGCGCTCAGTGCCTCGTCCTCGGCGTTGTTGAACGTCTGCTTGGCGTTCAGCATGCCGAGGACGATCTTGTCCAGGGCGCCGTTGACCGCCTGGAACTGCTTCTGGATGCTGCCCGCGAAGGTGGTGAAGCTCTTGGTCAGCGTGGCGGCCTCGGTGAACGACTTCCCGCCGGTCATCAGCAGGGTGTAGTTGTCGGTACCGCTCGGCAGCCCGCTTCCGGCGCCCCCGGCGAAGTCATTGACGTGGTCGATGATCATCGTGCCGGTGCCGTCGCCCGGGTAGGTGCCGTTGATCTGCTGGATCAGCTGCTTGATCTGGGTCTTGGCGAAGCCGTCCAGGTAGTCGTCGGTGACCTTGAGGGTGCTCATGGCCGGCCGGTCAGAAGCCCGCGGCGGCGGACTGGTCGGCGTAGCGCATGGTGTGGTTCATCTGGTCCAGGATCTGGGCGCCCTTCTTGATGTCCTCGTGCATCTGGCCCTCGTTCTGGTGGACCACGGCGAAGAACTCGTGGAACGCCTCCTTGTAGCTGCCGGACTGGCTGGCCAGGCCCTGCAGCTGCTGGACCAGCTCGTCCAGGTTGCTCTGCATGGTCTGCGCGGCCTGGAGCAGCTCCTGGAACGCGTTGTCGATGGATTCGTGCTGAAGCTGGATGTCTGCCACGGTGGTTGACTCCTGGGGATGGGGCGGGAGGAAGGGGAGGGGGTCAGCTGAGCGCGGCGTAGACGCCGTCCGAGGCGCCCCAGTTGCCGCCCATCACGTGGGCCTCCTCCTCGGCCTTGTTGAGCACCTGGCTGGCGCCGTGGGTGGCGTCCTGGAGCTTCTGGAAGGCCTGCATCACGGTCTTGTAGCGGTCCACCCAGTCGTTGACCTTGGACTGGAAGGCGCTGCTGGCGCCGGAGACGTAGCCGGCGGCGATCTCCTCGTTGATCCGCTCCACGGTCTGGCCGGAGGTGATCATCGCGGAGATCTGGTGGTCCAGGCCGTTCAGCGCCGTGATGAACGCCTGGTCCTGGGCACTGAGCACGTTGTTCGTCACGAAGAGGATCTCCTCTGTCGATGGTGTCGATGGTGTCGGTCCGGCGGGACCGCTGGCGCGGCCCCGCATCCGGTGGAACGGCCTCCGCACGCAGGGCGGTTCAGGACCTGAGCAGCCGTCAGCAAGGCGTGGCGGCGGCCGGTGCGGGCACCCCGCCGCCGGTCAGCGCGGCCGGGTCCAGGCTCGGCCCGGCCGGCAGCAGGGCCAGCAGCGCGGCGGGCACGGCGGACGGCACCACCCCGGCGTAGCCCAGCTGCTTGGCCGCGCCGGACGGCACGGCGTACTTGACGCCGTTCTCGGCCACCAGGAACTCGGCGTCGCCCGCCGAGCCGCCGGCCAGCGCCGCCCGGACCAGCGCCCCGCCGCCGGGGCGGACGGCGACCAGGTCGGCCGGGGTGCAGGAGGCCCGCACGCCCGGCTGGGCGGCCGGCGGCTGCCCGTCGAGCGCGGTCTGGTCCAGCAGGGTGACGGAGGTGCGCGAGGCGCCCGGGTCGGTGGCCGGGTGGAGGTCGGTGCAGACCGCCTGCCCGGCCGCGGGGGCGACCAGCGCGGGCGGCTCGGCGGGCAGGCCGTCGGCGGGCGCGGCGGGGGCGGTGTGCCCGGCCAGGTCCTCCGGGCCGATCGCGGCCGGGGTGGGCGCGGCGCCCGCGTAGGCGTCCTTCTGGGTGCGCGGGTCGCCGCGCAGCAGCTCGTACTGGAGGGTGCTGAGGGGGGTCAGGCCGGCCGTGGTGAGCAGGTACCGGCCGCCGCCGGGCGCCTCGAAGAGCTGGCCCACCTTGGTCGGGCGGGCCGCCAGCTGCGGCCCGGGGCCGCCGCGTCCGGGCACGTCGGGGGCGGCCAGGTCGGGTCCGGCGGGCAGCGTGTCCAACAGGGCGGCGCTGACCGGGGCGGGGGCGGCGGCCGCGTAGCCGAGCGCCTGGGCGGCGCCGTCGCGGACGTCCAGCCGCAGCCGGCGGCCCTGCCAGAGCAGGTCGCGGCCGCCGTCGGGGGTGGCGACCAGCAGCGCCTGGCCCGGGGTGAGCGCGGTGCCCTCGCCGTGCGGGCCGATCGCCAGCGCCAGCTTGCCGTTGGCGACGGCGCAGGTCAGCCAGGCGGGCGTGCCGGCCAGCGCGGCGGCGGTCGGCAGTCCGTCGGGCGCGCCGAGCAGTCCGACCGGGCCGCCGCGCGCGGTGCCGTCGATCGAGCGCTCGGCCACCTGCCGGACCATCAGCTGGTCGCCCGCCAGCAGCTTGGCGCTGGTCTGGTTGAGCACCGGGTGCAGCTCGCCGTTCAGGTAGAGGTAGCGGGCGCCGGTCTCGTTCACCACCACCAGCGCGCCGGGCTTCTGCCAGCCGGTGCTCGCGCTGGGCTCGAACACCCCGAGCACGGTCACCACCAGCGCGATCAGCACGCCGAGCGCCAGCCCGCCGACGGTGCCCCTGGTGGTCCGGCCGGTCGGGGTGTCGGGCGTGTCCGGCTCGGCCCGCAACATGCCGGAGGCGAGCCTGCTCAGCACGAACAGGTGCGCCTGCACCTGGTCGCGTCGGGACTGCATCGTGCTACTCCAATGGTGTTGTGGTTCCCGGCCGTTCGCCGTGGCTAGCCGTTCATGGCGCGCATCGCGTGGTAGACGCCGCAGACCAGCAGCGCCAGCGGCACCAGGGCCACCGCGCTGAGCGTGTGCAGCAGGTCGGCCAGCCGGCCCCAGTAGGGCAGCAGCCGGCGTCCGGGCACCGTCCAGGCCGCCACCAGCAGCGCCAGCACCGCCACCAGCAGGCCGCCGAGCACCAGCAGCCTGGCCTGCGGCGGGTGCCCGGGCGTCACCCGGGCCACCAGCAGCGCCGCCCCGCCGAGCCCGGGCAGCAGCAGCACCAGCCGCTGCCGGATGCTGCCGATCGCCCGGCTGTGCAGCAGGAGCAGCAGCGAGAGCGCGCCCGCCTGCCCGGGCCCGCCCCAGCCCCTGCCGGTGGCGAGCAGCACCAGGCAGGCCGCGGTGACGGCGCCGACGGCGCTGTACAGACCCATCAGGTAGTCGTCGGCGATCAGGCTGCGCGCCAGCACGCCCTCGGCCGGGAACGGCTCGATGCCCTCCTGCAGCTCCTCGGCGTTGCGCGGCAGCGCGGGCAGCCGCAGCCCGGAGAGCCGGAACGCCGTCGAGGGCACGAAGGCGCCGGCGAGCACCGCGAGCACCGAGAGCACGGCGGCCACCTGGTCCACGGCCAGCCCGCCGATCAGCAGCCCGCCGGCCACCGCGACCAGCAGCGCGACCAGCACCAGGCCGAGGAAGACCGGCGCCCCGGCGCCGACCGCGGCCACCGCCAGCACCCCGGCCCCGGCCGCCGCCGAGCCGGCCGCCAGCACCCGGGCGCCCAGCAGTTCGTGGCCGCCCGGCCCGCCGGGCACCAGCAGCGCGGCCAGGCCCAGGAACGGCACGGCGGCGCTGCCCAGCGCGATGCCCGCGCCGGTGTCCGCCATCGCCCGGGCGGCGCTGGCCGCGCCGAGCAGCAGCAGCACGGCGGTGGCGGCGGCCCCGATCGCCCGCGGGCCGGCCGGGCCGGGCAGCGCCAGCAGCGCCAGGCCGCCGGCCAGCGCCAGCACAGCGGCGGCCACCGCCACGTGGTGGGTCAGTTCGGGCCGCCAGCCGTCGCCGCGCTCCCGCACGCCGCTGGCCACGCCGTCCACCAGGTCGTCGAAGTGCACCGGCGGCAGGGCGGCCCGGCGCGGGCGCAGGTAGAGGGTGTCGCCGTCGCGCAGCTCCAGGCCGTCGGCGGTCTGCTCCTCGTCCAGCGGTTCGCCGCCGAGCCGTTGGAGCACCCAGCCGCCGTGGTCCAGGCCCTGCTCGGCGAGGTCGCCGGGGGCGTGGCCGAGCACGGCGGGCAGCAGGTCGGCGAGCGGCACGTCCGCGGGCACGGCCAGCTCGAAGGCCGCCCCGGGCGTGTGGAACCTGAGCCGGCACAGTCCGGCCACGGCGCTGTTGTTCACGACCCCCTCTACGGGGCGGGCCGGCCGGTGCGTTCACCCGTTCCGGCGTGAACCGGGCCGCGGCGGCGGGCCGTAGAGCCGGTGGACGAGAGCGCGAGTGAGGAGCCGTCAGGTGAGCGTGGTCCTGGTCAACCGCACGGCACGCCGGCCCGGGCCGCAACTGCCGGACGGCGAGATCCAGTTGCAGGAGCCGCCGAGCCTGCCGGAGCCGCAGAGCGGCATGGCGGGCATGCTCCAGATGGCACCGATGGCACTCGGCTCGCTCTCCATGGTCTTCATGTTCCTGAAGCCGGACGGCGGCGGCGGCGCGCTCACCTACGTGGCGATCGGCATGATGGCGCTCTCCGCGGTCGGCATGCTGGTCACCCAGCTGATCCGCGGCTCCAGCGACCGCAAGCAGCAGCTGCGCGCCGAGCGCCGGGACTACCTGCGCTACCTCTCCCAGATGCGCCGCCAGGTGCGCCGCTCGATCGAGGGCCAGCGGGAGGCACTGGCCTGGCGGCACCCGGCGCCGGCCGAGCTGGCCTCGCTGGTCGGCACCACCCGGCTGTGGGAACGCCGCTCCACCCACCCGGACTTCAGCGACGTGCGGATCGGCACCGGGCCGCAGCGGCTCTCCACCCGGCTGGCGCCGCTGGCCACCAAGCCGGTGGCGGACCTGGAGCCGCTCTGCGCGCACGCGCTGCGCCGGTTCATCCACGCCTACGGCACGGTGGACGACCAGCCGGTGGCGATCCACCTGCGCGGCTTCGCCCAACTGCTGCTGCGCACCGACGATCCGGCGGCCGCCCGGGCGCTGGCCCGGGCGGTGCTCGGCTCGCTCGCGGTGGTGCACGGGCCGGACGAGCTGCGGATGGCCGTGGTCGCCGGGCCGGAGCAGCGGCCGCACTGGGAGTGGGCCAAGTGGCTGCCGCACGCCCTGCACCCGAGCGAGAGCGACGGCGCCGGGCCGGTCCGGCTGGTGGCCGCCACCCTCGGCGAGGCCGAGCAGCTGCTCGGCGAGGAGTTCACCGGCCGGCCCGCCTGGGAGCCGGACGCGGTGCCCAGCCGGGACGAGCCGTTCACCGTGTTGGTGCTGGACGGCGCGGGCAACCACGGCGCCGGGCGGGCCGCCCTGGCCGGCTACCGCAACGCGCTGGTGCTGGACCTGTCCGACTCGCTGGAGTGGAAGCCGGCCCGGACCACGCTGCGGCTGCGGATCGCCGGCGGCCGGCTGGCCATGGTCGGCGCCGACCGCAACCGCAAGGACACCGTCACCGAACTCGGCCGGCCCGACGCGCTGAGCACCCGGGCCGCCACCCGGCTGGCCGCCGCGCTGGCCCGCTACCGGATCGGCGACGCGGTGGAGGCCGGCGAGCCGCTGGCCGCCGACTTCGACCTGACCGCGCTGCTCGGCATCCCCGACCTGAACCAGCTCGAGGTGGACCGGCTCTGGAGCCGGCGCGCCGTCCCGGAGCGACTGCGGGTGCCGCTCGGCCTGGGCGCCGACGGGCGGCCGGTGGACCTGGACCTCAAGGAGTCCGCGCAGGGCGGCATGGGGCCGCACGGCATGCTGATCGGCGCCACCGGCTCCGGCAAGTCCGAGCTGCTGCGCACCCTGGTGCTGGCGCTGGCCCTCACCCACTCCTCCGAGGTGCTCAACTTCGTCCTGGTGGACTTCAAGGGCGGTGCCACCTTCCTCGGCCTGGACGAACTGCCGCACACCTCCGCGGTGATCACCAACCTGGCCGACGAGGCCGCGCTGGTGGACCGGATGCGCGACGCGCTGCACGGCGAGATGATGCGCCGCCAGGAGCTGCTGCGGGCGGCCGGCAACTACGCCTCGCTGCTGGAGTACGAGACCGCCCGGGCGGCCGGCACCCCGCTGGCCCCGCTGCCGACGCTCTTCGTGGTGGTCGACGAGTTCAGCGAACTGCTTGCCGCACACCGGGACTTCATGGATCTGTTCGTGATGATCGGGCGGCTCGGCCGCTCGCTCGGCGTCCATCTGCTGCTGGCCTCCCAGCGGTTGGACGAGGGCCGGATGAACGCCCTGGAGTCGCACCTGTCCTACCGGATCGGCCTGCGCACCTTCTCCGCGATGGAGAGCCGCGGCGTGCTCGGCGTGCCGGACGCCTACCAGCTGCCCTCCACGCCCGGCAACGGCTTCCTGCGCAGCGGCACCTCCGAACTGACCCGGTTCAAGGCCGCCTACGTCTCCGGCCCGTACCGGCCCAAGCGCCGTCCGGCCCAGCAGGCCGCGCTGGCCGGCCAGGTGGTCCGCTACGGCACCGACTACGTGACGCCCCGCCATCTCCCGGTGGTGGAGCAGGAACCGGAGGCCGCCGAGACCGGCGCCTCGCTGCTGGAGCTGGCCGCCGAGCGGCTGGCCGACGCCGGGCCGCCGGCCCACCGGGTCTGGCTGCCGCCGCTGGACGTGCCGCCGACCCTGGACGAGCTGCTGCCGCCGCTCGCCCCCGATCCCCAACGCGGCTTCACCGTCGACGGGTTCGCCGGGCCGGGCCGGCTGGTGGTGCCGGTCGGCGTGGTCGACCGGCCGTTCCACCAGCTGCGCGACCTGCTCACCGCCGACCTCTCCGGCGCGGGCGGCCACGTCGGCATCGCGGGTGCGCCGCAGAGCGGCAAGTCGACCATGCTGCGCACCCTGATCGCCGGGCTGGCGCTCACCCACACGCCCGAGGAAGTCCAGTTCTACTGCCTGGACTTCGGCGGCGGCACGCTCTCCACCCTGCGCGGCCTGCCGCACCTGGGCGGCACCACCGGCCGGCACGACCCGGAGCGGGTGCTGCGCACCATCGCCGAGGTCAACGCGGTGATCACCCGCCGGGAGAAGTACTTCGCGGAGCTCGGCATCGACTCGGTCACCACCTTCCGCCGCCGCAAGGCCGCCGGACAGCTGCCGGACGACCCGCACGGCGACGTCTTCCTGGTGATCGACGGCTGGAACACGCTTCGCCAGGAGTTCAACGACCTGGTCCAGCCGCTCACCCTGATCTCCCAGCGCGGCCTCAACTACGGCGTCCACCTGATGATCGCCACCACCCGCTGGGGCGAGATCAGCAACGGCCTGCGCGACCAGTTGCAGACCCGGTTCGAGCTGCGGCTCGGCGATCCGATCGACTCGGTGATCAACATGCGCGCCGCCGGGCGGGTGCCCAAGCTGCCCGGGCGCGGACTCACCGAGGAGCAGCTGCACTTCCTCACCGCGCTCCCCCGGATCGACGGCACCGGCCGCTCGGCCGACCTGGCGGAGGGCGTCGCCGACCTGGTGGACGCCCTCGCCGACCACTGGCCGGGCCGCCGCGCCCCCGAGGTGCGGATGCTGCCGCTGGTCCTGGACGCCGCCGAACTCCCGGCGCCCGAAGGCCGCTTGCGGGTGCCCCTCGGCCTGGAGGACACCGAGATCGCGCCGCTCTGGCACGACTTCGAGGAGAGCCCGCACCTGCTGGTGGTCGGCGACAGCGAGTCCGGCAAGACCAACCTGCTGAAGCAGATGATCCGTTCGGTGGTCACCGGGTACTCGCCCAGCGAGGCCCGGATCATGCTGGTCGACTACCGCCGCGGCCTCTACGACGCGGTGCCCGAGGAGTACCGCCTCGGCTACGCGGTCGCGGTCGACATGCTCCGCCAGGTCGTCGACGGCGCCGCCCGCGCCATGAAGAACCGCATCCCGGCCGCCGACCTGGCCCCGGCCCGCCTCAAACTGCGCGACTGGTGGGACGGCCCGGAGCTCTTCATCGTGGTCGACGACTACGACCTGCTCGCCGCCGGCTCGGGCACCCACCCCTTCGCCCCGCTCCTCGACCACCTCGCCCAGGGCACCGAGATCGGCCTCCACCTGATCGTCGCCCGCAGTGCCAACGGCGCCGGCCGCGGCCTCGGCGACCCCCTGCTCCGCAAGCTCCAGGACATCAACTCGCCCGCGCTGCTGCTCTCCTGCCCGCCCTCGGAGGGCTACCTGTTCGGCAACATCAAGCCCCGCCAGCTGACGGCGGGCCGGGGCCTCTACATCACCCGGCGCCGAACGGTGCAGGTGCAGACGGGGCTGGTGGAGAAGGAGGGGTGAGGCGTCCCGCCGGGGGCAGCGCCGGCGTGCCCCGCTGAACCCGGGCCCCCCGGTCGGCCGTGTCACCTGGTGGACCCCGCTCAGCAACCGGGGTCGCGGTGCCGGCCGACCCCGGTGCCGCACGCTCAGCAGAACGGAGGCCGGGCGATGTCCTCGGCGAGTGTCCCGGCCGCCACCCGCTCCACCCTTCGCGAGCTGGGCCCGCACTTCGTGATCGCCCCGCCCGGCGCCGAGGCTCAGGGGCTGGCCGCCGCCCTCGCCCCACTGGACCGGGTGCCCGGGGCGCTCCTCGTCCTCGCCGCCGCCACGGACGCCGCGCCCGTGCTGCGCGGCCGGCTCGCCGATCTCGCCCAGGCCGCCGACAACCGCGGGGCCGAAGCCCTGGTGATCGCCGCCTCCGGCCTCGCCGCTCCCGGCGCCCGCGGCCGCCGCCCCGCCGAGCAGTTGGCGGAGCTGGCCGGCCTCGCGGTGATCGCCCCCGACTCCGCGGTCACCATCGACCCCGACGGCTCGCTGCGCACCGCCGACGGGTCCTGGTGGCGCTGCCACGCCGCCCGGCCGGCCGAACGCCTGGGCGAGCGCTGGCCGGCACCACCCGCCGCGCGGCCGCCCCGGGCCGCGGTGCCCGCGCAGCCCGTCCTCCCCGTCGATCCGCCCGTCGATCCCCCGATCGGGCCGGCCCGGGTGGTGGCCAGCTCACCGGCGCCGGTGTCGATGCGGGTCGGGGCCGGGAGCGTCCCCGTCGCCCCCGCGGCCGCCGCCTCGCTGCTCTCGGAGGCGCCCACCGTCCCCGCCGCCCAGCTCTCCGAGGCGCCCACCGTGCCGACCCCCGCCCCCGCGGTGCCGGCCATCCCCATGCCCACCGTCACCCCCCTGGTGGGCGGCTACTGGGTCACCACCGCCCCGCCCGGCCCGCCGCCGGCCGTCCTCGACGCCGCGGCCGGCGCCCCGCACAGCCTGCTGCTGGTGCTCGGCCTCCCCGGCGACCCCGCCCTCCCCACCGCCGAGCAACTGGCCGCCCTGGTCGGCGCCCTGCTCGCCGGCGCCGCCGCCGGCGCCCAGCCGCTCCCCGACCGGCTCCTGCTCAGCGCGCCCTGGGCCACCCCGGCACGGCTCACCGGCCTCGCCACCGTGCTCTGCGCCACCCTGGAGCGCGAGGTGCACCTGGCTGTCGGCCTGCCGCTGCGCACCGCCTCCGGCGACTCCGCCCTCGTGCTCGACGCCGCCGCCAACCCCGTCTGGGAGCCCTGCCTCACCGAGCTGGCCGCCTCACCGACCTCACGCACCGTCACCCCGACGGCCTGGCGGGCCCGCCCCGGCGCCTGGACGCCGGTCGGGCCGGCGGTCCACCAGCTGTTCCCCGGCTGGCACGTGGAGGCGGTGCCCGCCGGGATCTGGCTGCGGCCGGCGGACCTGCCCAGCCGCCCGGTGCCCGCGGCGCGGCGGCGCGAACCGGACCCGGCGCGCCCGGTGCTGATCGTGGGCCACCCCGGGCAGCCAGTGCCGGAGGAGCTCTGGGACCACCTGGGCGGGCTGCTCACCGCGCTGCCGCCGCTCGGCGGCGAGGCGCTGGGGCTGCTGGTCGACGGGGTGATGGACCCGGAGACGGAGGCGGTGGCCCGGTTCAGCGCGCGGCTGTACAAGCTGCACTGGCTGACGGCGACGGCCCAGGTGACGGCCGCTCAGGCGGAGGCGGACGCGGAGGCCGCGACGGCGGAGGTGGAGGCCGAGGTGGCGGTGGCGGACGCGGAGGCCGCGACGGCGGAGGTGGAGGCCGAGGTGGCGGTGGCGGAGCCCGCGCCCACCCCGGTCCCCGCCCCGGAGCAGCCGATCCCCGCCCCCGTCGCCGTGCCCACCACTGCCACCGTGGAACCCCCGACCCCCGTGGACCCGCTCCCCCCGGTGGAACCGCCCACCCCCTTCGCCGTGGAACCCCCGGTACCCGTCGAGACCGCCACCCAGGAGGAGCCGCCCCCGCCCGTCGCGGAGGAACCCCCCACCCCCGAACCCCCCACCCCCGAACCCCCCGCCACCCCCCTCTCCGACCAGGAAGCCCTCCAAGCCCTCCTCGGCCCCGCCTACCACCGCTGGGCGAGCCGCGCCCAGCAGCTCGCCACCCGCCTCCCCTCCCTCCGCACCACGGCCACCACCGCCACCACCCCCTCCACCACCGACCTGGTCGCCGTCCTGCTCCACCACCACGACTCCCCGCTCCCCGCCACCCGCGCCGAACTCGCCGAGGCCGCCCGCTCCGGCGACGAGCGGCACCCCCTGCTGCCCTACCTGCGCTGCCTCGCCGCCGGGCTGCGCCGGCTGCCCAGCCACCACGGCGCCGTGCTGGTCCCCGCCCCCGCCGGGCCGGTCGACCTGGACCGCTACACCCCGGGCACGGAGTTCACCGAGGCGGCCGCGGTGACCGCCCTGCCGGCCCTGGACCTCGCGCCCGAGCCGGACACCGAGGTGGAGTTCGCCGTCTGGTCCACCACCGGCCGGCGGACCACCGCCTGCGGCGAGCCGGCCGACGAACCGCTGGTCGTCTTCGCCCCGGGCACCCGGTTCACCGTCCTGGAAGTCCACCCCGCCGACTTCTCCGACCCCGCCGCCCCGCGCCCCGCCCGCGTCCTGCTGCACGAGTCCCCCAGCCGCACCGCGAAGGCCTCCCCGGACCGCCTGCGCGCCTGGCTGGAGCGCCGCGACGCCGTCACCCCGGCCGACCTCCGGGGACCGCTCCCCGAGCCCGAACGGCACCGGCCCGCGCACGCCCTCGGCCAGGCGATCAAGTGAACCCCCGGAAGCCGGCCCACCGTCATCTCTGACGACTCCCGCCGCGCGGGCGCTGCCCCGTTTTCCGGGTGAGTCGTGCACCGCCCAGCGGTTATGGTCCCCCCATGCACACCCCCACCTCCCCCGCCTCCCCCGTTCCCATCCGGGTCGAGCCCTGGGCCGAGACCGACCTCGCCCTCCTGCAGCTGATCAACACCGAGGAGATGCGCCGTCACGTCGGCGGCCCGGAGAGCCCCGAGGCGCTGCTGATCCGCCATCAGCGCTACCTCGACTTCCCGCGCACGGGCGCCGGGCAGATGTTCCGCGTGGTGGCGGGCGAGGACGACACACCGGTGGGCAGCGTCGGCTACCACGCGCGCGACTGGCAGGGCGAGCGGGTCTTCGAGATGGGCTGGAACGTGCTCCCGCCGTTCCGCGGCCTGCGCATCGCCGGCCGGGCCGCGCTCGCCGGCGCCCGGGCCGCGGCCGCCACGAGGCGGCACCGCTGGCTGCACGCCTTCCCGAGCGTGGCCAACGAGGCCTCCAACACGGTCTGCCGCCGGGCCGGCTTCACCCTGCTCGGCGAGACCGACTTCGAGTACCCGCCGGGCCGCTTCATGCGCAGCAACGACTGGCGCCTCGACCTCACCGCCCTCCCCGCCGCCGCCGAGGACCGGACCGCCTGAATTCCCTGGCGCGCCCCCACCCGCCCTTGTACGGTGTAGAAGTCTTCTACACCGTACAAGGCCGCACCATGCCGCAAACCCCGGGGGCAGAACCATGTCTGACGCGCCAGAACCCATCCCGGCAACAGCACCCACCGCACCGGCACCCCAACCCGCCCGACGCCCCGACCGCTGGCTGATCCTCGCGGTGATCTGCCTCGCCCAGCTGGTCGTGGTGCTCGACAACACCATCCTCAACGTCGCCCTGCCCTCCCTCGCCACCGGCCTCGGCGCCACCACCTCGCAGATCCAGTGGGCCGTCGGCGCCTACTCGCTCGCCCAGGCGGGCCTGCTGATCGCGGCCGGCGGCATGGCCGACCGCTACGGGCGCAAGCGGGTGCAGCTGATCGGCCTGTCCCTCTTCGGCCTCGGCTCGCTGGGCGCGACCCTGGCGAGCACCCCGGGCGAGCTGATCGCGGCCCGGGCCGGCATGGGCGTCGGCGGCAGCTTCCTGCTGGCCACCAGCCTGGCCATCGTGGTCCGGATCTTCGAGCCCGACGAGCAGCCCAAGGCGATCATGGCCTGGTCGGCGGTGGCCTCGCTCGGCTTCGGGCTCGGCCCGGTGATCGGCGGCGTGCTGCTGGCGCACTTCTGGTGGGGCGCCTGCTTCCTGGTCAACCTGCCGGTGGCGGTGCTCGGCCTGATCGGGGTCGCCCGGATGGTGCCGGAGTCCCGCGACCCGCAGGGCGCCGCCCCGGACCTGCTCGGCGTGCTGCTCTCCAGCTGCGGCATGGTCGGCGTGGTCTACGCGATCATCCAGGGCCCGGAGGCGGGCTGGGGCGCTCCCCGCACCCTGCTCGCCGGCGGGGCCGGCCTGGTCTTCCTGGTCGCCTTCCTGTTCTGGGAGAGCCGGATCGCCCACCCGCTGCTCGACCTCGGCTTCTTCCGCAACGGCAAGTTCCGCGGCGCGGTCTCCGGCGGCGTGCTGGTCAGCTTCGGCATGGGCGGCTCGCTCTTCCTGCTCACCCAGCACCTGCAGTTCGTGCTCGGCTACGGCCCGCTGGAGGCCGGCCTGCGCACCGCGCCGATGGCGGTCACCGTGGTGCTGCTCAACCTGACCGGCACCGGTATGCGGGTCACCGCCAAGCTGCGCCCGCCGGTCGCCGTCGCGGTCGGCCTGACCCTGCTGGCCGCCGGGCTCGCGGCCATCGCCGAACTGGGGCGCCACGGCGACTACCTGGGCATCCTGCTCGGGCTGGTGCTGATCGGCGCCGGCGCGGCCTGTGCCCAGCCGGCCATGGCGGGCTCCATCATGTCCTCGATCCCGCCGGAGAAGGCGGGCATCGGCTCCGGCCTGATGGGCACCCTCAGCGAGCTGGGCAACTCGCTCGGCGTCGCGGTGCTGGGTGCGGTGCTCACCGCCGGGTTCACCGGCAAGCTGCCGGCCGGACTGCCCGCCTCGGACGCCCGCTCGCTGCCGCAGGCGCTGCACGCGGCCGGGCCGGACGCCGCCCAGCAGGTGAAGTCGGCCTTCGCGGACAGCCTGACCAGCAGCCAGCTGATCGGCGCGGTCGCGGTGCTGGCGGGCGGTCTGCTGGCGGCCTGGCTGCTCAGCCGGGCGGCCGGCACCCCGCCGCCGGCCGCGCCCGCGCCCTCCGACCAGCCGCTGGCGCAGGCGGGCTGACCAGCAGGTCAGGGAGCCTCTTCTCTACCATCGCAGCAACGGCACGCCCGTCCGCGGACCCCGCGGTCGGGCGTGCCCCCACACCCGTGCACCACAGGACAAGAGGCAGCAGGCATGGCCGAGAAGCCCAGCGATCCCGCCGTCAGCGTCTGGCTCGCGCCGCCGAAGAAGAAGCGGCGGGGCTCGGCGCCGACCGGGCTGAGCCGGGACCGGATCGTCGCGACCGCGGTCCGGCTGCTGGACGCGGAGGGCGTCGAGGCCTTCTCGATGCGCAAGCTGGCGGCCGAGCTGTCGGTCACCCCGATGTCGGTCTACTGGTACGTCGACAACAAGGACGCCCTGCTGGAGCTGGCCCTGGACGCGGTCTACGGCGAGATCCGGGTGCAGCCGCTGGAGGACCACGGCGACTGGCGCCGCCACCTCTACGTGCTGGCGCACGAGTTCCGCCGCTGCTACCTGACCCACCCGTGGGCCACCGAGCTGGGCGGCCGGTTCCTCTCCGTCGGGCCCAACGCGATGCTGATGTCCACCAGCGCCGTGCACGCCCTCACCCGCACCGGGCTGGCCGGCGACGAGTTGGCCGGCGCGCTGGCCCTGGTCTTCCAGTTCACCTACGCCTTCGCGCTCTCCGAGGCCCAGTGGAGCCGTCGGGCCCGGCTGCTCGGCAGCGGGGACGACGAGCTCTACCAGCGGATCCGCACCCTGCTGACGGCCGTCGACCCGCACCACCCGGAGATCGACGAACTGCTCGGCCACGACACCGGCGAGAGCATGCGAACCGGCCGCAACCGGCAGTTCGACCAGGGCCTGGAGATGGCCCTGGCCGGCATCGAGGCGGCCATCGACCGGCTGCCGGACCGCCCCGACCGGAACTGAACCGCCGCACGCCCCGTCAGATGTCGCGGAACGTCTCGATCTGCGCGCCGATCTCGTTCAGCCGCGCCGCCAGCTCCTCGTACCCGCGGTTGATCACGTAGACGTTGCGCAGCACCGAGGTCCCCTCGGCCGCCAGCATCGCCAGCAGCACCACCACCGCCGGGCGCAGCGCCGGCGGGCACATCATCTCGGCCGCCCGCCACCGGGTCGGGCCCTCCACCAGCACCCGGTGCGGGTCCATCAGCTGCACGTTGGCGCCGAGCCGGGTCAGCTCGGTCAGGTAGATCGCCCGGTTGTCGTAGACCCAGTCGTGGATCAGCGTGGAGCCCTGGGCACTGGCGGCGATGGCCGCGAAGAACGGCACGTTGTCGATGTTGATGCCGGGGAACGGCATCGGGTGGATCTTGTCGATCGGCGAGCGCAGCTTGGACGGACGCACCGTCAGGTCGACCAGCCGGGTCCGCCCGTTGTCGGCGGTGTACTCCGGGCCCCGGTCGTAGTCCAGGCCCATCTCCTCCAGCACGGCCAGCTCGATCTCCAGGAACTCCACCGGCGCCCGGCGCACCGTCAGCTCCGAGGAGGTGACCACGGCGGCGGCCAGCAGGCTCATCGCCTCCACCGGGTCCTCGCTGGGGGCGTAGTCCACATCGCAGTCGATCTCGGCCAGGCCGTGCACGGTGAGCGTGGTGGTGCCGATCCCGTCGATCCGCACGCCCAGCTTCTCCAGGAAGAAGCAGAGGTCCTGGACCATGTAGTTGGGGCTGGCGTTGCGGATCACCGAGACGCCGTCGTGCCGGGCGGCGGCCAGCAGCGCGTTCTCGGTCACGGTGTCGCCGCGCTCGGTCAGCACGATCGGACGCTCGGGGCTCACGCTCCGGTCGACCTCGGCGTGGTAGAGCCCGGTGGTGGCGGTGACCTCCAGGCCGAACCGGCGCAGCGCCGCCATGTGCGGCTCCACGGTGCGGGTGCCGAGGTCGCAGCCGCCGGCGTAGGGCAGCTTGAAGCGGTCCACCCGGTGCATCAGCGGGCCGAGGAACATCAGCACCGAGCGGGTGCGGCGGGCCGCCTCCTGGTCCATCGCGGCCAGGTCCAGCTCGGCGGGCGGGGTGATCTCCAGGTCGGCGCCGTCGTTGATCCAGCGGGTCTTCACGCCGATGCTGTTCAGCACCTCCAGCAGCCGGTAGACCTCCTCGATCCGGGCCACCCGGCGCAGCGTGGTGCGGCCGGTGGTGAGCAGGGAGGCGCAGAGCAGCGCGACGCAGGCGTTCTTGCTGGTCTTGACGTCGATCGAGCCGGAGAGCCGCCGACCGCCGACCACCCGCAGGTGCATCGGGCCGCCGTAGCCGAGGGAGACGATCTCGCTGTCCAGCGCCTCGCTGATCCGGGCGATCATCTCAAGGCTGATGTTCTGCCCACCGTTCTCGATCCGGTTGATCGCGCTCTGACTGGTCCCCAGGGCAGTGCCGAGTTCGGCCTGGGTCCAGCCTCGGTGCTTGCGGGCGTCACGGATGAGCTTGCCGATGCGTACGAGGTAGTCATCTGCCATGACCAGACGATATCTCATCTATGAGATATGACTGCGGGCGGCACCCCCCTTCAGGGGATACCGCCCGCAAACCTTCACATCATCAGCCGAGCTGTGTGGACTGAGTCCGCGTCAGCCCTTCTGCATGACCTCCGGCTCGTGTCGGCGCAGCAGCCGCTGCACCAGGAAGGCCAGGCCCACCGAGAGCAGCACCAGCATGCCGGCGTCGATCGACCACTGCAGCGCGCTGTGCGTCCACAGGCCGTCATGGTCGGTCGGGTGCGCCGGGTCGAGCACCATCATGTGGCCGAGGTCCAGCGTGGTGCCGACCACGCCGACGCCCCAGCGGGCCGGCATCAGCCAGGCGAGCTGGGCCAGGCCGGCCTTGTTGAAGAGCTCGAAGAGGCAGCCGGTGAAGACCACCTGGATGATCGCGAACATCACCAGCAGCGGCATGGTCTTCTCCGCCGTCTTCACCAGCGCCGAGATCACCAGGCCGAACATCATCGAGGCGAAGGAGAGCAGGATGATGCCGATCGCCATCTCGATGGCCGGCGCGCCGGAGAAGATCAGCCCCGAGGTGGGCAGCTTGCGGGTGGAGAAGCCGACCGCCGCGATGATCGCGCCCTGCAGCACGCTGAAGAACCCGAGCACGATGATCTTCGACATCAGGTAGGCGCTCCGGGACAGCCCGGTGGCCCGTTCCCGTTCGTAGATCGCCCGTTCCTTGATCAGCTCGCGGACCGAGTTGGCCGCCCCGGAGAAGCAGGCGCCGATCGCCAGCACCAGCATGATGGTGCCGGCCGCGTTGTTGGTGCCGCGGGGGTTGGGGTTGGGCCGCAGGCCGTAGGTGGCCGGGACCACGATCGAGACCACGCCGAGCACCGCGGGCAGCACCACCGACAGCGCCATGAAGCCCTTGTCGGAGGCGATCACCGAGAGGTAGCGGCGGATCAGCGTGTACAGCTGGGAGCCCCAGCTCTGCGGCTTGGGCGGCAGCACCGGCTGCTGGTTGACCGGCGCCTGCTGCACGCTCACCGAGGCCACGTCCGCGGAGTACTGCTGGTAGTGCACCGAGCCCTTGTAGCGGCCGGCCCAGTCGTGGTCGGGGTAGTTCTCGAAGGCCTGGAAGACGTCCGCCCAGGTCTCGTAGCCGAAGAAGTGCAGCGCCTCGTCCGGCGGGCCGAAGTAGGCCACCGAGCCGCCCGGAGCCATCACCAGCAGGCGGTCGCAGATCGCCAGTTCGGCCACCGAGTGGGTGACCACCAGGATCGTCCGGCCGTCGTCGGCCAGGCCGCGCAGCATCTGCATGACCTCGCGGTCCATGCCCGGGTCCAGGCCCGAGGTGGGCTCGTCCAGGAAGATCAGCGAGGGCTTGGTCAGCAGCTCCAGGGCGACCGAGACGCGCTTCTGCTGGCCGCCGGAGAGCGCGGTGATCCGGTTCTCGGCCCGCTTGTCCAGGCGCAGCTCGTACAGCACCTCGTCGATCCGGCGCTCGCGCTCGGCCGGCTCGGTGTCGCCGGGGAACCGCAGCCGGGCCGCGTACTTGAGGCCGGTGCGGACGGTCAGCTCCTTGTGCAGGATCTCCGACTGCGGCACCAGGCCGATCCGCTGGCGCAGCTCGGCGAACTGCTTGTAGAGGTTGCGGCCGTCGTACAGCACCTCGCCGCGGTCGGCCGGCCGGTAGCCGGTGAGCGCGCGCAGCAGGGTGGACTTGCCGGAGCCGGAGGGGCCGATCACCGCGATCAGCGACTTCTCCGGCACGCCGAAGCTGACGTCGTTGAGCAGGATCTTCTTGCCGCCCTTGTGCTCCACCTCGACGGTCAGGTGGTGCGCGGAGAAGGAGACCGGGCCGTTGTCGATGAACTCCTGCAGCTGGTCGCCGACCAGCTGGAAGGAGGAGTGGCCGACGGTCAGCCGGTCCTGCGGGCCGAGCAGCTGACGCTGCGCCGGCTGGCCGTTGACGTAGATGCCGTTGTGCGAGCCGAGGTCCACGATCTCGTAGCGGCCGTCGGCGAGCTGGCGCAGCTCGGCGTGGTGCCGGGAGACCTGGAGGTCGGAGACCACGATGTCGTTGTCGAGCGCGCGGCCGATCCGGATGACCCGCATCGCGGAGGTCAGGTTCCGGATCATGGTCGGGTTGCGCTCGCTGGTGTAGCCGACCGGGCCGCCGCCGACGCCGTGGCCGAAGTCCTGGTGGACCGGCTGCGGCTGCTGCGGGTACCCGGCCTGCTGCGGGAAGGCCTGCTGCGCCGCCGGGCCGTGCCGGTGGGTCTCGGCCTCGTGCACCGGCACCGGCGCGGCCTGCTGCTGGTACGGCGGGGTGCCCACCGGCGGCTGGTACGGCGGCGTGCCGGCCTGCTGCTGGTACGGCGGGGTGGCGGCCGGCGGCTGGTACGGCTGGCCGTAGGGCTGGCCCACCGGACCGCCGACCGGCTGCGCCACCGGCGCGGCGGCCGGGGCGGAGAAGGCGAGCCGCGGCCCGTTCTCCGCGTTGCCCAGGTTCAGCACGGTGCCCGGCAGCAGCTGCGCGTGCTGGGTGCGCGCGCCGGCCGCCCAGGTGCCGTTCGTGCTGCCGTGGTCCTCCAGCTGCCAGGCGGCACCGTTGAACGAGATGGTGGCGTGCCGCCACGACACCCTTGCGTCATCGAACGGGAAGTCCGCCTGTGGATCCCGGCCGATGGTGTAGGAACGGCCCGGCTCCAGTGTCCGGTGCTGCCCGTTGATCTCAACTACGAGTTGCGGCACTGTCCGCCTGCCCCGCTCTCTCGGTCCCCCGATGGCATCCCCTGCGGCCCCCGCCGGAATTCGGCGGCGGCGTGGGGAGTGAGGAATATCGCGTCTGACGGGGGGTAATCATTCCAGCTCGGCCCGGAGGCCGAAAAGTCACCCCCGCCGACTGTGACCTGGCGGCAACGTTCCCACCGCCCCGCAGTGACGCGCGGTGCCCCGGAGATGAACGGTGCACGTCCACGGGCCGGACGAGCCCTGGCCACCCGGTCCCGGCCGGGTAGCGTGGTCCACACCATGAACACCACACCCCCGCAGCCCCGGACCGCCGACGACGAGCGCACCCTGCTGGTCAAGGTGTTCGGCAAGGACCGTCCCGGCATCACCACCGGCCTCTTCGCCACGCTGGCGGAGTACGGCGTCGACGTCATCGACTTCGAGCAGCTCGTCACCCGTGGCCGGATAACGCTCTGCGCCCTGGTCACCCCGCCGGCCGGCGGCGACCAGGCCGTCGAGGGCAGCCTGCGCGCCACCGTGCACCGCTGGGCGGAGGACCACAGGCTCCAGGCCGAGATCATCTCCGGCACCGGTGACAACCGGCCCCGCGCCGAGGGCCGCTCCCACGTCACGGTGCTCGGCCACCCGCTCAGCGCGGCGGCCGTGGCGGCGCTGGCCGCCCGGATCACCGAGGCGGGCGGCAACATCGACCGCGTCTTCCGGCTCGCCAAGTACCCGGTCACCGCGGTGGAGCTGGCCGTCTCCGGCGTGGCCACCGAGGAGCTGCGCGCCTCGCTGGCCCGGGAGGCGGCGGTCCAGCGGGTGGACATCGCGGTGGTCGCGGCCGGCCTGGAGCGCCGGGCCAAGCGCCTGGTCGTGATGGACGTGGACTCCACCCTGATCCAGGACGAGGTGATCGAGCTCTTCGCCGCCCACGCGGGCTGCGAGCAGCAGGTCGCCGAGGTGACGGCGGCGGCGATGCGCGGCGAGCTGGACTTCGCCGAGTCGCTGCGCGCCCGGGTGGCCCTGCTGGCCGGCCTCGACGCCTCGGTGGTGGAGAAGGTCCGCACCGAGGTGCGGCTCACCCCGGGGGCGCGCACCCTGATCCGCACGCTCCAGCGGCTCGGCTACCAGGTGGGCATCGTCTCCGGCGGCTTCACCCAGGTCACCGACTACCTGGTCGACCTGCTCGGCCTGGACTTCGCGGCCGCCAACACCCTGGAGGTCGAGGACGGCCGGTTCACCGGCCGGGTCACCGGCGAGATCGTCGACCGCGCCGGCAAGGCCCGCTGGCTCACCCGCTTCGCCGACCAGGCCCGCGTCCCGCTCGCCCAGACCGTCGCCATCGGCGACGGCGCCAACGACCTCGACATGCTCAACACCGCCGGCCTCGGCGTCGCCTTCAACGCCAAGCCGGTCGTCCGCGAGGCCGCCGACACCGCCGTCAACGTGCCCTTCCTGGACACCGTCCTCTACCTCCTCGGCATCACCCGCGAAGAGGTCGAGGCCGCCGACGAGATCCACGGCACCCCGGGAGAGTGATTGCCCCACGCGTGCCGGACCGGGGGTCCGGCGCGCGTTATCGTCGGCGGTGAGGCCCTGAGGAGGTAGCCCGATGACCGCTGAGCTCCCCGAGACCCCCAGTGCGCACAGCCCCGCACCCGACTGGATGCACCGGCCGATAACGGCGGAGGAGTACGACTCCCTGCCGGAAGAGGCCTGTGCGGATATCGAGATCGTGGACGGGATGGTCGTCATGAGCCCCAGCGCTACCAAGCGTCACAACCTGGTGGCACAGGAGCTCACCTACGCGCTCAAGGCCGCCTCTGGCGCGGACTGGCGTGCGGGGATGGACTTCGATGTCAGGCTGCAGGATGTTCCTCTGATCATCCGCCGCCCCGACGTCATCGTCTTCCGCGCCGACGCCCTCGACATCGAGCCCACCCGCCCCGAGCACATCCTGCTCGTCGTCGAGGTCGTCTCTCCCGGCTCCGAGACCACCGACCGCGTCACCAAGCCCGCTCAGTACGCCCGGGCGGGCATCAAGTACTACTGGCGCGTCGAGCAGGCCAACGGCCCGGCGCCCGAGGTCTTCACCTACCTGCTCGACCCGGCGACCTCGACCTACCGCGCCACCGAGGTCTTCACCGGCCAGGTGAAGGCCACCGCGCCGTTCCCGGTCGAGGTGGACCTCACCGCCATCTGACCCCGGGTCAGTCCACCGCCGGGGCGTAGTACGACACCAGCCGCCCGACCCCCGGCTCCACGCCCGCCCAGTCGCCGTCGAAGGCCAGCACCGCGATGCCCGCCGTCGGGAAGCCGCGCTGGCGGAGCTGGGTGAGCTCGTCGCCGAGGGACTCGTCGCCGGCCAGCACCTCGACCAGGTTCTGCACGCCGGGATTGTGGCCGACCAGCAACAGGTCGGCCACGTCCTCGGGGGTCTCCTTGAGGACCTCGATGATCTCGCCCGCCGTGGCGTCGTAGATCCGCTTCTCGAAGACGGTGCGGCGGGAGCGCTTGGGCAGCTCGTGGGCGGCCAGCTTCCAGGTCTCGCGGGTGCGCAGCGAGGTGGAGCAGAGCACGTAGTCGGGGTTGATCCCGGAGTCGGCCAGCCACTGCCCGGCGACCGGTGCCTCCGCCCGGCCCCGCTCGGCGAGCGGGCGCTCGTGGTCGTCCACCTTCGGCCAGTCGGCCTTGGCGTGGCGGAGAACGATGATCCTGCGGGGCGTGGCGTGCTCGGTCATGCGCTCAGCTTGGCAGAAAACGCGCTGCCGGGCTCAGCTCTCGACCATCAACCCATCGACTGGGCGACGGTGGCGACGATCGAGACCAGGACCACGACGCCGAGGAAGATGCCGAGGATCTGCAGCAGCTTGCGGTGGCTGTTCTGGGGATTGGGTTCGAGAACGGGCATGGGGAGAGTGTCGCACCCCTCCCCATCCGCTCCCGACCGGGGTCGGGTCAGGCCGCCCCGGACCCGACCTCGTCCTCCACGAACCGGTTGCGCGCGGCCCGCAGGCCGATCAGCACCTGCGGCACCAGCAGCGCGCCCATGAAGCCCAGCGGCACCGCCCAGCCGCCGGTGCCCTGGTAGAGGGTGCCGACCAGGATCGGCCCGGGGATCGAGATCAGGTAGCCGACGCCCTGCGAGAAGGCGGAGAGCTGGGCCACCCCGCCGGCGGTCCGGGCCCGCAGCCCGATCATGGTGAGGATCAGCGGGAAGGCGCAGTTCGACAGCCCCACCAGCAGCGCCCAGAGCCAGGCCCCGCCGGCCGGCGCCAGCGCCAGGCCGAGGTAGCCGGCCGCGCCGCAGGCCGCCAGCACCACCACGTAGAGCCGCTGGTCGCCGCGCCGGGCGGCCAGGTTCGGCAGCACGAAGGAGATCGGCACGCTGACCGCCATCACCAGCGCCAGCAGCATCCCGGAGGTGGCGGCGCCGACCCCGGCGTCCTGGTAGATCTGCGAGATCCAGCCCATGGTGGCGTAGGCACCGGTGGCCTGGCAGCCGAAGAACCCGGCCATCGCCCAGGCGGTGCGGCTGCGCACGATCGGCATCCGCTCGCCGGACGGCCCGGCGGCGGCGCCGCCGGCGCCCCGCCCGTCCCGGCGCAGCACCAGGGTGACCAGCCAGACCACCAGCGCCAGCGCGGCGAGCCCGGCCCACAGGCCCAGCCCGACCCGCCAGCCGCCGCCCAGCGCGTGGCTGAGCGGCACGGTGACGGCGGCGGCCAGCGCGGTGCCGAGCGAGAGCGCCATCGAGTAGAGGCCGATCATCGGGCCGACCCGCTGCGGGAAGTACCGCTTGATCACCACCGGGATCAGCACGTTGGACACCGCCACGCCGGCCAGCGCGACCGCCGTGAGCAGCAGGAAGACGGCCGTGCCGCCCGCGAACGAGCGGGCCGCCACGCCCGCGGTGATCGCGCCCATGCCCGCCGTGACCACCATGGTCGGCCCGAACCGCCGGGCCAGCGCGGGCGCGGCGAAGCCGAACAGCGCGAAGCAGACCGAGGGCACGGCGGTGAGCGCCCCGGCCACGGTGGCGCTCATGTGCAGGTCGCCGCGGACCCGGGAGAGCAGCGGCCCGAGGCTGGTCACCACCGGACGCAGGTTGACGGCGGCGAGCGCGACCGCCACCGCGAGCAGCGCGGTGAGCGCGCCGGCCCGGGAGCGCTCGGCGGCCGGCTGGAAGGGCGGCAGGGCCGCCCGGGGGGTCTCGGCGGGGTGTTCGGTGGTCTTCTCGGCCCTGGACATGAACGACATCATAGAATGATGGGATGAATTAGCCCAGTCGTATTCGGGGGCAAGATGGTGCACCTGACCGAGCTTCAAGGAGACCCATGACGCTGTCCTCGCCCCGGCGCACGCCGCTGGCCGACCAGGTGATCGCCCAACTCCGGGCCCAGATCACCTCGGGCGAGTGGCCGGTAGGCTCCCGCATCCCCACCGAGGCGGCCCTGGTCGAGCAGTTGGGCGTGGCCCGCAACACGGTGCGCGAGGCGGTCCGGGCGCTGGCCCACAACGGCCTGCTCGACATCCGGCAGGGCTCCGGCACCTACGTGCTGGCCACCAGCGAACTGGCCGGGGTGATGCACCGCCGGTTCTCCGACGCCGAGCAGAGCCAGGTCGCCGAGCTGCGCTCGCTGCTGGAGGCCTCCGCCGCCGCGCTGGCCGCCGAGCGCCGCACCGAGCGCGACCTGGTGCTGCTGGAGACCGCCCTGGCCCGCCGCGAGGAGGCCTGGTTCGGCGGCGACCCGGAGGTCTTCGTGCAGGCCGACGCCGCCTTCCACCAGGCCGTGGTGGCCGCCGCGCACAACGACGTGCTGGCCGCGCTCTACGCCGACCTGGGCGAGGTGACCCGGGCCCAGCTGCGCCAGGACGTCGGCCCGGTGCTCTCCGCCGACCGGTACATCGGTCACGACCGGATCCTCGCCGCGATCGTCGATCGCGACCCGGCCACCGCCTCCCGCGAGTCCTCCGCGGTGATCGGCACCTGCGGGCCGGTCGACTGAGCACGAGACGCGACGGCCCCGCACACCCCGTCGACGGGGTGTGCGGGGCCGGACGGTGCGTCAGGCGCCGATCGCGTGCAGGCCGCCGTCCACGTGGACGATCTCGCCGGTGGTCTTCGGGAACCAGTCCGACAGCAGCGCGACCACGCCGCGGGCGGTCGGCTCCGGGTCGGTCAGGTCCCACTTCAGCGGGGAGCGCTGGTTCCAGGTGTCGGCCAGGTCGCCGAAGCCGGGGATCGACTTGGCGGCCATCGACTTGATCGGGCCGGCCGAGATCAGGTTGCAGCGGATGTCCCGCTCGCCCAGGTAGCGGGCCAGGTAGCGGTTGGTGGACTCCAGCGCGGCCTTGGCCGGGCCCATCCAGTCGTACTGCGGCCAGGCGTACTGCGCGTCGAAGGTCAGGCCGACCACCGAGCCGCCGTCCTGCATCAGCGGCAGCAGCGCCATGGTGAGCGACTTCAGCGAGTAGGCCGAGACCTGCATCGCGGTGGCCACCGACTCCCACGGGGTGTCCAGGAAGTTGCCGCCGAGCGCGTCCTGCGGGGCGAAGCCGATCGAGTGCACCACGCCGTCCAGGGTGGGCAGGTGCTCGCGCACCTGGTCGGCGATTCCGGCCAGCTGCTCGGTGCTGGAGACGTCCAGCTCCAGCGTCTGTACCGGCTTCGGCAGCTTCTTGGCGATCCGCTCGGTCAGGCTGGGGCGGGGGAAGGCGGTGAGGATGATCTCCGCGCCCTGCTCCTGGGCCAGCTTGGCGGTGTGGAAGGCGATGGAGGACTCCATCAGCACACCGGTGACGAGGATCCGCTTGCCTTCAAGGATTCCGCTCATGTTGGTCAGTGACCCATGCCCAATCCGCCGTCCACGGGAATGACGGCTCCGGTGATGTACGCGGCCTCGTCCGAGGCGAGGAACCGCACGGTGGAGGCGACCTCGGCGGGCGCGGCGTAGCGGCCGAGCGGGACCCCCGAGACGATCTCCTTGCGGCGCTCCTCGCTGAGCACCGCGGTCATGTCCGTGTCCACGAAGCCCGGCGAGACCACGTTGACGGTGATGCTGCGCGGGCCGAACTCGCGCGCCAGCGAACGGGCGAACCCGACCAGGCCGGCCTTGGACGCCGCGTAGTTCGCCTGGCCCGGGGTGCCGGTCAGGCCGACCACCGAGGAGATCAGCACGATCCGGCCCTTGCGGGCCCGCAGCATCTTGCTCGAGGCCCGCTTGACCACCCGGAAGGTGCCGGTGAGGTTGGTGTCGACCACCGAGGCGAAGTCCTGCTCGGTCATCCGCAGCATCAGGGTGTCCTTGGTGATGCCGGCGTTGGCCACCACGACCTCGGGCGCGCCGTGCTTCTCCTCGACCTCGGTGAAGGCCGCGTCCACCTGCGCGCTGTCGTTGATGTCGCAGCGGACCGCCAGGACGTCGTACTTGGCCAGCGCCTCGGGTACCTCACCGGAGCGGCTGGTGATGGCGACCTTGTCGCCCGCCTCGGCGAAGGCCTGGGCGATGGCGAGGCCGATGCCCCGGTTGCCACCGGTGACGAGAACCGACCGGCTCACAGATCCACCTCTCCTGGGGGGACCGGCCCGCGAGCGCGGGCAGATCCGGGTTGCTCCCCGTCGAGCGGGGAGAACGTACGCACTGCGACGCTATCTGGCGGTCGAGCGCCGCAGCCAATCGACCCTCGACAGGGCGGCCACCGGTTAACTGTCGTCTTCCGACAATCGCGGGCCGCGACCTCGGACGACGGGCCCGGCGGGAACGCTCGGGCCCGGGCGCCCGTTCCAACCGTCGGCACCGCGCCGGCCACACCGGCCGGGTTTGCCACCGACCGCCGAGAACTCTCCAGTAAGGGCGACATCCCGATGAGCGAGGCACTCCCCCGGACCAGGCGCCGGGGCCGGCTGCTCACCCTGACCGCACTCGCCGCCGGCCTGGGCGCCGCGGCCTGGGTCGGCCGCGGCCTGCCCGGCTCCTTCGGGCGGAACCCGGACGGCCGCGACGACCGGGTGCGCAACTCCCCGCAGTACGGCGGGGGCACCTTCCACAACGCTCCCTCCGAGCTGGCCCGCCGCCCCGCGCCGGGCCGCTCGGTGCCGGACACCCTGCGCCGGGCGCTGTTCGAGCGCACCGGCCGCACCCCGGTCCGCCCGGTCCCGCTGGTCCGCCAGGCCCCGCCGGCCACCGCCGCCGAGGGCGTGGCCGTGACCTGGTTCGGCCACGCCTCCGCGCTGGTCGAGGTGGAGGGCAGCCGGGTGCTGCTGGACCCGATCTGGTCCGAGCGCTGCTCGCCGCTGGACCACCTCGGGCCGCGCCGGCTGCACCCGGTGCCGCTGCCGCTGGGCGAGCTGCCGCAGGTGGACGCGGTGCTGATCTCGCACGACCACTACGACCACCTGGACATGGCCACCGTGAAGCGGCTGGTGCGCAGCCAGTCCGCGCCGTTCGCCGTGCCGCTGGGGATCGGCGGCCACCTGCGCCGCTGGGGCGTGCCGGAGCACCGGATCATCGAGCTGGACTGGGACGAGACCTGCACCCTGGGCGACCTGCACCTGACCCTGACCGCGGCGCACCACTTCTCCGGGCGCTCCTTCAAGCGCAACACCACCCTCTGGGGCTCCTGGGTGGTGGCCGGCCCGAACCGCCGGGTCTTCTACACCGGCGACTCCGGCTACTTCGAGGGCTACGCCCGGATCGGCGAGCAGCACGGCCCGTTCGACGCTGCGCTGGTGCAGATCGGCGCCTACGACGAGGGCTGGGCGGACATCCACCTGACCCCCGAGGACGCCGTGCTGGCCCACCGGGAGCTGGGCGGCGGCCTGCTGCTGCCGGTGCACTGGTGCACCTTCAACCTGGGCCTGCACCCGTGGGCCGAGCCGGTGGAGCGGCTGCTGGCCGAGGCCAAGGCGCACGACGTGCCGGTGGTGGTGCCGCGGCCCGGCCAGCGGGTGGAGCTGGAGGACCTGCCGGAGCTGGACTCCTGGTGGGTCGGCCTGGCCTGACGGGGTGTCGACGCGCGGCCTTGTCTTCTGGCCCGCGGCGCCCGGACAGGACATGATGCGGTGTCGGACCGGTTCAGGGCCGACACCGCACCCTCACCTTCCAGGGAGTCCGATGCCGCCGACACCGAGCGCCCCGCCCGCCCACCCGATCGACCCGCTCTTCCTCGCGCTGCCGCTGCACCGCCTGGCCGACGCGGCGCTGGACCGGGCCCGCCGGCTGGGCGCCGAGCACGCCGACTTCCGACTGGAGCGGATCCGCTCGGCCAGCTGGCGGCTGCGCGACGCCCGGCTGGCCGGCAGCTCCGACACCCTCCGGCTGGGCTTCGCGGTGCGGGTGCTGGTGGACGGCGCCTGGGGCTTCGCGGCCGGCCTGGAGCTGACCGAGCAGGCGGCCGGCGAGGTGGCCGAGCAGGCCGTGGCGGTGGCCCGGCTGTCGGCCCGGATCAGCGCGGCGGCCGGCGGCGGCGACCGGGTGGAGCTGGCCCCCGAGCCGGTGCACCGGGACGCGGTCTGGGTCTCCGCCTACCGGATCAACCCCTTCGAGGTGCCGGACGCCGAGAAGTCCGGCCTGCTCGCCGACTGGAGCGCCACCCTGCTGGCGGCCGAGGGCGTCTCGCACGTCACCGCCTCGCTGCTGACGGTGCAGGAGAACAAGTTCTACGCCGACACCGCCGGCACCGTGACCACCCAGCAGCGGGTGCGTCTGCACCCCGAGCTGGAGGCGCTCTCGGTGGACGAGCGCACCGGCGCCTTCGAGAGCATGCGCACGGTGGCCCCGCCGGCCGGCCGCGGCTGGGAGTACCTGCTCGGCACCGGCTGGGACTGGACCGAGGAGCTCTCCCGGATCCCCGGGTACCTGGCCGAGAAGGTGAAGGCGCCCAGCGTCGAGGCCGGCCGCTACGACCTGGTGATCGACCCCACCAACCTCTGGCTGACCATCCACGAGTCGATCGGCCACGCCACCGAGCTGGACCGGGCACTCGGCTACGAGGCCGCCTACGCCGGCACCTCCTTCGCCACCTTCGACCAGCTCGGCACCCTGAAGTACGGGTCCGAGCTGATGCACGTCACCGGCGACCGCACCGCCGAACACGGCCTGGCCACCATCGGCTACGACGACGAGGGCGTGGCCACCCAGTCCTGGGACCTGGTCAGGGACGGCATCCTGACGGGCTACCAGCTGGACCGCCGGATGGCCGCGCTCAAGGGCCTGGGCCGCTCCAACGGCTGCGCCTTCGCCGACTCCCCGGCCCACGTGCCGGTGCAGCGGATGGCCAACGTCTCGCTCCAGCCGGCCATCGACGGCCCGGACACCCCCGGCCTCTTCGCCGAGGTGGAGAACGGCCTCTACATCGTGGGCGACCGCTCCTGGTCGATCGACATGCAGCGCTACAACTTCCAGTTCACCGGCCAGCGGGCGTACGCGATCCGCAACGGCGAGCTGGCCGGCCAGGTGAAGGACTTCGCCTACCAGGCCACCACCACCGACTTCTGGGGCTCGATGTCGGCGGTCGGCGGCCCCGGCACCTACCTGCTGGGCGGTGCCTTCAACTGCGGCAAGGCCCAGCCCGGCCAGGTCGCCTCGGTCAGCCACGGCTGCCCGTCCGCCCTCTTCCGGCAGGTCAACGTGCTCAACACGCAGCAGGAGGCTGGTCGCTGATGACCACTTCGACGAACGCCCCGCACCAGCTGGTCGAGCGGGCCCTGGAGCTCTCCAAGGCCGACGGCTGCGTGGTGCTGGTGGACGAGGACACCACCGCCAACCTCCGCTGGGCGGCCCCGGAGAACCGACCGGGGGGCGCGCTCACCACCAACGGCGTCACCCGCGGCCGCCGGATCACCGTGGTCGCCACCGTGGACGGCGCCGAGGGCACCGCCTCGGGCGTGCTGGCCCGCGAGGCCGCCACCATGGACGACCTGGCCGAGCTGGTCGCCGCCGCCGAGGCCGCCGCCCGCACGGCCGGCCCGGCGGAGGACGCCCAGCCGCTGCTGCCGGCCGGCCCGGTCTCCGCCGACTTCACCGCCCCGCCGGCCGAGACCTCGATCGACGTCTTCGAAGCCTTCGCCCCGGAGCTGGGCGCCGCCTTCGCCCGGGCCCGCTCGGCCGGCCAGGCGCTCTACGGCTTCGCCCGGCACGAGGTCTCCTCCACCTACCTGGGCAGCTCCACCGGCCTGCGGCTGCGCCACGACCAGCCCACCGGCACGGTCGAGTTCAATGCCAAGGCAGGGGCGGCGCGAAGCGCCTCCGACAAGGGTGGTGGTGGGCGACGGGTGAGCGGCACCTCGGCCTGGGTCGGGCAGTCCACCCGGGACTTCACCGACGTCGACGTCCCGGCGCTGCAGGCCCAGCTGGACGAGCGGATCGGCTGGGGCAGGCGCAAGGTCGAGTTGCCGGCCGGGCGGTACGAGACGCTGCTGCCGCCCTCCGCCCTCGCCGACCTGATGATCTACCTGACCTGGACCGCCTCGGGCCGCGACGCCGCCGAGGGCCGCACCGTCTTCAGCAAGGCCGGCGGCGGCACCCGGCTCGGCGAGCGGCTGAGCCCGCTGCCGCTCACCCTGCGCTCCGACCCGGCCGAACCCGGCCTGGAGTGCGCCCCGTTCGTCCTCGCCCACGCCTCCGGCAACGACCAGTCGGTCTTCGACAACGGCCTGCCGCTCGGCCCCACCGACTGGCTGCGCAACGGCGAACTGGCCGCCCTGGCCACCACCCGGCACTCGGCGCAGCTGACCGGCCTGCCGGTCCGCCCGTTCGCCGACAACCTGGTGCTGGAGGCGCCCGGCCAGGCCACCGCGCCCACCCTCGCCGAGATGGTCGCCACCACCGAGCGGGCCCTGCTGCTGACCTGCGTCTGGTACATCCGCGAGGTCGACCCGGCCACCCTGCTGCTCACCGGCCTCACCCGGGACGGCGTCTACCTGGTGGAGAACGGCCAGGTGGTCGGCGAGGTCAACAACTTCCGCTTCAACGAATCCCCCGTGGACCTGCTCTCCCGGATCACCGAGGTCGGCCGCACCGAGCGCACCCTCCCCCGCGAATGGAGCGACTACTTCAGCCGCACGGCGATGCCCCCGGTCCGCGTCTCCGGCTTCAACATGAGTTCGGTGAGCCAGGCGTCCTGACCCGAGGAGACCCGTGAACGACACCGCTGACGGCAGGCGCGCCGTCAGGACCTCCGGGCCAGCCAGGGGCACACCGTCGAGGTGGACCTCGGGCTGGCCCCGGTGCCGCCGCCGGTGGTGCTCCGGGTGGACGCGGCCGGACTCGCCGCGCTGGGGCACCGGTTCCGGGTGAGCGCCAACGGGGTCTGGCTCACCGACAGCGTGCCGCCGGGGTTCCTGGTGCGGCTGCCGCGGGGGGCCGGCGAGAACGGCTGAAACGACTCGCGGACCCGGTCTGCCCGGGGCGGCGGGCGCGGCGTACCGTGGGGAGGAACCGGGCGGAGTCGGATCCTTCCGGGTGCGGAGCGAAGGCGGAAGTGCGGATGAGCAGGAGCGCGGGCGAGGGCCGGGAGGTCTTCCGGATCACGGGCGCCAGGACCAGCCTCTCCGAGGACGTCCGGGGCCGGCAGCGCCGCTACGTCATCTCGATGCTGGTCCGCACGCTCTGCGTGCTGCTCGCCGTGGTGCTGTGGAACGTCCAGCGCTACGTGGCCTTCGGCGCGCTGGCCGGCGCCGTGCTGCTGCCGTACTTCGCCGTGGTGATCGCCAACGCCGGGCGGGAGCGGGCCCCGGGCCTGCCGAGCACCTTCGACGTGCCGCCCACCACCCCGCTGATGCTCGGCCCGGGCGGCCAGGGCGGCGGCGGCGCGGCCGGCCCCGCGGCCGAGCGGGACTGACGGCGGCCGACCGGCTACCATCCCTGTCAGTGACCTGACAGGCCGTCATGCCTACTCTCCGTACACGGGCGAGTCCGGCCAAGAAGTTGAGCTTTAAGCCAATCTATGCCCGATTCACCCTGCTCAGCCCGGATTTGACCGGCTGCAAACTCAGGAAAACCTCAAATAAATCTTGCTGGGTCTAGCCAACGACCCATCCCTTCGTGACATACTGCGTACGCGCTCCGCATCCCCCGTCGGAGCGACAGACCGACGCCGGGCAACTCCCCCCGTGGTTGCCCGGCGTCGTCATGCCCGGCACCGGGTGAGAGACTGCCGATCATGAACATCGACTTCTTCGGCACCGCCCCGGCCGACGGTCCGCAGGGCCCCCCGAAGTGCTCCGCCAAGGGCTGCCGGTCCGCCGCCGAGTGGGTCCTGGTCTGGAACAACCCCAAGCTGCACACCCCGGACCGCCGCAAGACCTGGCTGGCCTGCGAGGAGCACCGCGAGCAGCTGAGCCAGTTCCTGGGCGTGCGCGGGTTCCTCCGGGAGACCGTGGCGCTGGCCGACTGGACCGAGGACTGACGCCTCGGCGCGAGCATCCCGACCGGCCCTGACGGCCCGTCAGCCGCCGATCGCGGACATCGGCCGGTCCGGCTGGTGGAAGTCCGGCGCGTCGATCCCGCCGCCGGCCTTCTTGCCCCACATCGCGGCCCGCCACAGCTCGGCCAGCTCGGCGTCGCCGGCCCCGTCGCGCAGCGCGCCGCGCAGGTCGGTCTCGCCGGTGGCGAAGAGGCAGTTGCGCACCTGGCCGTCGGCGGTCAGCCGGGTCCGGTCGCAGGCCCGGCAGAACGGCCGGGTGACCGAGGCGATCACGCCCACGGTGGCCGGCCCGCCGTCCACCAGCCAGCGCTCGGCCGGGGCCGCGCCGCGGCCGGCCGAGGGCTCGGGGATGAGCGCGAACGCCTCGCCCAGCCGGGCCAGGATCTCCTCGGCGGTCACCATGTCGGTGCGGTCCCAGCCGTGCTGGGCGTCCAGCGGCATCTGCTCGATGAACCGCAGCTGGTAGCCGTGCTCCAGGCTCCAGGCCAGCAGGTCGGCGGCCTCGTGGTCGTTGACCCCTCGCATCAGCACGCTGTTGATCTTCACCGGCGTCAGCCCGGCGGTCTCGGCGGCGGCCAGCCCGGCCAGCACGTCCTGGTGGCGCTGCCGGCGGGTCAGGGTGTGGAAGGTCTCCGGGTCCAGGGTGTCCAGTGAGACGTTGATCCGGTCCAGCCCGGCCGCCCGCAGCGCCTGCGCGGTGCGGGCCAGCCCGATGCCGTTGGTGGTGAGCGAGAGCTCGGGGCGCGGCTCCAGCTGTGCGCAGGCGGCCACGATCGACACCAGCCCGGGGCGCAGCAGCGGCTCCCCGCCGGTGAACCGGACCTCGCGCACACCCAGCTCGCGCACAGCCAGCGAGACCAGCCGGACGATCTCCTCGTCGGTCAGCAGGGTCGGCTTGGCCAGCCACTGCAGGCCCTGCTCGGGCATGCAGTAGGTGCAGCGCAGATTGCACCGGTCGGTGAGCGAGACCCGCAGGTCCACGGCCTGCCGACCGTAGGTGTCCAGGAGCACGGTGCACACCTCCCGAGTCGCAAGCCGGCGCCCGGTCCGCCGTCCTGCACGGTGGACCGGGCGCCAGCTTAATCGAGACCGCGGTGCGATCCCGCGGGCGGACTCAGTGCGCGCCGATCCCGGTGAAGGAACGGACCTCGAGTTCAGCGTACTTCGCCGGATCGGCGGGCCGGCGGGAGAGCACCGTGCCGAGCCAGCCGGCCAGGAACCCGATCGGGATCGAGACCAGCCCCGGGTTCTCCATCGGGAACCAGTGGAAGTCGCTGTGCGGGAAGAGCGAGGTGGGCTTGCCGCTGCCCAGGGTGGAGAAGAACACCAGGCCCACCGAGCTGATCAGCCCGGCGTAGACCGAGCTGACCGCGCCGGTGGTGGTGAACCGCTTCCAGTAGAGCGAGTAGAGCATGGTCGGCAGGTTGGCCGAGGCGGCCACCGCGAAGGCCAGCGCCACCAGGGCCGCGGCGTTGAACTTGTCGACGAAGAGCGAGAGCACGATGGCCACCACACCGATCACCGCCGCCGCCCACTTCGCCGAGCGGACCTCCTCGCGCTCGCTGGCCCGGCCGCGCCGGATCACGTTGGCCCACAGGTCATGGGCGAAGGAGGCGGAGGAGGTCAGCGTGAGGCCGGCCACCACCGCCAGGATGGTGGCGAAGGCCACCGCCGAGATCACCGCCAGCAGGATCGCCCCGCCGGCGGATCCGGCCCCGCCGCCCAGCTCCTGGGCGAGCAGCGGCGCGGCGGTGTTGCCGGCCGCGTTGGAGGCCTTGATCGCCTTCGGGCCGACCAGCGCCGCCGCGCCGAAGCCCAGCGCCAGCGTCATCAGGTAGAAGACGCCGATGATGCCGATCGCCCAGAGCACCGACTTCCGGGCGGTCTTCGCGGTGGGCACGGTGTAGAACCGGACCAGGATGTGCGGCAGGCCGGCGGTGCCGAGCACCAGGGCCAGGCCCAGGCTGATGAAGTCCAGCTTGGTGGTGCCGGATTCGCCGTACTTCAGGCCGGGTTGCAGGAAGGCGTCGCCCTTGCCGCTGGCGTGCGCGGCGGCGCCGAGCAGGCTGGACGGGTTGAAGTGGTACTTGGCCAGCACCATCACGGTCATCAGTGCGGCGCCGAGGATCAGGAGCACCGCCTTGACGATCTGCACCCAGGTGGTGCCCTTCATCCCGCCGATGGTGACGTAGAGCACCATCAGCGCGCCGACCGCGACGATGGTCCAGCGCTTGGCCGCGTCCCCCTCGATGCCGAGCAGCAGCGCGACCAGCGAGCCGGCCCCGACCATCTGGGCCAGCAGGTAGAAGATCGAGACCACGATGGTGGAGATCCCGGCGGCGGTGCGCACCGGGCGCTGGCGCATCCGGAAGGCCAGCACATCGGCCATCGTGTACCGGCCGGAGTTGCGCAGCGGTTCGGCGATCAGCAGCAGGGCGACCAGCCAGGCCACCAGGAAGCCGATCGAGTAGAGGAAGCCGTCGTAGCCGGAGAGCGCGATGACGCCGGCGATGCCCAGGAAGGAGGCGGCCGACATGTAGTCGCCGGAGATCGCCAGGCCGTTCTGCAGGCCGGTGAAGCCGCGGCCGCCGGCGTAGAAGTCGTTGGCGTCCCTGGTCTGCCGGCCGGCCCAGACCGTGATGCCCAGGGTGACCAGCACGAAGGCGGCGAACAGCGAGATGGTCAGGCCGCGGTGGGAGGCGGCCGTGCTCGCCGCGAGCAGGGCGGGCTGGGCGGAGCTGTGCGGGGCGGTCATGCACCCTCCCTGGGGGTGACGACGGACTGGCCGTGTCGGCGGCGCAGGTCCTCGGCCGGCGGGTCGAGCCGGCGGCCGGCGAACCGGGCGTACCAGGCGGCGATGGCGAAGGTGCTGACGAACTGCAGCAGTCCGAGCACCAGCGCGACGTTGATGTTGCCGACCAGCTTGGTGGCCATGAAGCCGTGCGCGTAGCTGGAGAGCAGCACGTACAGCAGGTACCAGAGCAGGAAGGCCGCCGTCACGGGGAAGGCGAAGCTCCGGAAGGTGCCCCGCAGCGTGCGGAACTCCGGGTCCTGCTCGATCTGTTGGGCCGTGGCCTGGGCGGGGACGGATCCGCTGAGGCTGCCGTCCGGCGGGGAGCCGGGCTGCGGGGGATGGTCCACTCCATCTCTCCTGACGTGTGGGTGAGACAGACCGTGCGGTTGGGACGTGTGGGACGGTTTCCGCGCGGTCTGCACGGTGGAGGGCGCGCGAAGTGAGAGGCGTCACATTCGCAGCATGCCGATGCATGCTAAGAGCGACTACCTCATTACGAACAGCGCCTGAGCACATTCAGCCCACTCTTCACACTGATGCGCCGTCAATCTGGCTGAAACGCGCCGGTTCACGCCCCCGGTTGCCGGAAAGCGAAGGGGGCGGTACCGCATGACGGCACCGCCCCCGCAAGGGAGTTGATGGGTAGTGGGTTCGTGTGAAAGTACGACTTAATGGCGGCGATTAAGGGCTTCCATGCGGCCGGAAATGCCGGTGTCACATGCCTCGGTCACGTGCTCAGCCACCTGCCGTGCACACGCCCCGCCACCTGCGCTCAGAGCGCGATCCGCACCTTCAAGGCCGAACGGTCGTCCATCGCCCGGTAGCCCTCCGGCACACCGTCCAGGCCGACCGTGCGGTCGAAGACCAGGCCCGGCTCGATCCGCCCGGCCAGCACGTCCGCCAGCAGCTCGGGGATGTAGGCCCGGGCCGGCGCCACCCCGCCGCCCAGCGCGACGTTGCGGCCGAACATCTGGCCGATGTCCACGCCCGCGCTGCCGCCGTGCGGCACGCCGACGTAGCCCACCGCGCCGCCGTCCCGGGCGATCGAGATCGCCGTACGCATCGACTCCTCGGTGCCCACCGCCTCCAGCACCGCGTGCGCGCCCTGACCGCCGGTCAGCTCCCGCACCGCCTCGATCGCCGCCTCGCCGCGCTCCGCCACCACGTCGGTGGCGCCGAAGGTGCGGGCGATCGAGGTGCGCAGCTCGTGCCGGCCCAGCGCGATGATCCGCTCCGCGCCCAGCCGCTTGGCCGCCAGGACCCCGCACAGGCCCACCGCGCCGTCGCCGACCACCGCGACCGTGGCGCCGGGCCGCACCCGGGCCGAGACCGCCGCGTGGTGCCCGGTCGCCATCACGTCGGAGAGCGCCAGCAGGCTGGGCAGCAGCGCCTCGTCGGTGGCCGCCTCCTTGGGCAGCTTCACCAGCGTGCCGTCGGCGAACGGCACCCGGACCGCCTCGCCCTGGCCGCCGTCCGAGCCGACGCTGCCCCAGAACCCGCCGTGCGGGCAGGAGGTCTGCAGGCCCTCGCGGCAGTAGTCGCAGGTGCCGTCCGACCACACGAACGGGGCCACCACGAAGTCGCCCGGCTTGACCCCGGTCACCTCGCTGCCGACCGCCTCGACGAAGCCCAGGAACTCGTGCCCGATCCGCTGCCCGGCCTCCCGGGCGGCGACCCCGCGGTAGGCCCACAGGTCGCTCCCGCAGATGCAGGCGTTCAGCACCCGGACCACCGCGTCGGTGGCCCGCTCCACGACGGGGTCGGGCACCTCCTCGATCCGGATGTCCTGGGGACCGTGGATGACGGTGGCGCGCATGTCAGCTGTTCCTTCGTAGTACGACTAATCCCATCCGTCACTCTATGCGCAGGGCTGGGTGCCTCGCCCCTTAAGCTGGTGCACCATGCATGCGCTCCCGCCGACGGCCCTCCCGACCCAGCGCACCGCCGCATCCTCCGCCGGACAGCCGCAGGCTCCCGGTTTCGCGGTGGTCGACGTCGAGACCACCGGCCTCGGCCGCACCGACCGGGTGATCTCGATCGGGCTCTACCGGCTGGACGCCGAGGGCAACGAGATCGACCACTGGTACACCCTGGTCAACCCGCAGCGCGACCCCGGCCCGGTCTGGATCCACGGGCTGACCGCCGCGATGCTGGACGGCGCCCCGAGCTTCCCGGAGATCGCCGAGGAGTTCGCCGAGCGGCTGCGCGACCGGGTGCTGGTGGCGCACAACGCGCTCTTCGACTGGAACATGATCTCCCGCGAGTTCTCCCGCGCCGGGCTGCGCGCACCGGTGGACCACCGGATCTGCACCATGGTGCTCTCCCGCGACCTCGGCCTGCCGCTGGCCAACGGCCGGCTCGCCACCCTCGCCGACTACTTCGGCGTCCGCCAGCTGCACGCGCACAACGCGCTGGACGACGCCCGGGTACTCGCCGAGACCTTCCGGCCCAGCCTGCGGCTGGCCCGCAGCGGGGGCGTGCCGCTGCCGCTGACCAACTGCGTGGCCGTCACCGACCTCGGCGAGGACCCGGCCGCCCTGCCGCTCGGCGGCGCGGCCCGCGGCTCCTGGTCGGCCGGGTCCGCCGCGGTCTCCGCCGGGTACCGTCCGGCCCGCAAGCGGCCGGCCTGCCCGTACCCCAATCCGGGGCGCTGGCGGGAGGGCGGGCCGCTGGTCCAGGGCATGCGGGTGGCGATCACCGGCGACACCGCCACCGACCGCGAGGTGCTGGAGGACCGGGCCATCGCGGCCGGCCTGCACATCGCGAGTTCGGTGAGCCGGCTCACCAGCCTGCTGGTCACCAACGAGCCCGGCAGCTGGAGCGGCAAGGCCCGCAAGGCCCGCGAGGTGGGCACCCCGGTGATCGGCGAGGACGCCTTCCTGCAGCTCCTCGGAGACGTCGTGCCACACTCCGACCCCGGTGCCGTCCGCTGAGGAGTGTGGGCGTAGCGTGCCGGTGTGTACCGTTTTCTGCTCACCGGCCGCTGGGTGCTCACCGTACTGATCGCCCTGCTGCTGATCCCCGCCTGCATCCGGCTGGGGTTCTGGCAGCTGCATCGGCACGAGGCCCGGGTCGCCCGCAACAACCTGATCGGCGCCAGCCTGAAAGCCGCGCCGGTCCCGTTCGACTCGCTGTCGCCGCGCCCCGGCTTCCACGTGCCGGGCGACCTGACCTGGCGCACGGTCACCGCGACCGGTGAGTACGACACCGCCCACGAGTTCGTGGTCCGGCAGCGGACCGCGGCCGACGGCGGCACCATCGGCTACTTCGTCATCACCCCGCTGAAGCTCGCGGACGGCCACGGCGAGGTGCTTGTCAACCGCGGCTGGGTGGACTCCGGCAGCGACGCCACCCAGTACCCGCCGGTGCCGGCCGCCCCCCGCGGCACGATCACCGCCACCGGCCGGATGCGCGCGGACGAGACCTCGGCCAGCAGCGGCATCCGCGACCGCGGCGGGCTGCCGGACCGGCAGTTCATGCTGATCAACACCGCGGAGCAGGCCAAGGCCACCGGCGCCACCCTGCTCGGCGGCTACCTGGAACTCGCGTCCACCGACCCCGCGCCGGCCGACCAACCCCAGCTGATCCCGGCCCCGGACCACTCCGACATCGGCCCGCACATGGCCTACGCCATCCAGTGGTGGCTCTTCGCCGCGATGGTCCCGGTCGGCCTCTGGATCATGATCCGCCGCGAGGCCCGCGAGCGCGCCAACCCCGCCCCGGACACCCCGGCCCCGACGGCACCCCCGATCCCGGCCCCAGCCGCCCCGGCTGCCTGACACCGCCTCCGCACCCGGCCCGCCGCCCCAGCGCGCGCGGGCCGCCGCGTTTCCGGCCCGCATCGCCCAGCGCGCCTCCCCGCCTCTCGCCCGCTCGGGGCCGCTCCCTGGCCGCGGAGCCGGCTGCCCGCCCGCTCCCCCTCGCGAAGCCGACAGCCCTCCGCACGCCACCCACCCCCATCCGGCAGGATGTCCCGCATGGATCTCGGACTGCAGGACAAGGTGTACGTGCTCACCGGCGCCAGCCGCGGGCTCGGCTTCGCCGCCGCCCGCGAGCTGGTGGCCGACGGGGCCCGCGTGGTGCTGACGGGTCGTCAGCAGGACCGCCTCGACGCCGCCGTCGAGGCGCTCGGCGGCCCCGATCACGCACTCGGGGTGGTGGCCGACAACGGGGACGAGGCCGCCGCCGAGCAGGTGCTCGACACGGCCACCGCCCGCTTCGGGCGGCTCGACGGGGTGCTGATCAGCGTCGGCGGCCCGCCCGCCGGCCCCGTGCTCAAGGCCACCGACGCCGACTGGCGGACCGCCTTCGAGACCGTCTTCCTCGGCGCCCTCCGCCTGGCCCGGGCCGCCGCGGCCGTGCTCCCCGAGGGCGGGGTGATCGCGTTCGTGCTCTCCAGCTCGGTGCGCGAGCCGATCGCCGGGCTCGGGATCTCCAACGGGCTGCGCCCCGGGCTCGCCATGGCCGCCAAGTCCCTGGCCAACGAGCTGGGCCCGCGCGGCATCCGGGTCCTGGGCCTGCTCCCGGCCCGGATCGACACCGACCGCGTCCGCGAACTCGACTCGCTCGCCCCGGATCCGGCCGCCGCCCGCGCCGCTGCCAGCGCCTCGATCCCGCTGGGCCGCTACGGCACCCCGGAGGAGTTCGGCAAGGTGGCCGCCTTCGCCCTCTCCCCCGCCGCCTCCTACCTCACGGGCCTGATGATCCCGGTCGACGGCGGCGCCATGCGCGCCCTCTGACCGCACCCCGCGGGCCCGCCCTGGGCGGGCCCGCGGCCGGGAGCCCTCCCCGCACCCCTACCCCCTGAAATCCCCGTGCTGGTCGAACTCCCCCGCCTTCACCCCCGACAGGAACCGCGCGAACTTCACCGGCGTGGTCCGCACGATCACGTCCCCGTTCTCCGACTCCCGCAGCTCCACCACCCCCTCCACCGTGCGCACCTCGATGCAGTTGTTGCTGTTCGCCGTGAAGCTCGACCGCTGCCACTGCGTGCTACGCATGCCCCGCACCGCCGCCCAGCTCCTTCGCCAGCGAGCGCACCAGCTCCCGCGACGCCTCCTCCGACAGCGCGACCGCCGCGATGCGGTCCATGATCTCGCGGTAACTGCCCAGCGTGGCCGGGGAGTCGAAGAGGTGCGAGCCGACCGAGGAGTCCGCCTGCACGGTGTCCAGCGCCGCTATCGGGCCCTCGGCGTAGGCGAAGTTCTCGGCGGGGCCGGGGAAGGCGACGGTGTCGAACGGGACGATCCGCAGCGAGATCGCCGGGTGCTCCGAGTCGGCCACCAGCGACTCCAGCTGCGCCCCGTGCACCTCCGGCCGGCCGTAGCGGATCCGCAGCGCCGCCTCGTGCACCAGCGCCCGCAACGGGGTCTGACGGGATCTCAGGTGCTGTCTGCGCCGTTGTCGGAAGCCGATCCGGACCTCCGCCTCGTGCTGCGGCAGCGGCGGGTAGCCGTTGGCGAAGACGGCGGCGGTGTAGGCGTTGGTCTGCAGCAGTCCCGGGATGAAGGCCATGGTGAAGACGGTGATCCGCCGCGCGTTGGCCTCGATCTCCGCCACGTCCAGGAAGTCGGCCGAGATGACTCCCCGGTACTCCTCCCACCACCCCTTGCAGCGCTCGGTCGCGATCTCGGCCAGCGCCTCCACCAACCCCTGGTCCGCGCACCGGCAGGCCGCCGCCACGGTGCGCAGGCGCTCGGCGCTGACGCCGATCCGGCCGGCCTCCATCTGGGTGACCTGAGTGGGGTTCAGGCCCAGGGCGCGGGCGAGTTGGCTGCCGCCCAGGCCACCGTGTTCTCGCATTCTGCGCAGCTCGGCGCCCAGTCGGCGCTGGCGCAGGGTCGGGTCGCGGCGAAGCGGCATGACGTCCTCTCAGTGGATGTGGAGGCTCAGTCTGCCGTCTGCGGTCGACCGCCGGTCGCCGTTAACCCGAAAGGGGGAACCTCCGGCGGCCGCCTTCAATTGAAGTCGCCACGCACTATGGTCGATCCGACCCGATCCGACGGCCGCCCGATCACCCGGCCGCCCAGCTGTCTGTCCGATCGTTCGTCCGTCCATCCGGACGGCCGCTCACCGGAGGTCCCCATGCGCACCTTCTCCCCGCCTCCCGAACCGGACGGGACCACGTGATCTGGCTGGCGACCGCCGCGCTGGTAGCCCTCGGGGTGGCCGGGCTCGGGGTGGTCGCCGCGCTGCGGATGCCCGTCATTCCACCCGAGGCACCCGACGACCGCGACGGGCCCGGCGCTCGCGTACCGGGTGCTCGGCCGGCTGCGGCGCGACCTGGATCCGCAGGTCCAGCGGAAGCGCGCTCCCCAGTGCCGCTGCCGCGTGATCCAGCGGCCCCGACCGGAACGCCTTGACGGCGGCCACCGGATCCCCGCCCGGCTCCAGCAACAGCTGCGCCCGCAGCGCCAGTCGCCGGCGCCGCCCCACCAGCCGCACCCGGGCGGCCGCCACCCCGGGCAGCAGCAGCGCCGCCTCCCGCACGGCGGCGGTCAACGCGGCGGCGCGCAGCCGCAGGCGCAGCTGCGGCTCGCCCTCGGTCCGCAGGTCGAACTCGGCGACCGCCGAGCGCCGGAACTGCGCGACCAGCCACCAGAGCGACAGCAGCACCACCACCGCCAGCCCCGCGACCACCACCGGCCAGTACCAGCCCTGGTCGTGCCAGCGGGTCCGCGAGGCGTGGCTCAGCACCGGCTGGTCGGGCGAGGTGAGCGGCCACCAGGACGGCGGCACCACACCGAGCCGGCGGTAGGCGTCGAAGCCGCCGAGCAGCACCAGCAGCGCGCCCACCAGCAGCACCAGCCCCACCAGTGCGAGCAGCACCCTGTTCACCGCGGACCGGCTCACCGACCCACCACCTCTCTCCGAAGCACCACCGGAAGCAGCATCCGAAACAGCGTCAGTGCACGTGCGGCCGGTGCTTGGCCGGCCGCCGGCGGATCCTCAGCGACGGCTCCCTGACCAGCTCGACCCGTGCCAGCTCGGCCGCCAGCTGCTCGCGCACCTGCGCGACGTCGGCGCTGCCGTGCACGGTGACCCGGGCCCGCCTCCGCCCGACCCGGACCCGCGCCGAGGCCACCATCGGCTGCTCGCAGGCCCGCCGCTCCAGCAGCGCCGCCACGCCCAGCCGGTCCACCACGGCACCGGGCCCCTGGCGCAGCACCAGCCAGCGCCGCTCCCCGGGGGCGAAGGCCAGCGCCAGCAGCAGGCAGCCGAGCAGGGCGACCACCGAGGCGCCGGCCAGTACCCACGGCGAGTCCAGGTGCCGGGTGGCCAACTGGTGCGCCGGCCACCGGCGCCAACTGCCCGCCTGGTGTCCGGTCCACACCGCCACCGCGTCGTAGAGCAGCACCCCGGCGCCGGCCAGTACCACCGCGGCGACCAGCGCCGACGCCCCGGCCCGCGCGGACCGCGGCCGCGGCCCCGCCTCGGCGCTCACCCGAGCCCCCGTCCGAACCCGTCCCGATCGACCCGACCGTCCAAGCCGTCCGAACCGTCCGAGCCGTCCCGGCCGTCCAGGCCGACCCGCCGCCGCACGGCCCGCAGCACCGCCCGGGGCGGCGCCCCGCCGCCCCGGCGCCAACTGCCCGCGGCCCCCACCGCGGCCGCTCCGACGGGCCGCGCCCGCCACCCCACGCCCGGCCAGCCCTGGCCCGCGAACCGAACCGTCCGCACCGTCACAGCGCGCTCCTCACCGGCACCAGCCGCTCCACCACCACGTCGACCTCCCCCACCGCGATCCCGGTCAGCTCCCCCACCTGCTCGGCCATCGCCGCCCGCACCGCCCCGGCCCGCTCCCGCAGGTCGGCGGGGAACGGCAGCTCCAGGCCGACCCGGATCCGCGCGCGGCCGCCGACCACCGTCACCGAGACCCGCGGCCGCCCGCCCACCGGCTCGGGCCCCAGCGCCTGCGCCGCCGCCACCAGGGCGATCCGCTCCAGCACCCGGTCGGCGATCCGCAGCCGTCCGCGCCGGGCCGGCGGGGTGGCCGCACCGGTGTCACCGCCCCAGCCGGCCTGTTCGGCCGGGCGCTGCGGCGCCGTTTCGCCCGCCGCCATCAGCGGCGCCGGTCGCGGCTGCGCAGCAGGTCGCCGAGGTCGCCCAGATCGAGGTCGCCCTCCAGCAGCCGCCCGGCGACCAGGCCGACGGCGCCGAGCGCGGCGACCAGCAGGAAGGCGGCGAACCCGCCGAAGTAGCCGGCGAAGCCGAGGGCCATGCCGGCCAGCAGGCCGAGGTGGGCGAAATTCATCTGGTGCTCCCGAGCGCTGTGGTTGGGTGGCGGCGGCTACTGGACCCTGGAGCGCCGGTCCGGGGAGGCGACGGCTTCCTCCTCCTCGTCCGGCTCGTCCGGCAGGTGGACGTCGTTGACCGCGATGTTGACCTCGACCACTTCCAGTCCGGTCAGGCGCTCCACCGAGGTGATGATGTTGCGCCGGACGGCGGCGGCCAGCTCGGGGATCACCACCCCGTACTCGACGACCAGGGCGATGTCGATCGCGGTCTGCTTCTCCCCCACCTCGGCCTTGATGCCGCGCGAGACGCTGGTCCGGCCGCCGGGCACCCGGTCCCGCATCGCGCCGAAGGTGCGGGCCAGGCCCGAACCGAGGGCGTGGATGCCGTGCACCTCCCGGGCCGCCATGCCGGCGATCTTCTCCACCACGCCGTCGGCCAGCGCGGTGCGGCCCCGCTGCTCGGCCTCGTACGGGTCGTCCTGGTGGACATGCGGCTTGATCAGGTCGGACGGCTTCGGGGTCTCGGGCATGGGGTGCCTCCAGAGGTGTGGCTCCAGCTATACCGTAATCTGCCCCAACTCTGACATTCCGCCACGAAACGCGCCCCTGGAACTCCGCCCCAGCGTGACGGCACGACCGGCTCCCGGCACGACGGAGCCCCCGGCGACCGAGCAGGTCGCCGGGGGCCCGTACCGCGCGGTGCCCTACGGAGCGTCAGTCCCCGATGCCCGCCAGGTCCCGCAGCCGCCGCGCCTGCGCCGCGCGCTCGGCCGCCACCTGCTCCTGGTAGCTGCGCTGCCCGGCGCCGAGCAGCAGCGCCTTGGTCTCCACCACCGCGTTGCGCGGCGCGGCCAGTAGCGGAGCGGCCAGGTCGCGGGCGGCCGCCTCCAGCTCGGCGGCCGGCACCACCAGGTTGGCCAGGCCCAGCTCGACGGCCTCCTTGGCGAAGACCCAGCGGCCGGTGGCGCAGATCTCCAGCGCCCGGGAGTAGCCGACCAGGTCGGTCAGCGGCTTGGTGCCGGTCAGGTCGGGCACCAGCCCGAGCGAGGTCTCGCGCATCGCGAACTGCGCGTCCTCGGCGCAGATCCGCAGGTCGCAGGCGAGCGCCAGCTGGAATCCGGCGCCGACCGCGTGGCCCTGCACGGCGGCGATGGTGATCACGTCGGGCCGGCGCCACCAGCTGAACGCCTCCTGGAAGGCGGCGATGGCGGCATCGAGCTCCTGGTCGGCGGCGGCCGCCAGGGAGAGGAAGTCGGGCTCGCCGGGGATGCCCTCGGGGGTGAACATCGCCCGGTCCAGGCCGGCCGAGAAGGAGACGCCCTCGGCGCGCAGCAGCACCACCCGCACCGCGGCGGGCAGCTCCCGGCCGACGCCGGCCAGCGCGCGCCACATCGCCGGGCTCTGGGCGTTGCGCCGCTGGGGGTGGCAGAGAGTGACCACGGCGAACTCGTCCTGGACCTCCAGGCGGACGCCGGACGCCTCCCACTCGTCGGGGTGGGAGAAGGCGGGGACGGGCGCGGTCATCGGGACCTCCGGCGGGTTCCGGGCAGGCGTCGGCGCACTGCCCACGGCATCATTTACCGGAGAGTAACTTACTGGGCGGCCATCTGAGTACCATCCCGGGGCGGGCAATCCGCGCGGCATTCACAGCGGACCCCGGACCGGCTTCCGGGCGGCTTTCGCAGCACACCCGGGCGGCTATATTCCGGCGGACATGACGATCGGCGGCCGGACGGAATCGTCTCCCGGTCGCCGATGCGTCGGATCGCACTTCTGGAAACTGACGGAACGTCGGAACGGTGCGCTTCCTGGCGCCGCCGTGACCGCCTCGCACGGCCGGGTCCACCGGCCGGGCCCGGTCGATCCGGGCTGACGGGCCGTCAGGACCCTGCGGCAGCAGCCGCCTTGGCCTTGCCACGCGTGGCACCACCGCGACCCCGGAGACTCACCCCGGTCTCGCTCAGCATGCGGTGCACGAAGCCGTACGAGCGGCCGGTCTCCTCCGCCAGAGCGCGAATACTCGCCCCGGAGTCATACTTTTTCTTCAACTCGGCCGCGAGCTTCTCACGCGCGGCACCAGTTACCCGGCTGCCCTTTTTCAGAGTCTCGGCCACCCGTGCCTCCTCGTAGCTGTGCTCGGTCAGATTCCCATGATCACCCATCCCCTGCCTCCTGGCCACCCATTCGACAAGGTCTGTCCGGGGAAAGGAGCGCGGACGGGGGGTACCTCCAGCGCATCGGGGCGCTCACCCAGGGTGCACACGCCCCCGGGCCGATCCCGCCGCCCGGAGCGAAACCGCTGATCAGCGGGGGCGCTCCGACCTCCTGACGGGTGGATCAGATTAAAACGGAATCCACGGCCCCGGGATTCCCGGATCGCCCCGGCTGATGAGGGGGCATCGGCCGGATGCAGGAGCGCGTGTCTACGTTCCATCGCGCGTCCATCCACCGAGCGTGAGCGCCGCCGGAGGTTTGGCTCCAGGCCGAACAGCGAGCGGAGCAGCGAAAAGGCCGCCATCTCCGACGTCCGAGGACGGAGGAATGGCGGCCGTGCCACCCGGACGGCGGCGGCGGTGGTGGTGACGGTGGCGGCGGATCAGGCCAGCGCGACCAGGTCGTGGTAGGCCGGGGTCCACAGGTCCTCGACGCCGTCCGGCAGCAGGATGATCCGCTCCGGCTCCAGCGCGTCCACCGCGCCCTCGTCGTGGGTGACCAGCACCACCGCACCGGTGAAGGTGCGCAGCGCGCCCAGGATCTCCTCGCGGCTGGCCGGGTCCAGGTTGTTGGTCGGCTCGTCCAGCAGCAGCACGTTGGCGGAGGAGACCACCAGCGAGGCCAGCGCCAGCCGGGTCTTCTCACCGCCGGAGAGCACCCCGGCCGGCTTGTCCACGTCGTCGCCGGAGAAGAGGAAGGAGCCGAGGATCTTGCGGATCTGCACCAGGTCGGTGTCCGGCGCGGAGGAGCGCATGTTCTCCAGCACCGTGCGCTCCGGGTCCAGGGTCTCGTGCTCCTGGGCGTAGTAGCCGATCTTCAGGCCGTGACCCGGGATCACCTCGCCGGTGTCCGGCGCCTCGACGCCGGCCAGCATCCGCAGCAGGGTGGTCTTGCCCGCGCCGTTCAGGCCGAGCACGACCACCCGGGAGCCGCGGTCGATCGCCAGGTCCACGTCGGTGAAGATCTCCAGCGAGCCGTAGGACTTGGAGAGCCCACTGGCCGTCAGCGGGGTCTTGCCGCAGGGCGCCGGGTCGGGGAAGCGCAGCTTGGCCACCTTGTCGGAGGCGCGCACCTCCTCCAGGCCGGAGAGCAGCTTCTCGGCCCGGCGGGCCATGTTCTGCGCGGCCACCGTCTTGGTCGCCTTGGCGCGCATCTTGTCGGCCTGGGCGTTGAGCGTGGCGGCCTTCTTCTCGGCGTTGGCCCGCTCGCGCTTGCGGCGCTTCTCGTCGTCCTCGCGCTGCTGCTGGTACTGCTTCCAGCCCATGTTGTAGACGTCGATGCAGGAGCGGTTGGCGTCCAGGTAGAAGACCTTGTTGACCACCGTCTCGACCAGGTCGACATCGTGCGAGATCACGATGAAGCCGCCCTTGTAGGTCTTCAGGAAGTCACGCAGCCAGGCAATCGAGTCCGCGTCCAGGTGGTTGGTGGGCTCGTCCAGCAGCAGGATGTCGGCGTCCGAGAAGAGGATCCGGGCCAGCTCGACCCGGCGGCGCTGGCCGCCGGAGAGGGTGTGCAGCTCCTGGCCGAGGATCCGGTCCGGCAGGCCGAGCGCGGCGGCGATGGTGGCGGCCTCGGCCTCGGCCGCGTAGCCGCCCTTGGTCAGGAACTCGGTCTCCAGCCGGGCGTACTTCTTCATCGCGGCGTCCCGGGTGGCGCCCTTGCCGTTCGCCATCCGGTCCTCGTTCTCGCGCATCTTCTTCAGCACGGTGTCCAGGCCGCGGGCGGAGAGGATCCGGTCCCGGGCCAGCACGTCGAGGTCGCCGGTGCGCGGGTCCTGCGGGAGGTAGCCGACCTCGCCGGAGCGGGTGACCGTGCCGCCGGCCGGCAGGCCCTCGCCGGCCAGCACCTTGGTGAGCGTGGTCTTGCCGGCGCCGTTGCGGCCGACCAGGCCGATCCGGTCGCCCGGGGCGACCCGGAAGCTGGCGGACTCGATCAGGATGCGGGCACCGGCGCGCAGTTCGAGGGCGTTGGCGGCAATCATGGCTGGAAAGGACTCCTGGAAGGGCGGGCGGGGGCGGACCGGGCGGAGGGCGTGCCGCCGCCGCTAAACGGGAACAGCCATGCCGGCCAGTCTACCGGGCACGCCGGGGGTGTCCGGGGCCATCCGTGCCCGGAGCACCGGACCGGGCCGCCGCCGGGCTCATGGCGCGGGCAGCGCCGAGGGGGCCGGGCAGCCGCCGTTGAGCTGCTCCGCGGCGAACGGCGCCTGCGGGCTGCCGCAGGGCACCTCCACCACGCCGAGGTCGGAGTCCAGCACCTTGCTGCCGACCAGCGGTCCGTCGTCCAGCTTGACCCGGCGGCCGTCCAGCTTGGTCAGCTGCACCTTGGAGCCGGTGGTGAGCACGTAGCCGTGGCCGTCCAGCTTGAAGCCGACCACCGAGCCGGCCAGCGGGCGGCCGGAGCCGTTGGTGCCGGTGCAGGAGCGCGGCAGCAGCACGGCGGTGTCCATGCCGACCGCCGCCAGCGGGTCCAGCAGGCAGCCGGCCGACGGGCGCAGGTTGAATCTGAGATCTCCGTCACGGTCCCGGAAGCCCATGGTCAGGCTCGGGACGAGCACCTGGACCCAGGGCTCGGGCACGGTGACCACCTGCACGGCGGCCGCGGCCCGCTCCAGCTCGATCTGCTTGCGCTGGGCGTCGGTGCGCTGGTCCGCCCCCTGGTCGCCCTCGCCGTGCAGCCACTCGGACAGGCCCGGCACCCCGCGGTGCCAGCGCACCTGGTGGTCGCTGACCCGGACCGAGGTGACCATGCCGTCGTCCCAGACCACGACGGCGCTCTGGTCCGGCGAGGAGTTCGCGCCCAGCATCGACAGGTGCAGCGCGGTCGCGCCGTCCCGGCGGTAGGACCAGAGCAGCGCGCCGGTGTTCGGGTCGTAGGCCTCCAGGCCGGGCCCGACCTTGAAGTCCGGGGTCACCGGGTCGGCCGACTGCGCGCTCACCGGGCTGGCCTCGGCCTTGCCGGGTGCGGAGACCTGGTCGCCGAAGGGCACCGGCCGGTTGGCGTGCGCGGCGGCACCGGCGGCGAGGACCAGCAGCACGGCGGCGGCGGGCAGGGCGGATCGGGGGCTCAGGGTTCGAAACGGCTTCCAGGACACCACCGGAGGGTACCTGGCCCGGGTTTCGCCGTCTGCACGGCGGGGCCGTTCGATCACTTCGCAGGCGGATAACCGGACATTCGGCGGGGTAACTCGGCGGGGTCCGCCACCCGGGTGAACTGGCCCGATCCGATCGCACGGAGTGCTGACGATCGGTCAGGAACGCGCCCTTTTCATCCGCTGTTCCACCAGACTCGCGATATCTGCCCACTTTAGGGTGACATTCGGCTTTTCTGACGGCCCATCGGCTTACTGTCGAGCCAGTAGCCACTGTCGGTACCGGTGCGGACACGGAGAGCTCCCCGGTCGCCGGAGCCAGACCCGAGGAGAGACCATGCGCATCGGCCGCCTGGCCCTGGCCGCGTCGGCGCTGCTGCTGCTCACCACCGCCGGCATCTCGTCCGGCGGCGACCCGCTGAGCACCGCGGACCGCTCGCCCGCCGCCACCGGCTCGCCGAGCCCCGACGCCACCGCCGGCGCCCGGGCGAGCCGCGGCGCCGCCCCCAAACCGGCCACCCGCCGGGCCGAGCACGAGGTGCCGTTCGGCGCCTTCGTCGGCTCCTGGGACGACTACATCCCGCAGATCGCCAAACTGGCGACCTGGCTGAACGGCGCCAACCTCCAGGTCGGCCACACCTACCTGGCCGGGAACGGCTGGGGCGACGTGGAGGGCGACACCAAGGTGCTGGCGCTCTGGTCGCAGTGGCGGATGGCCGACCGCAGCCGGACCCTGGTGCTCAACGTGCCGATGCTGGTGCCCAACGAGGGCGACCTGCCGGACGACCAGGTCGCCGACCTGCTCAACCAGGGCGCCCGCGGCTCCTTCGACCAGCACTACCTGCGGCTGGCCCGCAAGCTGGTCGCGCTCGGCGGCGGCGACACCGTGGTGGTGCTCGGCTGGGAGATGAACGGCGTCACCTACACCGGGCGCTGCCGGCCCGACCCGGCGGCCTGGAAGGCGTACTGGCGGCGGATCGTCGGCGTGATGCGCTCGGTGCCGGGCCAGCACTTCCGGTTCGACTTCACCCCCAGCCGCGGGCTGGACGACATCGCCTGGACCAAGTGCTACCCGGGCGACGACGTGGTGGACATCATCGGCACCGACAACTACGACCAGCCGGCCGGCGCCACCTTCGACGACTACGTGCACGAGCCGTACGGCCTGGAGGACCAGGTGGAGTTCGCCGCCAAGCGCGGCAAGCCGGTCTCCTACCCGGAGTGGGGGCTGTTCCGCAACGGCGACAACCCGGAGTTCGTCCGGCGGATGATCGACTGGGTCCGCACCCACGACACCGCCTACGAGACGCTGACCGACTACTGCCCGCACGGCTTCTGGGAGTGCAAGGACAACCCGCGCTCCAGCGCGGTCTACCGGAACCTGATGAGCGGCTCGCGGGGCGCCGGGGGCCGCCCGCCGCACCCGGGCCGCCCGAGCCCGAGCGACAGCCCGAGTCCGTCCGACGGCACCTCCGCGCAGGCCACCGCGCAGGCCTCCGAGCCGCCGGTGGACGGCCCGGCGCCGGGCGCCTCGGCCACCGCCACCCCGGTGGCCCCGCTGGTGCCGGGGCTGCCGGACTTCCCCAACCTGCCGGGCCTGCCCGACCTGTCGAAGCTGCCCGGCCTGCCGCTGGTGCACCGGCACTGACCGGAGCCGACAGCGCGTCAGCCGACCGGCCCGCGGGCCGGTCGGCTGACGTTGATCTTTATCGTCGGATCAGCTGAAGGATCTTCGGCATGCCATCGGGGTACTACCGGGCCAGACGCTCCCGCAGCCGCCGCACCGGTCCGCGCAGCCGCCGGGCCAGTGCCACCCGCGAGCGCACCGCCGCCAGCCGCAGGCTCAGCAGCACCGCGCCCCGGCGCGGCCCGAAGAGCAGCCGGTGGTTGTGCTCCCGGTTCGGCCGCCAGCGCTCCTTGTACGGCTCCTCGCCGCGCAGCAGGTTTATCTCCGGCACCCCGGCCGCCACCGCCTCGGCCAGCCCGGTGGCGAACAGCAGCCCGGCGACGTCCAGCCGCTCGCGCAGCCGCGGGTGCGCACCGTAGAGGTAGAGCCCGGCGAAGCGGCGCCCGAGCAGCATCAGGTCCACCGCCACCGGCTCGCCGTCCAGCTGGTAGCGGTAGAGCACCGCCTGCCCGCGCCGGGCCAGCCCGGCGGTGGACTCGGTCAGGTGCGCCCGGAACCGCTCGCTGGTGTGCTCGGGGGTGACGCCGCGGCCCTCCCACTGCAGGGCGTGCAACCGCAGCAGCTCGGCCACCGCCGCCCCGACCGCGGCCGGCTCGACCCGCTCGGCCCGCACTCCGGCGGCCTCCAGCTTGCGCTGCTTGGCCCGGCGGCGCTGGGCGGTGCGGCCGGGCAGCCGTTCGTAGATCTGCTCCATCGGGATCGCCGGCAGGCTCTGGCAGAGCGAGTCCAGCAGCTGGTGCCGGCGGCCCGGCCAGAGCGCGTAGAGCTGGTGGGCCGCCGAGCCGGGCCGCACCTCGCGCAGCTCCAGCGCCTGCCAGGGCCGTCGCACCGGCAGCGCGGCGGCCAGCCGGGCGGCGGCCTCGGCCGCGTGCTCGTCGTCCAGCAGCACATCGGTGAAGTCGATCAGCGCGCCGCCGAGCCCGGTGAGCACGCCGGTGCGGCCGCGGACCAGCGCCGCCGCGGCGACCAGCAGGCCGCCGCGGCGCACCAGCACCACCCGCAGCCGCCCCGGCCGCCCGTACGCCCGCCACCAGGAGGCCTGCCAGGCGGCGGACTGGAACGGGGTGGCGCTGGCGCAGCGCGCCGCCAGCCCGTCCCACTCCTCGGCCAGCTCGTCCAGCGCGCCGTCATCGCGCCGGACCTCGGCCTGCCACTGCTCGGCGCCGTCCGGCCCGGTGTCGTCCCCCGGGCGGGCGGGCGCGGGCAGCGCGGCGGACCGCCGGCGGACCGAGTGCGGGGAGGTCACTTGGCGCTCCCGGCCGGCTCCTCTTTCTTCTTCTGCTGCCCCTCGCGGCCGGCCTGCTTCGCGGGGGCCGGCACCACGGGCTCGGGAGCCTCCTCGACCGGCGCCACCGCGACCGGCTCGGCGGCAGCCGGCTCGGGGGAAGCCGGCGCGGCGGCGCCCGGCCGCCGACGGGTCATCAGCACCAGTGACCCCAGCAGCACCCCGGCCGCGCCGCCCACCGCCACATCCAGCCTGCGGCTCGGCGTGCTCGGCCCGTCCGGCTCCGCGGCGGCGGCCAGCGGCACCAGCTTCACCCCGGTCTCCTTGCTGCTGCCGTTGGCGAACGTGACCAGCGCCCGGGCCACCGCGTCCGCCGACCGGACCGCCTCGCCCGGGTGCGCGCCACTGCCGTCGATCTCGATCACCGGCGCGTCTGGCGAGGTGGTGCCGTGCACCAGACTGCCCAGCTCGGCGCCGGTCTTGCCGGCCTCCGCGGCGGCCAACGCCAGCACCTGCGGCTGCCCGGCCAGCCGGCCGTAGGCCTGGGCGAAGTTGGTGGTCTGCGCCGACTCGGCGGGCTCCACCGGCACCACCACCACGTAGGAGTTGGCCGCGTACACCGGCGGCGCCAGCACGGCGTAGCCGGCGCCGCCCAGCGCCCCCACGGGGATCGCCACGGCCAGCGGCCACCAGCGGCGGGCCGTGGTGCGGATGCTCTGCAGTCGATCGGACATCTCAGATCTCCCTCTCGGCCGGCACGGGTGTGAGGCCCCGCTCCAGCCGCTGGTACAGCTCGCCCAGGTGGGCCGCTGTGCGAACAATGTCGTAGTGCGCCACCGCGGCCGGGCGGGGCAGCGGTGCGGCCGGGCGGCCGGTGGCGAGGTCGAAGAGGGCCGCGCGGTAGGCGGCCTGGGTGGAGGGCAGCTTCTGCGCCCCGGGCGCGGCGTCGGCGGGCAGCTCCTCCAGCGCCGGGCAGCCGCTGTGCAGGATCGGCAGCCCGGCGGCCAGCCCCTCCAGCACGGCCAGCCCGAAGGTCTCCTCCTCCGAGGGCGCCGCCAGCACGTCCATCGCGGTCAGCAGCTCCGGCACGTCGGCCCGTTCGCCGGTGAGCACGGTGCGCGGGCCGCCGAGCCGGGCCAGCCGCCCGCGCTCCGGCCCCTCCCCCACCACCAGCAGCCGGACCTGCTCGGGCAGCGCCCCGAGCGCCCCGGCCAGCAGGTCGAACCGCTTGCCGGGCACCAGCCGGCCGACCGCGCCGATCACGAACGCGTCCCCGGGCAGTCCGAGCTCGGCCCGCAGCGCGGCCCGCAGCCGCAGCCGCTCCTGCTCGGTGCGCAGGAACCGGCCGGCCTCGATGCCGTTCGGCAGCACCGCCACCCGCTGCCCGGGCACGCCCCAGTCGGCGAGCGTGCCGGCCACCTGCCGGGAGACCGCGACGGTGGTGCTGCCGAGCCGCTCGGCCACCAGGTAGAGGGACTTGACGCCGAGGCCGACCGGGCGGCCCTCGATGGTGCCGGAGTGCAGCGAGTGCTCGGTGGCCAGCACGGTGCGCACCCCGGCCATCCGGGCGGCGAGCCGCCCGTAGAGGCCGGCCCGGTAGAGGTGGGTGTGCACCACGTCGAACCGGCCGCGCCGGATCAGCCGGGTGAGCCGGGGCAGCACGCCCAGGTCCCGGTTGCCGCGCATGCCGAGGTCATGCACCGGCACGCCGTCGGCGCGCAGCGCCTCGGCCACGCTGCCCGGCTTGGTCAGCGCGGCCACCTCGCAGTGGATGCCGGGCGGCAGGTGGCGGATGGTCAGCAGCAGCTGCTGCTCCGCGCCGCCGGCCGCCAGGCCGGTGATGATGTGCAGGACCTTCACTGGCTGGCTCCCCGTCGGCGGAGTTCGGTGATCACATCGCGCAGTTCGTGCCGGCCGCGCTTGGCGCGCAGCCGCCAGCCGCCGTCGCGGTCCCCCACGTAGCAGCGCGGCAGCGCGAACCGGCCGGCCAGCGGGCTGTGCCGGATCGCCACCGCGTAGTCGTAGCCCGCCTCCTGCACGGCCCGGGCGCTCGGCCCGTCCACCGCGCCGTACGGGTAGCAGAAGCCGCGCACCGGTTCGCCGACCAGCCCGGCCAGCACCGCGCGGCTCTCCCGCACCTCGGCCCGCAGCTGCGCGGCCGGCACCCCGGGCAGGGCGATGTGGCTCAGCCCGTGCGAGCCGATCTCCCAGCCGGCGGCGGCCAGTTCGCGGACCTGGCGGTCGGTCAGCAGGGCCTTGCGCGGCCCCTCGGTGTCCCAGCCGTTGTCGCCGCCGAGCCGCTGGGTGACCACGTAGGCGGTGGCGGTGAAGCCGTAGGCGGAGAGCACCGGGACGACGTGCCGGGCGAAGTCCGCGTAGCCGTCGTCGAAGGTCAGCCCGACCAGCCGCTCCCGCCGTCCGGCGGCCCGGGCCGCCAGCAGCTCGCGCACGCTGACGCCGCGCCAGCCGCGCACGGCCAGCCAGCGCATCTGCGCGGCGAACCGCTCGGGGCTGACGGTGACCAGGTAGGGGTCCTCCTCCTCGTCGGCCACCGAGTGGTACATCAGGATCCAGGGCATCGTGGCCCGCCGGCCCGGTCCGGTGGGTCCGCCCTGGCGCGGCAGCCGGGTGCGGCGGGTGAGTTCAGCGACCATCGGGCACCGTTCCTTCCTCCAGACGGGGCGCCGGCACGGCGCCCTCCCCGGCGCCGGCGGCCGGCCGGGTCGCCCGCGCCCGTACCAGGCGCAGCAGCCGCCGCGCCGGGCCGGCGAGTTCGCGCGCGCCGAGCAGCACGCCGAGCACCAGGTAGGCCGCGAGCACCGCACCGCCCCCGGCCAGCAGGGCCAGCGGGGCGGAGCCGATCGCCTGGCTTACCGGGGCGCCGGCCAGGGCGGCGCCGACGGCGGCCAGCACCAGCCGGGCCTGGCCGCCGAGCACCCGGCGGGTGCGCAGTGCGATGCCGCGCAGTGCCAGGCCGCGCAGCAGCAGGGCCGCGGTGGTGGTGATCCCGGCGGCGTTGCCGGCCGCCAGGCCGAGTGCGCCGAAGTGCGGGGCGGTGCAGACCCCGACCAGCGTGGTGACCACCAGTCCGACGGCCATCGCGCCGACCGGGTACCAGTCGAGCAGCCGGTCGGCGGCGTCGGCCGGGCGCGGGTCGTCGGCCCGCCGGACAGCCGGGCGCATCGAGAAGAACGGCCGGACCATCACCCCGATCAGCGCCTGGGCCAGCAGCCCGAAGCTGTAGACCTGGATCACCTCGGCGGTGGCCTCGGTGTCGGCGGCGCTGAACGCGCCGCGCTCGAAGAGCAGCGCGACCACGGCCGGGGCGCAGGCGATCAGGAACGCCATGCCGGCCAGCACCACCGCGGCGGCCTGGCCGAGGTCCTTCTCCACCCGGTCCCGGGCGGCCACCAGGTCGCCCGCGGCCAGCGCCCGGGCGACCAGCGGGAAGGTGACGGTGCAGATCAAGATCGCCGCGGTCATCGCCAGCTGGGAGACCTTGGCGGCGTAGTTGAGGTGCGAGATGGTGCCGGGCGGCAGGCCGGAGCCGAGGTAGCGCTCGATGAAGACCTGGGACTGCCGGGTGAGGGTGAAGGCGGCCACCGGCAGCAGCGCCAGCGGGCTGAGCAGCAGCCGGTGCCCGGCCCGCTGGCCGCGGCTGCGCCGGAACCGGCCCTGCTTGATCGCCCTGCCGTACGGCCCGATCAGCACCCCGGCCATCAGCAGGCTGCCGAAGGCCACCCCGAGCGCGGCCGAGCGCACCCCGAGGAAGCTGTGGCAGACCGTCAGCACGGCCAGGATGCCCAGGTTGTAGGCCACGTAGATGGCGGCCGGGGCGGTGAACCGGTGGTGCGCGCGCAGCGCCGCGCCGAAGTAGCCGACGGCGCCGAACGGCAGGATGGTGATCGCGGTCAGCCGGGTGCAGGTGACGGCCAGCGCGGGGTCGGCCAGCCCGGGGGCGAGCAGGTGGACCAGCTCGGGCGCCCAGAGCATGGTGGCGCCGGACAGCGCGCAGAGCCCGGCGAGCAGCCAGGGCAGGGTGACGGCGGTCAGCTGCCGGACCGGGTCGCGGCCCTGCGGGTCCTCCTCGCGCAGCACCAGGGCCAGGCTGAAGGCGGGCACCATCAGGAACGCCATCGCGTCCTCGATCAGCAGCGGCGCGGCGGTCTCCGGCACGGTCCAGGAGACCAGGAAGGCGTCGGTGCCCTCGTCGGCGCCGAAGAACCGGGCCAGCAGCAGGTCGCGGAGCAGTCCGAGGCCGGAGCCGGCCGCGCTGAGCACGGCGGTGACGCCGAAGGCCTTGGCCAGGAAGGAGGCCTGCCGCCCGGCGCGGCGCGGCTCGGCGGCGGCCGGGGCCTGTTCGGTGGTGGTCACGCGCGCTCCCCCTCCGGCCGGCCCGGCGCCTCGGCGGGCAGCGCCCACCAGGCGGCCAGGCCGAGGATCACCGAGGTGAGCACGGTGGTGGTGCCGCCGATGTCCGCGTAGAGGAAGTCCACCAGCACCCAGCAGAGCAGCCCGGCCACCGCCGGCCCGGCCCGCCCGGGGCGGCGCAGCGCGCCGATCAGCAGCGTGCCGAAGAGCACCCCGTAGGCGGTGATCCCGACCAGGCCCTGCTCGCTGAGCACCAGGAGGTACATGTTGTGCGGGGAGAGCAGCGGCTCGCGCTGGTAGCCGAGGGTGGGGTCGGCGGTGTCGCTGCCGGAGGAGAGCCGCAGCGGGGCGTGCGAGTCGCGCAGCTGCTGGAAGCTCTTCGGGCCGGCGCCGGTGACCGGGTGGTCGGCCCAGATCGCCCGGGCGGTGGTCCACAGGTCGTAGCGGTCGCTGACCGAGTGGTCCTCGTTGCCGCCGGAGACCGAGCCGATGCTGCTGAGCCGGGCGGTCACCCCGCCGCCGCCCGCGCCGAGACCGCCGACCAGCACCACGGCGGCGGCCAGGCCCAGCCCGGCCCAGCGCAGCGCCAGCCGGGCGTCGGCCTTGAGCAGCAGCACGGCGGCGGCCAGCGCGGTGGCGATCCAGCTGCCCCGGCTGAACGAGACGGCGAGCGGGAAGGCCAGGAAGGCGGCGGTGGCGAGCAGTCCGCGCCGGGCCCAGCCGCCCTGACGGGCGCTCAGCCCGAGGGCGAGCGCCGCGAGCAGCCCGAAGCTGACCACCCCGGACATGGCCATCACGTCCAGCGCGCCGAAGGTGCCGACGGCCCGGATCGGCTGCCCGGTGTAGGAGGCGCCGGTGCCGGTGAGGTACTGCACGGCGCCGACCGTGCCCTCGACCACGGCGGCCGCGGTGAAGGCGCCGAGCACCAGCCGCAGGTCGGTGCGGTCGCGCAGCGAGGCCAGCACGGCGACCGGGACCAGCACGAAGATCTGTTCCAGCCGGACGAAGCCGGTCAGGCTGGCCGTCGGGTCGATCGAGGTGAGGGTGGCCAGTGCGGCGGCCAGCGTGACGGCGCCGAAGACGGCGCAGGCCCGGCGGCCGAGGCCGATCGGCCGGCCGCGCAGCAGGTCCAGGCCGAGCAGCCCGACCAGCAGCAGCGAGGCCAGGTCGGCGGGGGTGACGTGCACCGAGGCGGCGACGTCCTTCTCCCCGGTCGGCACGCAGACCAGCAGCACGGTGGCCGCGGTGAGCAGGCTGGGCCGGCGCAGCAGGCCGCGGACGGCGGGCAGCGCCGGCACCCGGTGTCCCACCGCCGGCGGGCGGTGGGGCAGGGTCAGAACCACGGTGCGTCAGCTCCCGTCCGGGCGGAGTTCGATGGCCACGGTTCGTCAGCTCCCATCCGGGCGGATGATCATCGCCACCGTGCGCAGCAGGATCTTGACGTCCTGCCAGAGGCTCCAGCTCTCGATGTAGCGGTTGTCGAAGCGGGCCCGGTCCTCGATCGAGGTGTCCCCGCGCAGTCCGTTGACCTGGGCCAGGCCGGTCAGCCCGACCGGGACCCGGTGCCGGTCGGCGTACTCCGGGTCGGTCTGGCTGAACCGCATCACGAAGTACGGGCGCTCGGGGCGCGGGCCGACCAGGGTCATGTCGCCGCACAGCACGTTCCACAGCTGCGGCAGCTCGTCCAGCGAGCTGCGCCGGAGCAGGCGTCCGATGGGGCTCATCCGGTGGTCCTGGGAGATGTTCCAGTGGGTGGCCGACTCGTGCTCGTTGGCCGGGCGCAGGCTGCGGAACTTGAGCACGGTGAAGGCCCGGCCGTCGAGCCCGGTGCGCTGCTGGCGGAAGAGCACGCCCTTGCCGGTGTCCAGCCGCACGGCGAGCGCGCAGAGCGCCAGCACCGGGGCGAGCAGCAGCAGCCCGGTGCCGGCCGCGAGCACGTCCAGCGCCCGCTTGCCGAGCCAGCCGGGCCGGCGCATCGCGGTGCACGGCAGCGGCAGGCAGGGGTAGCCCCAGAGGTGGTCGGCGCCGCGCCGGATGCCGCCCTCCAGCGCGCCGTACTCGCGCAGCGCCGGGACCAGCCAGACCTGGCAGCCGAGCCGGGCGGCATCGCGCAGGGTGCCGGCGGTCTCCTCGCTCTCGCCGGTGTCGGCGGTGACCAGCAGCCGACGCACCCCGTAGCGGCCGATCACCCGCTCCAGCACCTCGCGCCCGCCGAGCACCGGCACCGGGGAGTCGGCGGGCAGCCGCACCGGGTCGGGGTCCAGGTAGCCGACCGGGCGCATGCCGTACTCGGCGCGGTCGCGCAGGGCGGCGGCGATCCGCTGGCCGAGCGGGCCGGCGCCGAGCAGCAGCACCGGCACCGGGCGGCGCCGGCGGATCCGGCGGTGCAGGGAGTAGAGCGCGGTGCGGCCGAGCGCGGCGAGCAGCACCAGGCAGCCGAGCAGGGCGAGCAGCCGCAGGCCGGCGGGCGGTCCGGCGGCCGGCCAGGCCTCGGGGAGACAGGCGGCCAGGGTGACGGCGAAGGCGAGCGCGACGGCGGCCCGGCCGGCCAGCACGGGCAGCTCGTCCAGGGCGGAGGGCGACATCCGGATGCGGTAGAGGCCGGCGGCCAGGTTGAGCGGGAGCAGCAGCGGGAGCACGGCGAGCGCGTCCGCGAACGGGTGGGCCGGGTCGGCGGCGCAGGCGGCCGATCCGGCGGCGAGCGCCAGCAGGTCGACGGCGAGCAGTCCGGCGGGCAGCGCCGCCCGGGGGCGTAGTCCGCGCCGGTGGCGGCCCAGTTGGGCCACGGCCGGGGCCGGCCGGGCCGGGCGGTCGAGGAGTCCGGTGGCGATCCGCCGGCCGCCCGCCGAGGATCGCCCGGGCCACGGCACACTATCGTGGTCAACTGTCATTTGCGCACGAACTCCCCTGCTGTGTGGGCGGTGCTCGTCCCATTCGCACAAGGGTCTGATCAACGATCTCGCACTATAAGAACGAAGCAGGCAAAATCAGACATTACCGAACGCGGTCTGTATCTCCGGAAGTTGACTTGCCATTTCATCCCACCCGCCCATTAATACGAATTTCCGATTTACGACGGTCCATCAGGACCTCGCACACCCAAGGATTCCGCGCCCCGCGCCGCGCCTTCCCCTGCCCTCGGGCAACCAGATCGCCGAACACCCCGGATGACACCGGGGATTCACCGGCGGCGAGCTGGCCGGAATATCGTCAGTTTCACTCCCTGGGAAACGATCAGATGCGCGCGGGGACACGGGGAGTCGGCTGGCCGAAGCTGATCGACTTCTGGTACAGCTCCGACACTCGGCCGATCACCGTGCGGATGTCGTGCCGCTCGGCCACCCAGGCCCGGGCCGCCGCGCCGCGCCGCGCGCAGTCCAGCGGGTCGGCCAGCGCCGCCGCCAGCGCGTTGGTCAGCGCGGCGGGGTCCTCGGGCGGGATCAGCCCGGGCTCGCGGTCCTGCGGCGGCAGCTGCTCGCGGGCCCCGGGCACATCGGCCAGCAGCACCGGGCGGCCCATCGCCATCGCCTCCAGCGGCGCCAGCGCCATGCCCTCCCAGCGCGAGGGCAGCACCACCAGGTCGGCGGCGGCCAGCCAGGGGCGCGGATCCGTGACGTCCCCGGTCAGCCGCACCCGGTAGGGCTCGGGCAGCGCCCTCGCCTGGGCGGCCAGCGCCGCCGCGTCCGGCCCGCCGCCGACCAGCGCCAGCTGGGCGGTCGGCACCCGGCGGGCCACCGCGGGCCAGGCCGACAGCAGCAGGTCCTGCCCCTTCTGCCGGCAGAGCCGCCCGACGCAGACCGCCAGCGGCACGGAGAGGTCCAGGCCCAGCGAGAGCCGGGCCGCCCGGCGCTCGGCCGGGGCGTAGTGCGCCAGGTCCACCCCGTTGGGCACCACGGTGTAGTCGGCCAGCACCCCGGCGGCCTCGCCGTCGCCGCGCTCCTGCTCGCTGACGCAGAGCACCGAGGTGGCCCAGCGGGTGGCGTACCGCTCCCAGCGGGCGCTGACCTCGGCCAGTCCGCCGGTCGCGGCGGCGAACGACCAGGCGTGCGGCTGGAAGACGGTGGGCCGCCGGCCGCGCACCGCCAGCCGGCCGGCCAGACCGGCCTTGGCGCTGTGCAGGTGGACCAGGTCGGGGCCGGCCTGCCGGACCAGCCGGCGCAGCCGGGCGGTCTCGGCGGGCACGCTCGGCCCGGGCGAGCGGCGGGCCGGCCACTCCAGCAGCTCGGCCCCCGCCGCCAGCGCCTGCGGCCCGAGCCGCCCGCCCGGCGGACAGGCCACCAGCACCCGGTGGCCCTGCGCCCGCTGACCGCGCACCAGGTCGGCCACCACCCGGGCGACGCCGCCGTCCACCGGCTGTGAGACATGAAGGATCGTCAGTTGCACGGCGGCGAGCCTATGGTGACGGAGCGCGACGAATCGTCCACCGTCAGCCCGGCGTGCCGGAGAGTCGCCCGTACGGGGCGGGGTGTTCGGATGAGCGTCTGACGCTACTTCAGATGATCGGCCAGGTTGGCGAGCACCGCGTCGTGGATCCGGTTCAGGCCCTTCGGGGCGAAGGTGCGCTCGAAGAAGCCGCCGATGCCGGTGGCGCCCGACCAGGTGGCGTCGATCGCCACGGTGGTCTGCCCGGCGCCGGCCGAGGAGACCGTCCAGGTGATCACCATCGAGGAGTTGCCGTCGGTCTCCACCAGGGTGCCCGGCTCGGGGGCGCTGACGGTGAAGAGGCAGTCCCGGATCCGCTTCTCGGTGGCCTGCAGCTTCCAGTGCACCTGGGTGCCCGCGCCCACCCCGCCGGCCCGCACCTCGTACTCGCTGTACTGCGCCGGCAGCAGCTGCGGGCGGACGGTGGCGTAGTCGGCGATCGCCTCGTACACCTGCTCGGGGGTGGCGGAGTACGTCCGCTCGGTGCGGGCGTGGACCTGGGGCATGGCGCTCCTCGTGCGGACTGCGGTGGCAGCGGACTGCTGCGCTGACAGCTTAGGCGGGGCCGGCGCGGCGGGCGGGCGCGGGCGGTCCGGCGCGATCGTCGGTGGGCAACCGACTCCCGGCGGCGCGCGTCTTGGAGGCCATGGCTTCCGACACAGAGCAGGACCACCCGGGCGGCACCCTGATACCCGCGCAGCGGGAGCACCGCGGTGAACCGCTGGTCGGCGAGGCGACGGCGAACCGCCCGGTGGTCGTGGTCAGCGCGATCGCACTGAAGAAGCCCGCCCGCGAGGCGCTGGCGGAGCGGCTCGGCCCCGGGCACATCGTGGTGGACATCCGGGTGGCCGGCCCGGAGGCCGACATCGTGCTGGTCCCGCCGGCCAGCGCCATGCTGCTCGGCATCCTGCGCGCGCAGTTCCCGCAGGCCCGGCTGCTGGCCACCGAGTTCACCGACGACAGCTTCGGCGCCGACTTCCGGGGCCCGATCAGCCGCATCCTGGACTCCGACATCGACGGGTACTTCATGGCGCCGACCATGGACGACCTGGCCCAGGTCACCCGGAGCGCCGGCCGGGCGGTGCTGGGCGCGCTCCCCGGCGCAAGCACCGGCGGGCCCCGCCCGGTCGACTTCCTGGCGGCGAACCGGCGGCTGATGCTGGAAACCGGCGCGGCAGACCCTGCGGCGGAGCCCGGCGTCCTGGTCGACCTCGACGCCTGGGCCGGTGCGCTGGACGGCGACGCCCGGGTCCTGGCGGACCTGGCCTGGCCGCTGGTCCTGCAGTTCCTCGGCCAGGGCCTGCCCGTCACCGTCCTCGGCGCCCCGCCCGGCGACTGGACCGCGCGGGCCCGGGCCGCCGGGGTCCGGGTGCGGCCGCCGGCCGGCGCCGCCGGGGCGCCCGGGGGTTCGTCGTAGGCTGATCACCATGCCGACCCAGCTGCCTCTGGTGAACGCCCTGCACTACCTGGCCCCGCTGCGGGCCGGCGGTTCCGTGCCCGCGATCGTCGAGACCGACGACCTCGGCACCTACGTGGTCAAGTTCAGCGGCGCCGCGCAGGGGCGCAAGGCGCTGGTGGCGGAGGTGATCGTCGGCGAGCTGGCCCGGCGGCTCGGGCTGCGGGTGCCGGAGCTGGTGGTGGTGGACTTCGACCCGGCGGTGGCCGCGCACGAGGAGGACCCGGAGATCCAGGACCTGCTGCGGGCGAGCGGCGGGCTGAACCTCGGGATGGACTACCTGCCGGGCTCCGCCGACTTCCGCCCGGGGCAGGCGCTGGACATCGACCCGCTGGAGGCCGGCTCGGTGGTCTGGCTGGACGCGCTGACCGCCAACGTCGACCGCACCACCGCCAACCCCAATCTGATGGTCTGGCACAAGAAGCTCTGGCTGATCGACAACGGCGCCGGCCTGGTCTTCCACCACCGCTGGTCCACCGCGCTGACGGCCGTGGACCGCGCCTACGACCTGAGCTCCCACGCACTCGGCTCCTACCGGCCCGACCTCACCGCCGCCGACGCGAAGCTGGCGCCGCAGGTCACCGAGGAGCTGCTGCGCGAGGTGGTCGCGCTGGTGCCGGAGGAGTGGCTGGCCGGCGAGGACGGCTTCGCCTCGGTCGGCGAGCTGCGCGAGGCCTACGTGGGCCACTTGGCCGCCCGTGCCGCCGTCTCCGAGCGCTGGCTGCCGCGCTGCTTCGCCACCGCGGAGGAGCAGCGCGCGGCGGAGGCTGCCGCGAAAGCGCGCAGCCAGGCCGGTCGCCCGGCCTGGCTGCAGCAGGTGCCCGATCTGCACGGGCGTTGAGGGTCCGTCAGGCGGTCAGCCCGCGGGGTTGACCGACGGGAGCCACTTCTGTGCCGGGCTGCCGTTGCAGTCGTACAGCTGGAGCTGCACGCCGTTGGCGGGGTTGCCGTTCGGCACGTCCAGGCAGCGGCCCGAGGCCGGGTTCAGCAGCGAGCCGTTGGCCTGCATCACCCACTGCTGCTCACCGTGGCCGCTGCCGAGGCAGTCCCAGAGGATGACCGCGGTGTTGTTGGCGGTGCCGCCGCCGCTGGCGGCCACGCAGTGGCCCTGGTTGCGCAGGGTGCCGTCGCCGAAGAAGTGGTAGTGCTCGTTCGCGCCCTGCCAGCAGCCGTAGAGCGAGACCATGCTGCCGTTGCCGGAGCCGAAGGCGTCCATGCAGGAGGTGCCGTTGAGGGCGGTGTAGAGGGTGAGGCTGCCGCCGGGGTAGCCCATCGAGCCGTTGCCGGTGAAGCCGGTCAGCGCGGTGGCGGCGGTGCCGTCGGCGGTGCCGCCGGTCCAGTAGACCAGCTGGCCGTGGCCGTCGACCGCGTAGAGGTCGGGCAGGCCGTCGCCGTTGAGGTCGCCGGCCGAGCCGATCACCGGGTAGGAGGCCGGGGTGACGCCGCCGGTGTTGGCGATGTAGCCGGTGCTCGGGTCGGCCAGGGCGGAGAGGTCGAGCTTCCCGTTGGTGACCTTGACCGGGTAGGCGTGGATGGTGCCGTCGGTGCGGTTGCGGGTCCACAGGGTCGGCAGGCCGGTGCCGCTGGCCGAACCCGGCCCGATCAGGTCGAAGTTCTCCCAGTTCTTCGGGTTGCTGCTCGCCGGGCCGGCGTTGCCGGTGGTGGAGACCTCGACGGCGTCGGCGTCCAGGTGGTCCACGCTGGCGGACCGGTAGAGCCAGAGGTTGCCGTTCTCCACCGCGAGCAGCGAGGTCTGCTTCTCGGTGATGTCGCCGTCGTAGGCGCCGAGCGGCGCGGTCAGGGCGCCGAGCGCGAGGATCTGGGTGGTCTTGGACCAGTCGCCGGTGAAGTCGGCCGGGCGGCTGATCGAGTTGCCCGACAGGTCCACCCAGCTGGTCGGCTTGGTGACCGGGACGGCGGTGCGGAAGGTGCCGTTGCCGACGTTCGGGTAGAGGTAGAGGTTCTTCGCCAGGACCGGCGTCTTCTTGGTGTAGCCGAAGACGTCGTCCACGCCGACCGAGCGCAGCGCGCCGCGGTGGGTGGTCTGGACGTCGTTCCAGGTGGTGGTGGTCCCGCTGGTCGGGTCCTGCGGGGCCAGGCCGAGCGGGGCGGCCCGGGTGACGGCCGGGTCGGTGCCGGTGGGCACGACGGTGAGGTTGCCCGCCGCGTCGGGCAGCAGGATGTCGGCGCGGCCGTCACCGGTCAGGTTGCCGGGCACGGGGGTGGCGGTGGCCGGGTCCCAGGGCGCGTAGAAGCTGTAGGTGAAGGGCTGGCTGTAGTTGCCGGCCCGGTCCTGCGCCTGCACGTAGACGACGTTGGTGCCCCAGAACTGCGGCTTGTAGGGGAAGCTCGCGGTGCCGTCGGCGTTGGCGTTGACGGTGTTGGCGTCGCCGCAGTGCCAGCCGGTGGAGATGGTGCCGCTGCTCCAGGTGAAGCAGGCCAGGCCGGAGGCGCTGCCGGAGGCCGGCGCCGGGTCGGTGCCGGTGACGGTGAAGTTGCCGGTCTGGCCGGCCTTGACCTTCGGGGTGGCGTTCAGGGTGCCGGTGGGCGGGAAGTCGCCGGAGGTGACGTTCAGCGTCGGCGCGGTCTTGTCCACCCGGAAGTAGCACCATGGGGTGTCGCCGGAGCCGAGCCAGCCGTCGGTGGAGTTGGCCGACCAGCCGTACTGGTGGCCGTCGGTCAGCGAGCCGGCGTTGATGCTCATCGACTGGTAGGCGCCGCCGTAGCCGGTGTCGTGCTGGAAGGTGAAGCCGCTGTCGTTGTCGTCCCAGAGGTGGAAGTTCATGTCCAGGCCGGCGCCGATCGGCGACCAGGTGCTGGCGTTCAGCGTGATGTTCTGGTTGGCGCCGACCCAGCCCGGGTTGTACCAGGCGTACGGGGCGCCCGCGGTCTGGCAGTCGCTGTAGGCCTTGGTGTCCGCGAAGCCCGGGGTGGGCGTGGTGCGCGGGTACCAGATGGTGGGCGCGATGTCGTAGTTGGTGGTGAGGTGGACGTTGTTGGAGATGTGCTCCCGGTAGTACATGTTGTTCTCGTCGTCCGGCGCGAACGCGACCGTCCAACCGCCCCACTGGTTGTTGACGGCCTGCTGCATCCACCAGGTGACGTCGTACTGGAACGGCGAGGCGCCGGTGACGTTGGTCGACGCCACCTTGGAGCAACCGGACATGCCGTCCTTGCACGGCTGGTTGTTCCAGTTGGTGCCGCCGCCGATCGCGCCCGTGGTGCCGACCGAGTAGAGGCCCATCGGGGCGGTGGTGCCGGGGCTGGAGGAGCTGGCGACCTGCGCGTACAGGGTGGCGTCGTGGACCACCGGGTTGCCGTGGGAGGCGTCCCGGGTGGTCAGCTGGCCGGGCACGGCGAGCTGGAAGTAGGCGCGCTCGCGGCCCCGGCCGGTGCAGTCCGAGTAGCCGCAGAAGCCGGTGCCGTAGGAGCTGAGGGTGTTCACGTAGGAGGTGCCGGCGTGGTACTCCTGCACCTGCAGCGAGATCTGCGAGCCGCCGTCCACGCTGACCGTCGGGTCCAGGTACCAGGGGCCGGTGCCCTTGCCGAGCTTGCTCTGGTCGGGCGTCAGGTCGATGCCGCCGGCGTCGGCCGCCAGGCCGATGGTGCCGACCGCGGCGTCGTCGCCCGGGCCCTCGGCGGTGGAGCCGCTGGTCGCCGGGCGGTCCGCCTCGGGGGCGGCGAACCGCGGCTGGGCGGTGCGCACGGGCGGGGTGGCGGCGCGGCCGGAGTCCCACTGGAACGGGGTGGGGGCGTGCATCCGCACCTTGCCCGCGGCGTCCTTGAGCACCAGGGAGCCGGAGGCGTCGGCGGACAGGTCGAGCCCGCTGGTGCTGACCGGGAAGTGCAGCTTGGCCAGCTGCGGGGAGGCGGCGGCCGCGGCGGTGTTGACCACCAGGACCTCGCGCCAGCCGCCGGTGGGCAGCGCGGTGATCCTGAGGTCGACGTCCTTGAGCACGCCGGTGTAGAGCGCGCTGTCGCCGGTCACCGTGGGCGCGGGGAGGCGGAACGGCGAGCCGAGGGTCAGCTTCTTGCCGTCGGGGGTGGTGGCGGTGGCGAGCGGGCCGTCGCCGCCGGCCGAGAAGACCACCTGGGCCGGGGTGTTGACCGGGCTCAGGGTGCCGTCGGCGTTGCGGCGCAGGGTGGCGTCGATGTCCTGCCAGCCGTTGCCGTGCTTGGTGCGCACGGGCTGGGCCGCGGTGTCGGTGGTGAGCGTGCCGTCCGGCTTGGCCCAGGTCATCGAGCTCTCGGTGGTGAGGCTGTCGATCACCGCCTGCTGCCCGGTCGCCTTCGCCCTGGTGCGGGCGTCGTTGATCTCCTTGGCCAGCCCGGTGAGCGCCGGGGCCTGGCCGGTCGCCTGCGGCGCGGCCGAGTTGACGGGTGCTCCGGTCTGCGCGTGCGCCAGGTCGAGCGACGGCAGGGTCAGTCCGAGCGTGCTCGCGACGATGACGGCCGCGGCGCGCAGCGCCCGGCCGGTCGACTTGGTCCTGACCTGGGCCGATGGGCCTCTGGTCCCCGTGGACATGCGGGTGTCCCCCTCCCCTTGAGCCTGGCTCGAGGCGCGCAGGCGTTCGAGCCGAACGATGCAGTCCTGGCCAACGGGTGGTCAAGTTTGGTGAATGAGTTGTCACTTACTCGTGTGGTATGTCTGATTTGTGAGAGTAACGGGAGCATAAAGATCCCCTCGGTTGATGGCATGTCACCATCCGGATTCTTAAGATCCGCTAAGAACGGGTCACTGACGACCCGTCGGCAATCTCGGACATTTCGGGCATAGCTGTCGGCGCGACCCGCCACGGGCTCTGCTCCGCTTCGCCATGCCCGGATGCATGAGGGGGAAGTGTGATGGGTCTCAGGCGTAGCTCTACGCCAAAACGACCAGCACCGCTACTTCGCAGGGCAGTTGGACTGTCCGCGCTGTTCGCGATGCTGTTCTCGGTCACGGCGGTACCGGATGCCGAGGCGCTGGCCGCGAAGGGGCCGCACCCGAAGGTCTGGACGCCGCCGAACACGCCGCTGGCCAAGACCAAGTCGGTGTCGGGCGCCAACGCCCCGGCCAAGTCCGGCGGCCAGGCGCTCTCCGGCCCGGTGCCGAAGACCTGGCAGCCGCCCGCCACCGCGGCGGCCGCGCCGGGCGGCGCCACGGTGAAGCTGCCCAAGGGGGCGTCCGCCGAGCAGAAGGCGGCCCGGGCGCTGAGCGGCGGCGCCGCGCCGGGCTCCGGCGGTGCGCCGCTGGTGCAGGCCGGCTCGCTGCCGGTGCAGGTCGCCGACCTCGGCCCGGCCGCCCAGGGGCGCGCCGCAGCCGCGGCAACCACCGCCGATGGTGCGGCAACTGACAGCAGCTCGGTCCACGTCGAGCTGGTCGACCCGAAGAAGGCGCAGGCCGCCGGGGTCAACGGCCCGCTGGTCACCCTCCAGGGTGCCGACGCCTCCGCGCCGGCCGACGAGCGGCTGCAGGTCTCGCTCGACCTCAAGTCGCTGACCGGCGCCGCCGGCTGGGGCGACCGGGCGAAGCTCGTCGAGCTGCCCGCCTGTTCGCTGACCACCCCGGAGAAGCCGGAGTGCCGCACGGCCACCCCGGTCCCGGCGACGGTGGACCCGGAGCGGGGCACCCTCGCGGCCGAGGTCGCACTGCCCGCCCAGACTCCGGCCGGCACGGTCCAGCGGTCCGCGGCGCCCGCCTCGGGTGCCGACGCCGCTCCGGCGGCCGCGCCCGCAGCCGCTCCCGCGGCGAGCGGCATGATGGTGCTCGCCGCCCAGGCCACCGCCTCCGGCGGCGACGGCAGCTACGCGGCCTCCGCGATCGCCCCGTCCGCCGCCTGGAGCGCGGGCTCCAACGCCGGCAACTTCACCTACGGTTACGGCCTGGACCTGCCGGCCCCGCTGGGCGGCGCCGCCCCCGCGGTCTCGCTCGGCTACGACTCCTCCTCGGTGGACGGCAAGACCGCCTCCACCAACGCCCAGTCCTCCTGGATCGGCGACGGCTGGGACTACCAGGCCGGGGCCATCACCCGCAGCTACAAGGCCTGCACCAACGACGGCATCACCAACTCGGGCGACGAGTGCTGGGCCGGACAGTTGCTCTCGCTGAGCCTGGCGGGCCACGCAGGCACCATCGTCAAGGACGACAGCACCGGCGCCCTGCACCTGCAGGGCGAGGACGGCACCCTGATCGAGCCGCTCACCGGCCTCAACAACGGCGCCGCCAACGGCGAGGGCTTCAAGGTCACCACCACTGACGGCACCGTCTACTACTTCGGCGCCAACCACCTGCCCGGCGGCGACGGTTCGGACCCCGCGTCCAACTCCGTGCTGACCGTGCCGGTGTACTCGCCGAACAGCGGCGACCCCTGCTACAACTCCGGGACCGGCAAGGGGTCCTGGTGCCAGCTCGGGTACCAGTGGAACCTCGACTACGTGGTCGACCCGCACGGCAACCTGATCACCTACGGCTACGCCACCGAGGGCAACTACTACTCGCGCGGCGGCGGCCAGAACAACGGCAACGGCACCCTGACCGCCTACCAGCGGGCCGGCTACCTGACCCAGATCGCCTACGGCCAGCGGCTCTCCGACCAGATCGCCGCCAAGGGCGCCGCCAACCCGGCGGTGAAGGTGCTCTTCACCACCGCCGAGCGCTGCCTGCCCTCGGGCTCCATCACCTGCGACCCGTCGCAGCGGACCACCGCCAACCAGAACTCCTGGCCGGACAGCCCGCTCGACCAGAACTGCGCCTCCTCCGGGAGCTGCACCAACTACCAGCCGACCTTCTGGACCACCAAGCGGCTCACCGCCATCGCCACCCAGGTGCTGGTCGGCTCCGCCTACACCACGGTGGACAGCTACGCGCTGAACCAGACCTTCCTGGACCCGGGTGACGGCACCAAGCCGACCCTGTGGCTCAACTCGGTCCAGCGCACCGGCAGCAACGGCCAGACCCCGCAGAGCGTGCCGCCGGTCTCCTTCACCCCGTGGGAGATCGCCAACCGGGTCGACGGCCTGGTGCCCTCCGCCCCGCAGTTCAACCGGCCGCGCATCCAGCAGATCACCACCGAGACCGGTGGCCAGATCAACGTGCACTACAAGCCGGTCGAGTGCTCGCGGGTCAACCACACCATGCCGTCCTCCCCGGACAGCAACACCATGGCCTGCATGCCGGTGAACTGGGTGCCCCCGGGCTCCGCCCCCGGCGCCGACCCGGTGGCGGACTGGTTCCAGAAGATCCTGGTCGCCCAGGTCACCGAGGCCGACGCGGTCGCCGGCTCGGTGCAGAAGGTCACCAACTACAGCTACGGCGGCGGCGCGGCCTGGCACCGCAACGACTCCGAGCTGGCCGACGACAAGTCCCGCACCTGGGACCAGTTCCGCGGCTACCAGACCGTCACCACCACGGTGGGCAACGGCTCGGACGGCGTGCAGACGCAGTCCGTCGCCACGTTCCTGCGCGGCATGGACGGCGACGTCAAGGCCGACGGCACCACCCGCTCGGTCAGCGTCCCCGACAGCTGGGGCGGCTCCACCCAGGACGTCGCGGCGCTCGGCGGCTTCGTCCGCGAGACCCAGAGCTACGACGGCGCGGGCGGCAAGGTCGTCTCCGGCGCCCTCAACACTCCGTGGATCTCGGGCGTCACGGCCACCCACACCCAGTCCGGCTCGCTGCCCAAGGTGACGGCGCAGATCGTCGCGATGGGCCAGGTGAAGGAGCGCGGGCTGCTGGCGAACGGCAGTTGGCGCACCACGGAGCGGGACGCGACGTACGACGCGGGGCATGCGGGGCGGGTGCTGACCACGGATGCCAAGGGCGACCTGGCACACCCCGAACAGGAGCAGTGCACCAGCGTCAGCTACGCCTCCGGGCCCAACCCGCTGATGGTCGAGATGTCCTCGCGACTGCTGACCCTCGCCGGCCCCTGTGGTCAGACACCGACCGCGGCCAACACGCTGACCGACGCTCTGACTCTCTACGACGGCAAGCCGCTGGGCCAGTTGGGCTCCACTGCCGACCAGACCTCGGCGCAGGTGCTGACCGGCTACGACAGCTCCGGCAACCCGCAGTACCGCACCACCATCATCACCGGCTACGACGCGTACGGGCGCAAGACCAGCACCACCAACCCGAACCGCACCGACGCCACCCACCCGAACGGGGCGGTGACCACCACGGTCTTCACCCCGGCCACGGGTGCGCTGCCGACCGCGATCACCAGCACCAACCCGCTGGGCTGGTCCTCGACCACCGTGATGGACCCGGGGCGCGCCGTCCCGACCCACTCGACGGACGAGAACGGCCACTTCACCGACGAGGCCTACGACGCGCTCGGCCGGCTCACCGCGGTCTGGGAGCCGGGGCGTGACAAGAACAGCCAGACGGCGAACAAGACCTTCGTGTACGCGCTGAACGGCAGTTCCTCGCCGTCCACGGTCACCACGCACGCGCTGCGCGACGACGAGACGTACACCACCAGCATCGAGATCTACGACGGCCTCGGCCGGGTCCGCCAGACCCAGGCCAACCCGGCCTTCGGGACCGTCGGGCGACTGGTGACGGACGCGACCTTCGACTCGCACGGGTGGCAGATCAAGTCGTCCTCGGCGTACTACAACAGCGACTCGGGGCCGGTCGGCACGATCTTCGTGCCGCAGGACTCGCAGGTGCCGGCGCAGACGTGGAACGAGTACGACGGTGCCGGACGGGTGACGGCGGCGAAGTTCATGTCATTCGCGCAGGAGCAGTGGCGGACCACCGCTTCGTACCCGGGCGTGGACGAGACCGACACCACCCCGCCGGCCGGCGGATTCGCCTCGGCAACCATCACGGACGCCACCGGGGCGACCACCGCCCTGCGGCAGTACAAGTCGAACACGCCGACCGGCGCGTACGACGAGACCACCTACGGACACGACGTCACGGGCCTGAACTCCTGGCGCACCGACTCCGCGGGCAACACCTGGCGCTACGGGACGGACCTGCTGGGCGAGTCCGTGTCGGTATCCGACCCGGACACCGGCGCCTCCAGCAGCACCTACAACAGCGCCGGCGACGTGGTGAGCTCCACCGACGCCAACGGAAGCCAGCGCAGCTTCACCTATGACCTGCTGGGTCGCAAGACCGGCGAGTACGACGGCCCGTCCACCACCGACCAGTCCAAGCTGCGCTCCTCGTGGCAGTACGACTCGCTCGCCAAGGGCAAGCCGAGCTCCTCCACCTCGTACCAGAACGGCGCGGCCTACACGACCGCGGTGCTCGGCTACGACAACGGCTACCGGCCCACCGGTAGCACGGTCACCATTCCGTCCAGCGAGGGCAGCCTCGCCGGCAGCTACACATCGAGGGTCGACTACACCCCGAACCGCGGTCTGGTGGCGCACAGTTACCTGCCCGCCGTCGGCGGCATCGCGGCCGAGCGGGTGACCAACAGCTACGACGTGGACGGCAACTTCGTCGGCTCCAGCGGCCTCGGTTACCTGGTCACCGACGTGCAGTACGACGTCTTCGGGCGCCCGACCCGCACCACGGTCGGTCCGTGGGGCACCCAGGTGGTCTCCACCCAGGTGTACGACGCCGGCACCGGCCGGGTCACGCAGTCCATGCTGGACAAGCAGACCGCGACCACGGCGAGTGCCGACGCCTACAGCTACACCTACACGCCGTCCGGGTCGATGACCTCGGCGCGCGACGTGCAGGACGGCACGGCGGTCGACCAGCAGTGCTTCACCTACGACTACCTCGGCCGGCTGACCGCCGCGTGGACCGACCAGGGCGGCCAGACCACCCAGCCGGCCCCGTCGGTCTCGGGGGTCGGCGGCTGCGCCAACGCCGCTGAGCCGACCTCGGCCACCGCGGCCTCGCGGATCGGCGGTTCGGCGCCGTACTGGCAGTCGTACGGCTACGACAAGTCGGGCAACCGGACCCAGCTGGTCCAGCACGACCCGACCGGCGTCACCGGCAAGGACAAGACCTACACCCAGGTCTTCAACGCGCCGGGCACCGTCAACCAGAAGAGCACCGACCCGAAGACCGGTGGCGGCACCGGCGGTCCGCACGCGCTGCTGTCCTCCAGCCTGACCGTCAACGGGACGACCACCCGGACCAGCTACACCTACGACGCGGTCGGCAACACCGCCTCCATCACCGCCACCGCGGGCACCAAGAACCTGACCTGGGACAGCACCGGCAAGGTGTCTTCCGTGCAGGCCACCGGGACCCAGGGCGGCACCACCTTCGTCTACGACGCGGACGGCAACCAGCTGCTCCGCAAGGACCCGGGCAAGACCACGCTGAACCTGGGCAGCGACGAGGTCGTCCTCGACACCTCCACCCCCAATGGCTCGCTCTCCGACAACCGCTACTACGCGGCGCCCGGCGGTCTGACGATCACCCGGGTGACCGCTGCCGGCGGCGGGAAGCTGGTCTACCAGGCGGCCGACCCGCACGGCACCGGCAACGTCCAGTTGGACGCCACGACCCTCGCGGCCGTCCGGCGCCCGACCGACCCGTTCGGCAACGTCCGCGGCAGCCAGCCGCCGGCCGGTACCTGGGCCGGCGACAAGGGCTTCGTCGGCGGTACCCAGGACGATGCGACCGGGTTCACCAACCTCGGTGCCCGCGAGTACGACCCGACCACCGGCCGGTTCCTCTCCGCCGACCCCGTTCTGGTCCCCGGCGATCCGCAACAGTGGAACGCGTACGCGTACGCGGACAACAACCCGGTCGACCACGACGACGCGTCCGGTGCCTGCATTCCTGATGACCAGGGACGCTGCTGGAGCCCGAAGGCCCTGGCCGAGCACGAGGCCGCCGGCACCGGTGGCGGCGGCGGCACCGGCGCCGACACCCCTGGTCAGCAGACGCAGACCGCCGACGACACCAAGGCCGCGGAGCAGAAGGCGGCCGCGGACGCGGCCGTGACGCACGCCAAGCAGGCCCGCAACGACATCGTCCACAAGGTCATCGACGTGGTGGCCGACCTGATCGGGTACACCGACGCCCGGAACTGCTTCACCAAGGGCGACGTGATGGGCTGCATCAACACAGCCCTGAACTTCGTGCCGTGGGGCAAGATCTTCAAGGCCGTGAAGGTCGGCATCAAGGCCTTCAAGCTCTGGAAGGAAGCCGAGAAGGCCTACGACGTCATCCATGACGCCGAGCGGGTCGCGGCCGATGCCGACAAGGCCTACAACGAGCTCCGGACCACCGAACGGGAGGCGGCCGAGGCCGAGAAGGCGGCCAAGGAAGCCGACGCGGCCAAGGCGGCCGAGCATCCGGAGGACCACTCCGGCGGTGGTGACTCGGGCGGCGAAGGCGGCGGCAAGAGCGAGGAAGGCGGCGGCGAAAGCTCGAACGGGAGCTGCCCGATCGGTGCCGGAGCGGTACACAGCTTCCTCGCCGGCACGCTGGTCCTGCTGGCCGACGGCACCACCAAGCCGATCGAACAGCTCAGCACCGGCGACCGGGTGGCGTCCACCGACCCTCAGACCGGGGTCACCAAGGGCGAGCCGGTCGTCAGGCCGATCACCACGCTCGACGACCACGACTTCACCGGCCTCGCGCTCCAGGCGGCCGACGGCACCACCAGTGCCATCACCTCCACCTGGCACCACCCCTACTGGAACACCAGCACCGCCCGTTGGACCGACGCCCACGACCTCAAGGCGGGTGACACCCTCCGCGAAGCGGACGGCACCACGCTGACCGTCACGGCGGTCCGCGACTACCACACCGACGCGGTCACCCACGACCTGACGGTGGCCGAGCTCCACACGTACTACGTGCTGGCCGGGACTACTCCCGTCCTCGTCCACAACAACGACGAGTGCGGCCCCGCCGCAGCAGCGGCCGATGTCGACCACGTGGCCCTCGGCATGCGTCACCACAACCTCAAGGAGTTCGCGGAGAAGGTCGGCGCCAGGCACCTGCTCGGCGCGACCTCTGCCACCTGGCGCTCCGAGGTGAAGGAGGCGATCGCCCAGGTCGGACGTGGCGAGGGCCGGATCTCCTTCATGCTCGACGGCCTCCAGGGCGCGGGCGGTGGGCCTGCCAAGGCCCTCGCCGCCGCCCAGAAGGCGCACGAGGGGGAACTCAAGCACACCCAGTGGGAACTCCTCCAGGTGGCCGAGGCAGGCTTGATGGACAAGGTCGACTTCTATCGTTGGAACAGGAAGCTAGGAGACTGGACAAAGGTGGAATGAGCATCGACATCGGACCGGGCGCGCTTCCGCTCGCCCTCGGGGGCACGTTCCAGCCGTGGAGCATCGAAGCGGGCCACAGCAAGCTCCTGCTGCGCGGCTTCCTCGGCGACCCCGAGAGCGAGGATCCGCCCCGTGTCTTCGACGTCCTCTTCCAGGACGTTTCGCGGATCTCCATCGGCGACTACTACGACGGTCTGAACATCACCGTCGCAACCGCCGAGGAGCTGGCGCGAGAGGAACAGCGGGTCGGTGGAAACTGGCGCGACTCACGCCTGTTCCGGCTCAGTGACCGGAGCATCTGCGACTACGTGGTCGCAGGGTTCCTGTTCTGGGCGGAAGTCGGCGTCCGCGCGAACGATCCGAGCCCGCTGCTGCTGGAGGCTCCGGCAGTCGGCTCGATCAAGGGCAGGCTCTACCGGCTCTAGCCGGTGAGCTGGCCGGGCCCCGGAGTCCCCATGGACTCCGGGGCCCGGTGCTGTTCCGGGCGGAGTCCGGCTGAACCTCAGCCACCCGAAACCCCCGGTTCCGCCGCGCCGAACGGCCCCATGTGGGCATCCTGGTAGCCCGCCCTGAGAGGAGAGCAGGATGAAGCTCACGTTCCTCGGAAGTACCAGCGAGGCCGGCGACTGCCCCACGCTGTACGAGACCAGGACACCGCTGCGAGAGATCGTCGTCCAGGGCGACCAGGTGGTCGATACCGCGCAGCTCAGTCGCCTACCGAACGCCGACCCCACGCAGGCGGACGTCGTCGTCCCGCGCGAGCTACTGCTGCGCTTCGCCCCGAGGGGGTGACCGTGCCTGAGATCGTCCCGTTCCGCGACGCTGCGAGCCTGTTCGCCGACTTCCAGCACACGGCCTTTCGATTGGAGACCCGCCGCGGGTACACCACCGACCGTGTCGGCGCCCGCTACCAGGCGTTCATGGCGGGCACGATGCCTGCTTACGAACCGGATTCCGAGTGGAGTCGCCTGGTCCGGCAAGCCGTCGCGGCCGGCAAGCGGTTCGAGCGCGTGCGTCTGGTGGACGATCCAATGACGGATGGTCAGCGGTTCCTCCTGGCCTCCGGGCTCGGCAATGTGCGCGCGGGCGAGGACATCCGCAATCTCCGTCGTGAGCGGGCGGAATCGCTCGGGCTCCCGTTGTTCGACTTCTGGCTCTTCGACTCCCGGATGCTGGCCACATTCCACTTCGACGCGGATGACGTCACCCTCGGGGTCGAGCTCACCACCGATCCCGCCGTCGTTCTCCGTGCGTGTCAGGCACGGGACGCCGCCTGGCACTTTGCCGTCCCAACGGCCGAGTTCCAGGCGACCGTACAGTCTGGGACGTGAGCACGGACTACCAGCGGAGCCGGGTCGCCCTCGGTGCGCGCCTGCGTGGACTGCGCACCGAGGCGCGCACCGGCGGCCGACTGTCCGGCCGGACACCGGCCGAGCGGCTCGGCTGGACGCAGTCGAAGATCAGCAAGCTTGAGAGCGGCCGACAGACTCCGACGGTCGCCGACCTGGAGGCCTGGGCCCACGCCACGGGCTATCCCGAGGCAGCAGCCGAGCTGATCGCCCGGCTGCGGAGCCTGGAGACCACTTACCGGTCGTTGCGGAGGCAGTTGGCCACTGGCCACCGCTTTCGCGGCCTGACCGCAGCGCGCTGGTCCAGGTCCAGGTAACCCGCCAAGTGATGGACCGCAACGCCGTACCGAGGTTCATGAGGTCGGCGGGCCGCGCCGACGATCAGTCACTCCGGCGCGCTCACCGGCCCGAAGTCCCCTCGGGCTCGCGGGTCAGGAGCGCGAGCAGCACCGGGTCCGCGTGGACCTCTGCGGTGTGGCGCCACTGGGTGAGCAGAAGCGCGACCGCGGCGGGGTCACCCAGGGCGGTCGCGGCGGCCAGTTCCGTCCCGTCCGCAGCATCTCGACGTCCTCGGCGGGCAGGGCCGCGATCCACGGCAGCGCCTCGCGCCTCGTGGCGATCTCCTCGGTCATCCGGTCGCTCCCGTCTCCGTACTCGTCGCGCAACGAGGCCCTGGTGGCCACGAAGGTCCAGGGCTTGCGGCGCTCCGCCATCCGCTCGGCATCGGCCTTGGAGATCACGGTGATCCCCTGCTCCCCCGGCGCTTCCGTGATCGCCACGACGTCCACCGGCGACCTCACCCTTCGGAAAGACTCCGCACGTCCGCCGCCTGGACGCAGGCGGCGCGGGCCAGTTCGGCGTCGTACTCGTCGGCCTCGAAGTGGAACTCCAACGGCCGCTCCACCGTGTCCAGGTACGGGATCTCCCAGTCCGACCACTGCACGATGCCCCCGAAGCGCTGCACGACCACGGAGAGGAAACCGCAGCAGCCGCCCGTGCACTCCGGCTCCCCCAGCTCCACGCGCATCGGCTCGCCGGTTGCGCGCAGCGGGCTGGGGGCGTCGGCGGGCAGCGCCTCGGCGGCGTACGGGCCGCGGCCGTTCGGGCCGACGGCGCTCTCCACCACGTCCTCGCCGTTGACGAAGAACCGGAGTTGGGGGGCGAACCGGTCGGCGCGGGGTACCACCTCGATGCTCAACCGGTCCATCGCCATCAGCTCGCCCCCGCCGCCGCACTCGTCCGCCGCACCATCGCCAGCACACCGTATCCCGCCAGCGGCAGGGCCAGCAGCAGTGCCGCCCAGAAGCCGTCCGTCCCCCACCAGGAGGCGAGCCAGTCGAACAGCCACTGCAGGACGGGGATCCGCAGCGCCTCGACCGGGGTGATGCGGCCGGGCCAGGCGCCGAGGAAGAGGGTGGCCAGGGTCCAGAGGACCAGCAGGGCGCGGGCCGACGGCGGGGTGGCCAGGGTGCTCAGGAGGGAGACGGTGGCGAGCAGGATCACGAAGCCCGCCTGGTACGAGGCCGCCGTCTGGCCCGGGTGCCAGGTGCCGTGGGCGTGGTGGTGGTGCAGGCCGGTGGCGACGAGACGGACCACCACCGCCGACCAGAGCAGGGTGACCAGGACGAGCGTGCTCCAGGCCGCGAAAGCCAGCCGGTCGCGCAGGCCTGGGCGGCCGTCCTGCCACTGCTTGCGCATGGTCGTCTTCGCGGCCGGCGTGCGCGCGGTCTTGAGCAGCTTCGCCGTGGCCCGGCCGTTGAGGACCAGGGCGGCCACGATCGCGACCAGCCCCGCGACGCCCGCCCAACTGCCCATGCCGCCCTCGAACATCACCACCCGGTCCGCCACCGCCTGCGGCGGGTTGAGGAGTTCCGTCGGCGGTCCGAGGCGCAGGCAGCCGATGGCGAGGGCGCCCGCGCCGGCCAGGGTGACGGTGCCGTGGCCGACCCGGCCGCGGCCCGGGAAGAGGGTCAGGACCAGTGCCGCCCCGATGGCGGCGCCGAGTTGGCCGGCGACCTGGTGCGCCGCCAGCTCGCCCGCCCTCCGGCACGGGCCGGCGAAGCCGCCCAGCGGCCAGATGTCGGCCTTCGCGTCGATCGGGTAGCGGAAGACCGCGCCGGCCCAGAGCAGCAGCGTGAACCCGAGGGTCAGCAGCATCGCCGCGCCCGCCCGGCGCGGGAGTTCGCGCCAGGCGCCGGCCAGCCAGCCGCCGGCCCGGGCCCGCCAATCCGTGGCGGGACGCGTCGTCGCCCCGCCGGCCGGCTCCGCCCGGTGCCGCAGCACCTCCGCCGCGACCAGCGCCGCCCGTCCCGCCGGCTCGGCCGGGTCGGCCGCCAACGCCCGTCGGCGCAGCGTCGACCAGCGGCGCGGCAGGCCAGGGGTGCCGCCGCGCACCGCCAGCGCGGCATCCGCCGTCCAGGCCGCGAGCCCCGCCACCTTCGCGGAGACCGCCGGGGAGACGAAGAGCCGGTGCACCGCCGCGGGCAGCGGCGACAGCCGGGCCACCGACTCCTCGTGTTCCTCCGCGCGGACGGTCAGCAGCAGCGCCCGCCGGAACGCCTCCTCGCGTTCGGCCGTGCCGAGGCCGTCGCCGCCGCGTCGGCCGCCGCCGAGCTCGCGGGCGCGCCGGTCCACCTCCGCCATCACGGCGGGGAGTTCGGCGAGCGCGAGCAGCCGGGTGCAGCGCTCGCCCTCGCACTCGGGGTGGCGGCAGTTGTAGCGGGCGGCGACCGCGGGGGCGTCGACCGCGATCATCGCCTCGATGAAGTCCGTCGCGCCCGGCTGGTGGACGAAGTACTCGAGGCCGGCGGTGTCGATGGCATGGTCGCGGTAGTGCGGCACGGCGGACGGGCGGAAGGCGGCGCCGAACGCCAACACGGCCAGGGCGGCCGCCGTCTGGCGCTGGGCGCCATTGCCCCGCTTGACCTCGGCGAGGTGGTTCAGGTCGAAGACGGTGTCCCCGACGTCGTCCCGCAGCCAGGCCAGCAGCCTCGGCGCGGCGCCGTCCACCAGCCAGCGCGCCGCGTCCCCCGAGTTCCGCAGCATGTCGGCGGCGAGCTCGGACGGGTCGTGGTACGGCGTACTGCGGAAGGTGATCGGCCGGTGCGCCGGGGCGCTGGCCGTCCGGGCGCCCGAGCGCACCACCTCGGGGCTGCCGCCCGCCAGCCAGCCGCGGACCTCGGCGGCGGTCCAGCGGTGGCCCGGGTTGCGGGTGAACAGGCCCTGGAGCAGCAGCCGTTGGCGGGGGTCGGGGACGGCCGTAAGGTTCACCTCGGCGCCCATCACCAGGTCGAGTTGGAGGTCCTGGTCGCTCAGCAGCCAGCCCTGCGCGTCCAGGTAGCGCGGGCGCCCGGCGAACAGCTCGTAGAGCACGTCGCCCAGCGACCACCAGGGCCCGGCCGGGTGGTTGGTGCCGGCCAGCTGCTCGGGGGCCATGTACGGCACAGTGACCTGCATCCCGGGGTCGAACCGGCGGCTGGCGCTGAGCCGGGCCACGCCGCCCAGGTCGGCGATCACGAACTGTTCTCCACGGCCGCCGAGTTGGCGGATCAGGATGTTGGCGGGCTTGAAGTCGACCGGGTTGCGCCGGATGGTCTGCTGCCAGAAGTCGAGCAGCGCGACCAGCTCGCCGACGATCGGCTCCACCTGCGTGCCGCCCCCGGACTGGCGCAGGGCGGCGAACCGGTCGGCGAGGGTGAGCGGCAGGTACTCCATGGCCACCCAGGCGAGTTGGGCGCCCTGGTGGTCGACCGTGCCGAAGTCCAGCAGCTGCGGCACGTGGCGGCGGAAGGCGTCGTTGCGCAGGTAGGCCAGCAGTTCGGTGTCCATGGCCGGCCCGGCGGCGAGCTTGACGGCCGCGTCGGCGCCGGTGTCGGTGCGCCGCACGTGCCAGACCACGCCCTCGGTGCCGGAGCCGGCGATCTGCTGCGGGTCGTAGCGGTCGCGCAGGGCGTCGGGGAAGCCGGTGACGGACGGCCGCTCGGCGGGGCCGGCGGTGCCGCGGGTTGCGGCGTCGGGGTCGACCCTGGTCCCGGGAAGCGGAGCCCCGGAGCCGCTGCTCGGGCCCGGGTCCGGCTCCGTTGGTGCGGCCATGGTTCGCTGTCCTCCCCCGCTGCCACTCCGGCGGCCGGAGTGATCTCTGACGGGGCATCATCCCGCAGCCGGGACCGAAAGGCACGCGGCGGCACGGGATCCCGCTCGCACGGGTGATCGGTACACTGCTCGCCGATCGGGCGGGGGCGCAGCAGGCGGTCGAGGACCCGGCCGACGTCTTCCGATGGCACGAACACGAACTGCTGAGGACTACTGGTGAGCGATCCGATCATTGTCGTAGGTGCCGGCCCGGTGGGCCTGACCACCGCCCTGGAGCTGGCCCGGCGCGGGGTGCCGGTGCGGATCGTGGACCGGCTGGCCGAGCCGACCACGGAGTCGCGCGCCATCGTGGTGCACGCCCGCAGCCTGGAGATGTTCGAGCGGCTCGGGTTGGTGGACGAGGTGATCCGGGCCGGCGTCCGGACCACCGCGATGGAGATGCACGCGGACGGCGAGGTGGTCGCCCGGATCGCCCTCGACCTGGTGGACAGCCCGTTCCCGTACTCGGTGACGCTCGCGCAGACCGAGACCGAGCGCATCCTCACCGAGGCGCTGGCCGGCCACGGCGTCACCGTCGAGCGCGAGGTGACGCTGACGGGGCTGACCCAGGACGAGCACGGGGTCGAGGCGACCCTGGAGCACGCCGACGGGAGCCGGGAGACGGCCGTGACGGGCTGGCTGGTGGGCGCCGACGGAGCCCACAGCCGGGCCCGGCACCTGGTCGGCAGCGCGCTGGCGGGGACCTTCAAGGGCGAGAGGTTCCTGATGGGCGACGTCAACGCCGGCCACGGGCTCGACCCGCACAGCATGTACACCTTCTTCTCGCCGCAGGACGGCCCGCTGCTGGTCTTCCCGATGGAGGGCGACCGGCTGCGGCTGATCGCGAACATCGCCGCCGACGAGGAGCGCACGGCCACCCTGGAGTGGCTGCAGCAGGTGGTGGACGAGCGCGCCGGACAGCCGATCCGGATCCGCGACGCCCGCTGGCTGACCGTCTTCGAGGTGCGCCACGCCCAGGTGCCGCAGTACCAGGTCGGCCGGGTCCTGCTGGCGGGCGACGCCGCGCACGTGCACAGCCCGGCCGGCGCGCAGGGCATGAACACCGGCGTCCAGGACGCGCACAACCTGGCCTGGAAGCTGGCGCTGGTCAGCCGCGGCGAGGCGGGGCCGGGCCTGCTGGCGAGCTACCACGCGGAGCGGCACCCGGTGGGCGCCGAGGTGGTCAGGTTCGCCACCGCCCTGACCCGGGCCGGGACCATCACCAACCCGCTGCTGCAGAAGGTCCGCAACAAGGGGATGCACCTGCTCACGGCGCTCGCGCCGGTCCGGCAGGCGATGGCCGACCGGACGGAGGAGACGGCGGTCGGATACCGGAAGAGCCCGGTGGTGGTGCCGGGCCCGCGCGGCGGCGAGGTGCGCGCCGGGGACCACCTCCCGGCGGCCGGCGAGGAGTTGCGCGCGGAGCTGGCGAGGGCGTGCGAGCACGTGCTGGTGACGGTGGGCGAGGCCGCGCCGGCCGTCGGGGTGACGGCTCGTCAGATACTGGTCGGCGGAACGGCGGAGGGCTATGACGCCGTGATCGAGGACGCGGCGGGTGTGGCGGCCGCGCGGTACGGGATGCCCAACGGCGGGCGGATCATGGTGCGGCCGGACGGGTACGTGGGTGCGATCGCCCCACTGGAGGACGATGCGCCGCTGCACGCCTATCTGGAACTGCTGAAGGCGTAGGACGGAAGCAGACCGGGCGGTGCCACGGATTTCCGTGGCACCGCCCGGTTTCGAGTTCTTCTCGAACTACTAGTTCCAGAGCCAGTACTGGTAGTTCCCGCCATTGCACGGGAAGGAGATGGCGTTCCCGCTCTGGCCGCCGTCGAGGCACTTGCTGGTGTCGTGCACGTTGCGGAAGCGGTAGTACGTCTGGCCGTTGACGGACATGGGGGCCTCCTTGGTCCACCACTGCCAGGAGCCGCCGTTGCAGGGGCCGATCCCGTTGTTGCTGCCGACGCCGGGGTCGACGCAGTCGCCGTTTCCGTCCTGGAACTGGTACCAGGAGGCCCCCGGAGTGGAGATGTCGTGCCAGATCTGGACCGGGGAACCGTTGCAGGACCACGAGCTCACGTAGCCGCCACCGCCGTCGAGGCACTGCTGCTTGGCGAGGTTGAGCATCTCGCCGTTCTTCCAGGCGGCGTTGGCCGTGCCCGTCTGCGCCACGACGAAGAGGGCCGCGGGCGCCACCACACCTGCGACGATCCGCACCATGGCGCGCTTGACGCCCTGCTTGTTCTTGAACATACCGCCTCTTTCTCTGGGGGACGGAATCCAACTCCGGTTCCCTGAAAGGGATTCCCGAGCCACGACTGCCCTGGACCTTAGGTGGATTGTCAGGAGCCGGTCAATGGTTCGGACACGGGAGCTTCCGCCGGAGAGAAACGGCCGGAGATGCGAGGAGTCCCGACTGCGGCGATGACATGGAACGCACCCGCACCAAACCCTTCCCCCGTGTGAGCTAGTTCACTCCCACCCCTGCCGTTCCTGCTCGAACAGCAGCCCGGGAACCGCGTTCCCGACACACCCGGCACTGCCGGCCCCCGGCCGGGCGGTGTCACGGGCGAGCCCGTGACACCGCCCGGTGCGCGCCTGCGGTCAGGCGGGCTTCCAGCACCGGGGGCAGCGGCACGCGGGCCACTCGCCGGTGATGGGGCGGGTGTAGGGCTCGCCGTTGCGGACGGTGCGGGTGCTGAGTTCGGTGCGGGTGCCTTCGGCGTCGATGCGGTAGGTCCGCAGCGTCATCTCGCTGGTGCGCTCTTCGTAGTCGTATTCGTACCTGGTCACGGTTTCCCCTGGCAGAGCGGACAGTTGGGCCAACGCAGCGGGCAGGCGACGGAGCCGGCGGTGCGGCGGGCGAACCTGCTGCGCATGGTGAGGAGCCAGTCCTCAACGGTCCGCAACGGCGATCCCGGCGATCAGCAGGTCGGAGATCCGGCGGACGGTCTCGGGGCGGGCGCGGCCGAGCTCGATGAGGACCTGGCCGGTGACCAGGGACGGGGCGTCGAGACCGAGGGAGGGGAGGATCAGGCCATCCATGGAGAGGGCGATGCGGAAGCGGCTGAGCGCCTGCTCGGCGGAGATGCGGTGGGGGGTGAGGTGGCGGTGGAGGTGGACGTTCACGGGGGGTCACTTTCTTTGCGGGTTTCACCGACTGTGCCTCCAGGGTTGCTGCGCGCAACTACGATTGGTAGAGGGGGAGTGCTTACGCTCTCGCGATGTAGAAGAGGTAATTGAACGTATGGGCGAGGAAATTGACCCCAAGTCGTCTCTTGCAGCGTTCTACGCGGACCGCGTGCGGCGCGCCCGGAAGAAGCTGGGGAAGTCCCAGATCGAGATCGGGGCGGAGGTGCACACGGTCGGGTCGAGGATCAACCAGCTCGAGCGGATGACGGGTGGTCAGCCCACGCTGCCGCTGTCGCAGGCGCTGGACCAGGCGCTGGATCTGGATGAGTTGCTGGAGGACATCTGGCACCACATGAAGAGGGAGCAGTTCGCCAACTACGCCAAGGACTACATGCGCGCCGAGGCCACGGCCACGCAGATTCTCGAGTACGCCGGCCTCTACATTCCTGGCCTGCTGCAGACCAGGGACTACGCCCGTGCGGTACTCAGCGTCAATCTCCCGGGAGTTCGACCGAACACCGAGGCAGATGTCGTGGCTCGAATGGAGCGACAGCAGCGCCTGTTCCACCCGAACGGCCTCAAGTGGCACGGGATCATCGATCAGGTGACGTTGATTCGTGAAGTCGGCGGGCCCACCACGATGCGCGCTCAACTCACTCGCATCCTACGAGCCGCCGAGCGACCGAACATCACCGTTCAGGTCCTCCCCCTGGATGCGGGTGTGCACAATGCCCTCAACTCATCACTCAGCATCCTCACCACCCCCAGGAACAAGCAAGTCGCCTACACGGAAGAGGCCTCGACAGGCCGCTACTTCGACGACCGAGCCGAGGTCAGGGGGCGCACCGAGGTCTACGATGACCTCCGGAGCAAGGCACTGCCGCCCACCATGTCGCTCGACCTGATCCGCACGATCTTGGAGGACCTACCTCGTGATCCCCGCCACGGCCACTGCAGTCGTTGCCGAGTGGAGTAAGTCCAGCCACAGCAACTCCTCGCAGGGCAATTGCGTCGAAGTAGCCCTCAACCTCCCCACCCACACCCCCATTCGCGACAGCAAGGACCCCCAGGGCCCCTCCCTCGCGGTCCCCACCCCCTCCTTCGCCGCCTTCCTCACCGCCCTCCGCGCCGACACCCTCCTCCCCTGACCCACGGGCTCGTCGTTTTCATGGAGCCGGCGGCAGCCTGCGGGTGATCAGGTCGAACAGCTCCGTCAGCGGCTCGCTCACCTCGCGGCCGAACCCGGTGAGCCCGTAGGTGACCTGGGGCGGCGTCGTCGGCTCGACCCGCCGCCAGACCAACTCGTCCCGGACCAGCAGCCGCAGGGCCTGGGCGAGCATCTTCTCGCTGATGCCCCGGATGCCCTCGCGCAGCTCGAAGAAGCGCAGGTCGTTGCTCCGCAGCGAGATCAGCACCCACACCCCCCACCTGCTGGTCACGTGGTCGACCATGTCGCGCGCCGGGCAGTCGGTGTGAAGCACGTCACACCGGCTGCCCGCCCCGGCCGCGCTGTCCTGCACTCCTCCCGCCATATCAGGAGCTTACCCCCAGGTATGTCCTTACCAGGAGTGAGCCCGCCCGCCTAACGTCGCCCGCACCGAGGAGATCTGACGAGGAGTCGACACATGATCGTGGTGACCGGGGCGACCGGGAACATCGGACGGCCGCTGACGCGGGCGCTGGCCGAGGCGGGGCAGCAGGTGACGGCGGTGTCGCGGCGCCCGGCGGCGGTGCCGGAGGGCGTCCGCCACCTGGTGGCCGACCTGTACGAGCCCGCCGAGCTCAGGCCCGCGCTGGCCGGGGCGGCGGCGCTCTTCCTGCTGCTCGCCGGCGACCTGCACGCCGCCGGGGCCGGCCCGGCCGAGCTCGTCGGCGAGGCCGTGGCCGCCGGGGTGCGGCGGGTCGTGCTGCTCTCCAGCCAGGGCGTGGTGACCAGGCCGTTCGGGCCGACCCGGATCGCGATGCGCGAACTGGAGGGCGCGGTGCGGGAGTCGGGCGCGGAGTGGGCCGTCCTGCAGCCGGGCGGCTTCGCCTCCAATGCGCTCTGGTGGGCGGAGTCCGTCCGTACGCAAGGGCTCGTCGCCGCGCCGTTCGGGGACGTCGGCGTGCCGGTCGTCGACCCGGCGGACATCGCGGCGGTCGCGGCGGCCTGCCTGCTGGACGACCGGCACGCGGGCGGCGTCTACCAGTTGACCGGGCCCGAGGTGATCTCGCCGCGGCAGCAGACGGCCGCGCTCGCCGGGGCGCTGGGCGCACCGGTGCGGTTCCACGAGCTCACCCGGGCCGAGGCGAGGGCCGCGATGAGCCGGGCGATGCCGGCCGAACTCGCCGACGACACCCTGGACATCCTCGGCGCGCCGAACCCGGCCGAACTGCGGATCAGCCCGGACGTCGAGCGGGTCCTCGGCCGCGCGCCGCGGCCGTTCGCCGCCTGGGCGGGCCGCAACGCCGCCGCGTTCCGCTAGCCGGCAGCGGCACCGGGCGCCGCCCGACCCGGCGGAGGCCGCCGGGTCGGGCCCGGGTCGGCGGTCAGCCCTCGGCGCCGCGCCGCAGCTCGTCCATGTCCCCGGTGGCGGGCGTGCCCTCGGCCAGCCCGTACTGCAGCAGGACGGTGCCCTTGGGGCTGGCTGCGGGCGGGGCGAGGAGGGTGAGGTTGGTGGGCACCTCGCCGCCGTCGAACACCTTCTTGCCGGTGCCGAGGACGATCGGGTGCACCCAGAGGTCGATGCGGTCGAACAGCTTCTCCCGCAGCAGCGTCTGCACCAGGTTCAGGCTTCCGACGACCTTCACGTGCTGGTGCCGCTCCCGGAGCTCCCGCACGGCGGCGGGCAGATCGGGGCCGAGCAGGGTGGAGCCCTCCCAGCGGGCGAGGTCGGGCTCGCCGTGCGAGGCGACGTACTTCGGGACGCGGTTGAAGAGCTCCGCGAACGGGCTGTCCCCGGCCTTCGGCCAGTAGTCGGCGAAGATGTCGTAGGTCCGCCGGCCGAGCAGCAGGGCGTCGGTGCCCTGGTAGGCGGCGTCGACCTGGGCCCCGGCGACCTCGTCCAGCAGCGGGACCTGCCAGCCGCCGAACGGGAAGTCGGCCGGGTCCTCGTCGGGCCCGCCGGGCGCCTGCCCGACGAGGTCGAGGGTGGTGAACAGTGCGAGGTGGATGAGGCCCATGGCGTGCTGCTTTCGGTGAGTCGGTCGTCCTGTCACATGGGTGGACGGATCGGGACGGCCGAACTCATCGGTCCGCCGCGATCCGGTCGTGCCCCTCGATCCTCGCCCCATCGGCGCGCCATCGCCGTTCCGGCCCCCTGCGGGCCGTCGTGTCGCACGGCGCGGTTCCTGCGCGGGACCTATCGACTAGTCAGTCCGTGTGCGTCATGATCATCACCAAATCACCCGTCACGACCTCCCGAACGGACTCCGCGCCACGATGACCGACTCCGCCGTCGACCTCCACCTGCTCGACCCCGCCCAGGCCGCCCGCATCGCCGCCTCCTCCCCGGCCCCGGAGGACCGCTGGGCCGAGGGCTTCCCGCGCGAGGACGACTCCGCCCCGGCCTCCATCGTCGCCAAGGCCGACCCCTCCCCCGGCGTCTTCGGCGTCTACACCCTCGTCCCCCGCGCCCACGGCCGGGTCATCGGCACCGCCGGCTTCTTCGGCCCGCCGAACGAGTCCGGCGAGGTCACCATCGGCTACGGCATGGTCGAACCGGAGTGGGGCCAGGGCTACGGCACCGAGGCGGTCGCCGCCCTGGTCGCCGTCTGCCGCACCCACGGCGGCGTCACCGCCGTCAACGCGGACACCGACCTGGACAACATCGGCTCCCAGCGCGTCCTGCTGAAGAACGGCTTCACCCGCACCCACGCGGACGAGTCCCTGGAGTACTACGTCCTGCGGCTCGACAGCTGAGCCCCGCGCCGTCCCCGGCCCGGGCCGCCGGGGACGGCGGGGTACCCTCCTCGTTCCAGCAGGAGAGCAAGAGGAACGAGCAGCAGTGCACACCATCACCACCCTGACGGGCCTCGCCGTGTTCGGCGCCGTCTTCGTCGCCGGCCTGCTGGTCTTCCTGGGGATCTGGACCCCGGGAGCCTGGTCCAGCACCTCGGAGTCGTTCCAGCGCTCCTTCCCGAAGCTCTGGGGCGGCCTGGTGATGCTGCTGGGCGGCATCCCGGTCATCGGCACGCTGGTCCGGGCGCTCCTCGGGTAGGCACCGGGCCCCTGCCGCTACCCGACCCCGAGCTCGCCCAGCAACTGCCGCACCCGGCCCTCGATCTCGTCCCGGATCGGGCGCACCGCCGCCACCCCCTGGCCCGCCGGGTCCGCCAGCCGCCAGTCCAGGTACCGCTTGCCGGGGAAGTAGGGGCAGGCGTCGCCGCAGCCCATGGTGATCACCACGTCGGAGGCCTGGACCGCCTCCGCGGTCAGCACCTTCGGCACCTCGGCCGAGATGTCGATGCCGAGCTCGGCCATCGCCTCGACCACGGCCGGGTTCACGCCGTCGGCGGGGGCGGAGCCGGCGGAGCGGACCTCCACGCGGTCGCCGCCGAGGTGGGTGAGAAAGGCGGCGGCCATCTGCGAGCGGCCGGCGTTGTGCACGCAGACGAAGAGCACGGACGGGACGGCGGCGGGGGCGCTCATGGGCGGGTTCATCCTTCTCGGGTGGCAGCGGTCGCGGGGCGGCCGAAGAGCAGGGCGACCAGGCCCAGCCCGAGGGCCAGTCCGATGCCCTGGGCGGCGACGAAGCCCGGTACGGAGGCCGGGGCGATCCCGGCGAAGGTGTCGGTGAACGCCCGGCCGACCGTGACGGCCGGGTTGGCGAACGAGGTGCTGGAGGTGAACCAGTACGCGGCGCCGATGTACGAGGCGACGGCGGCGGGCGCGAACCGCGCGCGCCCGGCCCGGGTCAGGCCGAAGACCAGCAGGACCAGGCCGGCCGTCGCCACCACCTCGCCCAGCCACAGGTGCGGGGCCGAGCGGGCGTGCGTGGAGAGGCGCACCAGCGGTTCGGCGAACATCGCGTCCGCCAGCACCGCCCCGCCGATCGCGCCCGCGACCTGGGCGGGCAGGTAGGCCGCGACCTCGCGCGGCCCGAGCGCCCGGCCGGCCCAGGCGGCCAGCGTGACCACGGGGTTGAAGTGCGCGCCGGAGACCGGGCCGAGCAGCAGGATCAGCACCCCGAGGCCGAAGACCGTGGCCAGCGAGTTGGCCAGCAGCTGCACGCCGACGTCCGGCGAGAGCTTCGCCGCCTGGATGCCGGAGCCGACCACGACGGCGACCAGCGCGCCGGTGCCCAGGAGCTCCGCGGCCGCCCGGCGGCCCAGTGGAGGTATCGCGGTCATCTCGGGCCGCCGGCCGCCGGGGCCTCCAGCAGCGCCGACAGCCTGGCCAGCGCCACCGGCAGGACCCAGTAGTAGACCCAGGTCCCGCGCCGCTCCGAGCCCACCAGGCCGGCCTCGCGCAGCACCTTGAGGTGGTGGGAGATGGTCGGCTGCGAGACGTCGAACGGGCCGGTCAGGTCGCAGACGCAGGCCTCGCCGCCGTCGTGGGAGGCGATCAGCGACAGCAGCCGCAGCCGGACCGGGTCCGACAGCGCCTTGAACATCCTGGCCAGGTCGACGGCGTCCGCCTCGCCCAGCGGCTCGCGCACCAGCGGGGAGCAGCACACCGCGGCGTCCTCCGGGGCGAGGACGACCAGCTCTGAATTCGACATGCGTCTATGTTGACATCCATCGATTCAGGGAGGCAAGCTCGCTGTATCGATGGATATCAATCCAGAAGATCCCACCCCAGGGAGACCGCCATGTCCCGTGTCCAGCTCGCCCTGCGCGTCGCCGACCTCGAAGCCTCCGTCGCCTTCTACGCCGAGCTCTTCGGCACCGAGCCGGCCAAGCGCCGCCCCGGCTACGCGAACTTCGCCATCGCCGAGCCCCCGCTCAAGCTCGTCCTCATCGAGGGCGAGGCCGGCCACGACACCCGGCTCGACCACCTCGGCATCGAGGTCGACAGCACCGAGCAGGTGGCGGCGGCCGGCGCCCGGCTGCAGGAGGCCGGGCTGGCCACCTTCGACGGTGGGGGCACCTCCCGGCCGAAGGCTGGGGGAGACACCTCCTGCTGCTACGCGCTCCAGGACAAGACCTGGGTGACCGGCCCGGGCCGGGAGCCCTGGGAGGTCTACGTGGTCAAGGCCGACGCCGAGACCTTCGGCGAGCGCCCCGAGGACCAGGCGCCCGACGACCGCCGCGCCGCCTCCGGCTGCTGCCTCCCGACCGGACCGGCCATCGCCCCGGCCGCGCCGGCGGCCGCCGCCGGCTGCTGCGGCTGACCCCGGCGACCCGCTGCGCCCCCTGCCGCCGGGCCCGCCCGCTCGCTACCATGACCGGCCGTAACGGCAGACAGCAGGCGGCTTTGGGGGGAGCACAGCTGTGGACCTGGTCGGGCGGGACGAATCCTTGGCACTGCTGGCGGACGCGGCGGCGCGGGCCCGGGAGGGGCACGGCGGGCTGGTCATGGTGCGGGCCGATCCGGGCACCGGGGTGACGGCGCTGCTGGACGCCCACCTCGCGCAGGTGCGCGCGGCGGGCCTGCCGGCCTACCGGGTGCCGGTCCTGGCGACGGGACTCAGCAGCCTCTCGGCGGCCCGACCACCGGACTGGGCCGGGCCCGCCGTGGTCGTCGTCGACGACCTCCACCTCGCCGACGACGCCACGCTCCTCGCCCTGCACGCCCTCGCCGACCCGGACCACGGGCGCCCGCTCTCCGTGGTCACCGGCCGGCGGCGCGGCAGTTCGCCCGCCCGCTTCGCCGGGCTCGACCGACTCGCCACCGTGGTCCACGACCTGGCACCGCTCGACGAGGCGGCCGTCGCCCGCCGCTGGGGCGCCGACCCTGCCGCGGCCGGCGCCTGCGGCAACCCCCGCCTGCTGAACGCCCTGCGGCGGCCCGCCGAGCTGGCCGCGTGGGCCACCGAACTCGCGGGCCCCGACGCCGCCTTGGCCCGCTGGATCGCGCTGCTGGCGGAGCACGCCGAACTCGACGCCCTCGCCGCGCTGACCGGCACCGCCCCCGAGGCGGTGCTGGCGGCCGTCGACCGGCTGCGGGCGAACGCCCTGCTCTCCCCCGACGCGATCCGCCTGCACCACCCCGTCGTCCGGCAGGCCCTCGCCGCCGCCTCCGCCGCCCTGCGCCCGGCCGCCGCCCGCCGACTGGCCCGGCACGGCGTGCCGGACCCGACCGTCCTGCGGCTGCTCGCCGAGGCGCCGGTCGACGCCTGGGCGGTCGCCTGGCTGCTGCGCCGCGCCGACCGGCTCAACGTGCGGCCGACCCCCGCCCTGCTGAAACTGCTGGCCCGCGCGGCCGAGCACCTGCCGCTGGACGACCCGCGCCGGGCTCGGCTGGTGGTCGCCCTGGTCGAGGCCCACTACTGGTCGGGCGACCGCCCGGCCGCCCGCCGGCTGGCCCGCGCCCAGCTCACCGCGCCGCTGCCGACGCCGCTGCGCCGGCGGCTGCGGGTGATCCTGGCCAAGGCCGCGCTCGCCGAGATGGACCCGGCCGCCGCCCTCGCCCTGATCGCCGCCGAACAGCTGGACGACGGCCGGCTCCACCCCCGCCTCGCCCTGCTGCGCACCTACGCCTGCCTGCAACTCGGCGACCTGGACACCGTGAAGCAGTCCCTGCCCGTGGCCAGCGCGGCGGCCGACGAGGACCCGCTGCTGGCGATCGCCCTGCTGAACCTGCGCGCGATCGAGCGGACCGCCTCCCACGACCTGGCCGGCGCGGTCGAGTTGCTCGACCAGGTGGACGCGATGCTGGAGACCACCGCCTACGACCGGGTGGAGTGGCTGGACTCGCGGCTGCTGCGTGCCGTGATCCAGGACCTGCGGTCCGACCCGGCGATCGACGAGACCGTCGAACAGGCCCGTCCGATGGCCGAGTTGCTGGGCGCCTTCTGGCTGCCCTGGCTGCACACGGTGGCCGCGCTGAGCGCCTACCGGACCGGCCGGTGGGAGCAGGCGCTGGCCGAGGTGGACGCGGCGATGGCGCTGCCCAACCTCTACGGCATGGGCCGGCCGCTGCACGCCGTGGCCGCGCTGATCCTCCTGCACCGCGGCGAACTCGACGCCGGGCGGGCCCGGTTGGCATCAGCCGAACGGTCCGTCGCGCGCAATGCCGCGCTCTTCTACGAGCAGGTGGTCGCCGTGGCCCGGGCCACCGTCGCCGAACTGACCGGCGAGCACCGGCAGGCACTGGAGATCGTCCGGACCGTCACCGACGGCATGGCCGAGATCCACCCGAGCAAGTCGACCAGCCTGACCGGCAGCGAGCTGGTGCGGATCGCCGTGAACAGCGGCGGCCAGGAGGAGGCCCGGCGGCTGACCGAGGCGATCCGCAACCGGACCACCGACAACTCGCCCGGCCGGCGCGGCGCGTTGAGGTTCGCCGAGGGGCTGGTGGTCGGCGACCCCGACCTGCTGCTGGCCGCCGCCCACGACCTGGCCGACGCCGGCTCGTTGGTCGCGGCCGCGCACGCCGACGACCAGGCGGCCCTGCTGTTCGCCGCCTCCGGCCGGGCCGAGGACGCCCGGGCGGCGCACCGGCAGGCGGTCAGCCGGTTCGGGGCGCTGGCGGCCACCGGGGAGATCGACCGGGCCACCGCCGCGCTGCGCGCGCACGGGGTGCGGCTGGGCGCGACCGGCTCCCGCCGCCGGCCCGCCCACGGCTGGGCCTCCCTCACCCGCGCCGAACGCCGGGTCGCGGAACTGGTCGCGCGGGGCCTGACGGACCGTGAGATCGCCGACCGGCTCATCGTGTCGGTGCGCACCGTCCATTCGCACGTCTCCCGCATCCTCGCCAAACTCGGCTACTCCTCGCGGGTCGAGGTTCTCCTCGCGTTCTCCCGGGCCGAGGGCACGGACCTCCCGGACCCGGACCTCTCCGGATTCCTCGGTAGGAGTACTGATGATTGAACCGCCCGGCGCTGCTGAGCTGGCAGGGTAACTCGCCACCAGCTCGGGGGGACGCATGGCACTGGATCTGCCGCCGGAACTGGAACCGGTGCTGGCACTGCTCGGCATCGAGTGGCCCCAGGTCGACGAGGACGAGGTCACCCGGTTCGCCGACGAGTTGAGCAAGCTCGCCTCGGCCCTGGACTCGGTGCAGATGTCCGCCGACAAGGCCGTCTCCACCCTGCGCGAGGCCTACCACGGCTCCTCCGCGGACCAGTTCGCCGAGCTGTGGACCGGCATCTCCACCTTCTCCGGCCTGGTGGTCGAGGTCTGCGGCACGCTCGCCACCGCGCTGCACGCGGGCGCCCTGGTCATCTCGGCGGCCAAGGCCGCCTCGATCGCCCAGCTGGTGACCACCCAGGGCGAGTTGGTGGCCGCCGCGCCCACCGGCCCGGTCGGCGAGGCGATGGTCATCGCGATCGGCCAGCAGTTGCTCGCCGCCCTGCTCGACCAGGCGTCCACCGCCCTCGGCCAGGCCCTGGCCAAACCGGTCGGCGACGCGGTGGAGGGCCTGGTCAAGACGGTGATCGGCGGCGGCCCGGCCCGGCCGGTCGGCAGCGGGTTCGGCGTGGACCTCTCCGTGCTCGCCACCTGCGCCAGCACCCTGCTCGGTCACGCCGAGGACATCGACTCCTACGGCTCCTCCTTCCGCACGGTGATCGCCGGCCTGGACCTCGGCAACCCGGCCGACGCCTTCGGCCAGATCGCCACCGCCGTCGGCGAGAAGGTCGGCACCGTGGTCGGCATCGAGGTGGTCCGCCGCCTGCTCGACTCCTTCCAGGGCACGGCCACCGGCCTGACCCAGGTGGCCGCCAACCTGGCCACCCACGAGGACATCCACACCCAGCAGCTCACCGGCATCCTGGCCTCGCTCGGCAACTCCGCGCCGCTCAGCGCGCTCACCCCGCTGGCTCCGCTGAACCTGGCGAGCATCAGCCCGGACCTCCTCGCCAGGACCACCGGCAGCCTGCTCCCCGTCGACGCCCTGAACCCCGACAACGGCCGGAGCGGCGCGGGCGGCGGCGCGGGCGGCGGCCTGCTGCTCCCGCCGGGTGCGCTGCTCCTGCCGCCGACGCCGCCCATCGGCGAGCCCGAACTCCCGTCGGCCACCAGGCCGATCGGCGCCGAGCCGGAGGAGGTCGGGGAGCCCCGGGGCACGCGCAGGGTCACGGGCGGCGCGGAGGAGGAGCCGTCCGAGGGCGCTCGCCGCAAGGCCGTCGGCGAAACCGGGGGCGAGGGTGAGCGCGAGGGCGAGCCGGGCATGAGCGGCGCGGGCGGGGTCGGGTCCGGCGCACGGCGGGGCTCGGCGAACAGCGGCAAGGTGCGGACGGCCGTGCGGGAGCAGTACTACGCCAAGCTCGCGGCGGGCGGCGAGGAGGACGAGGAGGAGGAGGCCCCGGGGGAGGACCCCGAGGACGGCGAGGGCGTCGAGCACGAGGAGCCGGAGCTGGAGGTGTAGCCCCCCGCAAATCGCGTTGCGCCCCTCCCGCCCCCTGGGCAGGATCCGGCCATGGATGACACCGTGCGTCGGTTCCCGTCCCAGCTCCCCGCCTTGCGCGCAGCGGCGGCGGCCGCCGGCTTCACCATGTCCTCCGAGGACCGCACCGGCAGCCTGCTCGCCACCCTCGCCGCCACCCGCCCCGGCGGGCGGCTCCTGGAGCTGGGCACGGGCGCCGGCGAGGGCACGGCCTGGCTGCTCAGCGGCATGGACCCGGCGGCCACCCTGGTCACCGTGGAGCTGGACGACGCCGTGCAGCGCATCGCCCGCGAGCAGTTCGCGGACGACGGGCGGGTGACCTTCGTGACCGGCGACGGCGGCGCCTGGCTCGACACCTACGACGGGCCCGCCTTCGACCTGGTCTTCGCCGACACCTGGCCCGGCAAGTTCACGCACCTGGAGCGCGCCCTGGACCTGGTCGCCCCGGGCGGCATGTACCTCATCGACGACCTGCTGCCGCAGCCCAACTGGCCGCAGGGCCACCAGGAGTCGGCGGACCGCCTGGCCGCCGGTCTGACGGCCCGCCAGGACTTCGCGACCACCACCCTGGACTGGGCCAGCGGCCTGCTGCTCGCCGTCCGCCGGGCCGGGTGAACCGGGTGCCCACCGTCGTGCTGATGTGCGGTCTGCCCGGCGCCGGGAAGTCGACCTACGCCCTGCGCCTGGTCGCGCAGGGCTACGCGCGCCTGTCGATCGACGAGGCCGTCTGGCAGCTGCTCGGCGGCCGGGACGCGGGCGTGGTGCTCGCACCCGCCGCGTACGACGCGCTCAAGGAGCGGGTGCGCGCCGACCAGCGCCTGGAACTCGCCGAGTTGATGCGGGCCGGCCGCGATGTCGTGGTGGACTACAGCTTCTGGAGCCGGGCCGCCCGCGAGGCCGGCCTCCCGTCCGCCGGACACGCTCTGGTTCGGCGCGGGGGGGTGGCCGGCGACCGGCTGGGCCACCGCCGGGTGCTGCTCACCGGGCCGGCGCCGTTCGGCGGCGACTGGCCGTCACAGCTCCAGCAGGGCTGCCAGGGTGGCCACCTCGCGGATGCCCGCCCCGGCGGCGCGCTCCGAGGCCGGGCCGCCGGTGGTCCTGCGGTTGAGCCAGTAGGCCTGCAGCCCGGCCTCCTTGGCGCCGAGGGCGTCGTGCAGCAGGTGGTCGCCGATGTGCAGGACCCGGGCGGGCTGCAGGTCCAGCCGGGCGGCGGTGTGGCGGAAGGCCCGGCGGTCCGGCTTGCGGAAGCCGCTCTGTTCCGGGCTGGTGACGCAGGCGAAGTAGCCGCCCAGGCCCACCTTGGCCGGATCGGTGTTGCCGTTGGTGGTGACCGCGAGCACGAACCGGCCGGCCAGCGCGTCCAGCACCTCCACCACCTCGGGGTACGGCCGCAGGGCGGACCAGCGCCGCTCGTTGTACCAGTCGAACAGCCCGTCCACCCGCGCCGGATCGGCCCGCTGGCCGCTGCTCTCGATCGCCCGGCTGAAGGACTGCTTGCGCAGTGTCGACAGCCAGATGTCCGGCGCCGCGTCCCGGCCCTCCTGCCAGAGGCCGGTCAGCCACTCGCCCGTCACCGGGCCGTCCGCCCGGCGCGCCCCCTCCTCCGTGAGCCGGTCCGCCACCGCGGCGATCGCCACGGCGTACGCGGCCTCGAAGTCCCACAGGGTGTCGTCGGCGTCGAACGAGATCGCGGCTATCGCAGGCATGCCCAGGACCCTACTGCAGGGCCGGGGCCGGTCCTCCGGACGGACCCGTCAGCCGTAGGCGGGCTCGCGGACGGTGGCCGCCGAGAGCAGCACGTCCACCAGCCGCTCCGCCGCGTCCGGGCGGCCGTGCGCCCGGGCCCGCTCGGCCATCGCGGCCCGCTTGGCCGGGTCGTCCAGCAGCGGGGTGAGGGCCTGGCGCAGCCGGGCCGCGGTCGGCGCGCCGGTCAGCGCCACGGCGGCGCCGGTGGCCTCCAGGTGGCGGGCGTTGTGCTCCTGCTCGTTGCCCGCCGCGGTGGCCAGCGGCACCAGGACGGAGGCCTTGCCCAGCGCGGTCAGCTCGGCGATGGTGCCCGCGCCGCTGCGCGAGACCACCACCCCGGCCAGCGCCAGCACGTCCGGCAGCTCCGCGCCGACGTATCCGGTGACCAGGTAGCGCCCGCTCAACTCCCGCCCCAGCGCGGCGGCCTGCTGGCGCAGCGCGGGCTCGTGCACCGGTCCGCACTGGTGCAGCACATTGGCCCGGGTGAGCAGCCAGGGCAGCAGCTCGGCGATCAGGCCGTTGATCTGCTGCGAGCCCTGGGCCCCGCCGGTCACGTAGACGGTCGGCCGGGAGAGGTCGAAGCCCCGCAGGCCGAGCGCGGCCACCGCCCGTTCCGGACGGCCCGTCAGCACCTCCGGCCGCACCGGGTTCCCGGTCACCACGGCCGCCGCCCGGGCCGCGTCGGACAGGTAGTGCAGGGTGGACTCGGAGGAGACCGCGAAGCAGGTGGCGGCCCGGGCCAGCGCCCGGTTGGCCAGGCCCAGCCGCACGGTCTGCTCGTGCACCACCAGCGGGCGGCGGCAGATCCGGGCGGCCAGGCCGACCGGCACGGCCACGTAGCCGCCGGTGGCCAGCACCACGTCCGGCCGCGCCTCGGCGACCAGCGCCCGGGCCTGCGCCACGCCCAGCGGCACCCGGCCCATGTCCCGCACGTTGGCGGGCGAGACCAGCTTCAGCGGGTTGGCGCTGCGCCGCACCTTGCCGGTGGCCACGGTGGCGAACGGGATCTGCTCGGCGGCGGCCACCCGGGCCTCCAGGCCCTCGGCGGTGCCGATCCAGAGCGCCTCCAACTCCCGCCCGGCCCCGGCCAGCCGGGCCTGCAGCGCGCGCACGGCGGTCAGCGCGGGGTAGGTGTGGCCCCCGGTCCCACCGCCGGTCACGACCAGGCGGAACGGGCGCCGCGGGTCCTCGGGTTCGATGCGTCCATCAAGCACTGACGCATTGTGCGGCGCCCGGCGGGGCCGCCGTGACGGCGCTCGGCGGCCGCCGCGGGGTCCGGCCAGGTGGGGCCGGGCGGGCGTCAATCCGCCCGGCACAGGGACCACCCTTTCGGGGCGAGACCGGGCGCGCTAGCGTCTGCTGCGGTGGCGGCAGGTGCCGGTGTGGCTCAGGGGGGCTCGAAGACCATGGACGAACAGGACGTGCTCGCGGCGCGGTTCGAGGAGCACCGGCCTCGGCTGCGGGCGATCGCCTACCGGATCCTCGGCTCGCTGGCCGAGGCCGAGGACGCGGTGCAGGACACCTGGCTGCGGCTCGGCCGCACCGAGGCCGCCTCCATCGACAACCTGGGCGCCTGGCTGACCACCGTGGTCTCCCGGGTCTGCCTCAACTCGCTGCGCTCGCGCGACCACCTGGGCGAGGAGCCGCTGGAGGCCGCCGCCGCCAGGACCGACCCGAGCGGCATCGACCCCGAGGAGGAGGCGCTGCTGGCCGACTCGGTGGGGTTGGCGCTGCTGGTGGTGCTGGACAGCCTCTCCCCCGCCGAGCGGGTCGCCTTCGTGCTGCACGACATGTTCGCGGTGCCGTTCGAGGAGATCGCCGCCCTGCTCGACCGCACGCCCACGACGACCCGTCAACTCGCCAGCCGGGCCCGGCGCCGGGTACGCGGCAACCCGCCGCCCACCGCCGACCTGGGCCGCCAGCGCAAGGTGGTCGGCGCCTACCTGGCCGCCACCCGGGCCGGCGACTTCGACGCCCTGCTCGCGCTGCTCGACCCCGAGGTGGTGCTGCGCGCCGACAAGGCGGTCGGCCCCACCCCCGCCGCGATCCTGCTGCGCGGCGGCCGCACCGTCGCCAAGGCCGCGCTGGCCTCGACCGGCCGCGCCCTCAGCACCCAGCTCGCGCTGCTGGAGGGCGCGGTGGGCCTGGTCATGGCGCCCTCGGGCCGGCTCGCGGTGCTGCTCGCCTTCCGCTTCTCGCCGGAGAGCGGGCTGATCACCGAGATCGACGTGATCGCGGAGCCGGTGCGGCTGGCGGACGCGGACCTGGCGGTGCTGGCGGACTAGACGGCCGCCATGGCGGCGTCCGTCCCGCGCGGCGCCGCACTGGCCATGCGGTACAGCCGCACCCGGAAGACGCCCGAGGCGGTGACGCCGAGGGTGGTGGCGAAGGCGAGCACGGTCACGGCCGCGGCGAAGCCGGCGACCGAGAAGCCGGCGCTGCCGGACTCCCCGGCCAGGATCACCAGGACCAGCGCCGGAAGGAGCGTCAGCAGCGCCGGCACGGCGAAGAGCCAGCGGGTGCGGGTCACCGAGCCGGCGTACTGGGTGAAGGAGCGGACCGAGGCCTCGCCGGCGGCACGCAGGCCGTGGCCGTCGAGCAGCATCGCGGGCAGCATCAGGTAGCCGCCCACCGTCCAGATCGCGCCGAGCACCCCGCCCAGCAGGGAGCTGAGCAGCTCGCCGACCAGCGAACCGAGCACCCAGCGGATCGCCTGGATCAGCAGGTTCACCAGCACGCTGAAGAGCGTCCAGGTCAGCAGGGCCAGCCAGCTGCGGGCGGCCCTGGCGTAGGCGGCTCCGATCCGGACCGGGCGGCCGCTCAGCGCGTCGTCGGCGGCGAAGATCATCGCACCGCCGAAGAAGGCGCCCAGCGCGGTGATCAGCACCCCGATGACCACCGAGACCGCCACCCGCTCCGACCCCTGGACCCCGCCGATGGCGGCGGCCGCGACCGAGGCCGTCAGCGGGCCCGCCATGCCGAGGGTGCCCAGAACCGGCAGCACGAGCAGCCGCTTGTTCTTCCGGACCACCTGCAGTGAATCGCGCACGGGTCTCATCCCGGCGTCCCCTCCCTCTCGATCATCGGACACCGGCGCGGAGCCCCCAGGAGGACGCCGCGCCGGTGGTGTTCGAAAGGTATAGATCAGGTAATGCCCCGCACAAGGCGGGTCCGGCCGGGCGTCAGACCTGCGGGCCCGCAGGGTCGGTCACCCGGGGCGCGGTGAGCGCCGGGCGGGCGGCGGTGTTCGGGGCGGCGAGCTTGGGCGCCTGGGTGCCGGCGGCGGACGGGGTGTCGCCGAAGCCGTCGAGCAGCCCCAGCGGCTCGATCCGCACCAGGTGGGACGGCGCGTAGAAGTGGTAGCCGTAGTGCAGGCGGGCCCGGTTGTGGGCGTCCACGGTGGGCTCGGTGGTGCCGTCCTGGGCGGTGGCGACCAGGCCGGTGTGCGACTTGGTGGCGCCGGGGCCGGCGTAGGTGACCACGACGTCGCCGGGGCGGGCCTGCTCCGGGTGGTCGCCGATGTCCGTGCCCAGGTGGCTGTCCATCAGGTAGTCGTACAGGTTGTGGTACTGCGGCAGGTCGCTGATCAGCAGCAGGTCGTAGGTCTTGCCGTTGGGCGCGGTGTAGTGGAAGTAGGAGTCCTGCGAGTCGTCCGGGCCGAGGCCGGGCACCAGGCCGGCGGCGGCCAGCGCCCGGGCCACGTACTCGGCGCACTGGTAGTTCGGCTGGTCCGCCCCGAACGCCACCGGGGTCGGGTCGTTCCACGCGGAGTCCGCCCAGTGCTGCTCGGCCCAGTCCACCTCGACCCCGCGCAGCAGGTCGCCGAAGCTGGGGACGCCGGCGGTGGTCGCCGGGGCGGCGGAGGCCGCCGGGGCCGCCGCCAGGGCGGGCGCGGCGGCGAGGGTCAGGGTGAGTGCGGCACCGGCGAGACGGCGCGCGAAGGTCTTACGCATGGTCAGAAGCCCCCGGGTGATTGGGTCGTGAAGATCCAATCTATGCGGACTCGAACGCCCGGTCTATCCGGAGTGACATGATCCGGATGAGCCGACGCCCCGTCAGTAGCGCCACCGGGTGGCCGCGGCCAGCTCCTCCGGGGTGTGCTGGGCGAACAGCTCCAGCTCGGCCTGGCGGACGGCGGCGACGGCCTCGTAGAGCGGGTCGCCCAGTGCCTCGCGGAGCGGGGCGGAGGTGCGGTACTCGGCGAGCGCGCCGGCCAGGCTGTCGGGCAGCCGCGGGATCTCGCCCTCGGGGTGCTCGGAGGGCTCGTCCCGCACCTCGGCGGGCAGCGCCCGGTGGGCGTCCAGCCCGGTGAGGCCGGCCGCGATCACCCCGCCGAGCAGCAGGTAGGGGTTGGCGGCGGCGTCGAAGCACTTCAGCTCGGCATTGGCGCTGCCGGGGCCCTCGCCGGGCGGGCCGGGGATCAGCCGGAGCGCGGCCTCCCGGTTCTCCCGCCCCCAGCACTGGTAGGCGCCGGCCCAGTGCTGCGGCACCAGCCGCAGGTAGCTGGCGGGGCTCGGGGCGCCGAGCGCCAGCAGCGCGGGCAGTTCGGCGAGCACGCCGGCCAGGAAGGACTCGGCCTCGGTGCTGAGGCCGTGCGGACCGGGGCCGCCCTGGCCGAGGTTGCGCCCGTCCCGCCAGAGCGAGAGGTGCAGGTGGCCGCCGTTGCCGACGGCGCCGGGCTGGACGGCTGGCGCGAAGGAGGTGCGCAGGCCGTGCCGGACGCCGACGGCCCGGATGGTCTGGCGGACCAGCACGGTGGAGTCGGCGGCGGCCAGCGGATCCGCGGGGGCGATCGACACCTCGAACTGCCCGTCGGCGTACTCGGGGTGCAGCTGGAGCACCGTCAGACCCTGGCGGTCCAGCGCGTGCAGCAGGTCGCGCAGGTAGTCGGAGAGGTCGGTCAGGCGGTGGAAGCCGTAGGCCGGGCCGTGCGTGGGATAGACCGGCGGATCGCTCGGCGGGCCGGCCAGCGCGACCACCCACTCCACCTCGATCCCGGCCCGCAGCTCCAGCCCGCGCCGGGCGGCGGCCGCCACGGTGCGGCGCAGGAAGGCGCGCTGGCAGCCGGGGTGCTCGGCGCCGCCCTGCTCGAACCGGTCGGCGGGGGCCCAGGCCCAGCCGGGCTGGGCGGCCAGCCGGGTGAGCCGGTCCAGGTCGGGGACCAGCCGCAGGTCGCCGACCGGGCCGCCGATGTGCCGGCTGGTGGTGATCGAGTCGTCGACCAGGAAGACGTCGAAGCAGGGCGCGGCGCCGACGCCCCAGGCGGCGGCGTGCTCAAGGCGGCGCACCGGCACCGTCTTGACCCGGGTCAGCCCGGCGTTGTCCACCCAGCTGAGCACCACGCCCTCGACGCCCTCCGCGCCCAGCCGGGCGGCGGCCACCCGGGCGCGGGCGGCCCTGGCCGCGCGGGCGTCGGAGCTCGGCAGCCGCTCGGCGATCGGCTCGCCCGCGGGCAGCAGCTCCTCGGCCGAGGGGTCGAGCGGGTCGAGGGAGTCGAAGGAGTCCTGGTCGGCGATGGTGGTGCTCATACGATCCATGCTCCCGCCACCCCCACCCGTCCCACCATTCCCCGCAGGAGTGGATCGGCGAACCCGAAACTGACGCGGGATCACCGAAAGCTGCCATCCACCCCCTTTCCTACTCGCTGGTAACCCGGTTACAGTGGCCGCACGCACCACCGCCGGGCTTCGGGAGCCGCTCCGGCGCTGTGCCTTTCACGGTCCACGGGTGATCCACGTACCGGACCGGACGTCACCAGGGTTCGTCCCCCACGCGCGACCACTGCGGCCCGGCCAGAGCGGACTGGCCACCGCAGCGCGCGGTTCGACCGCACCCCGAGTCACCCCGCCCCGTACACCCGTCTCGGCAGTCACGGCCGTCCCAGCAGTCACGGCCGTCCTGGCCGTCAAGGCCGCCCCGGCCGCCGCGCGTGTCCCGCGCCGCCGCCCCGGCCCGTCGCTCTCCCCCGCCGCGTCCCGATCGTCCCCCGCGCGCCCAGCCGCCCGCGGGGTGCCGCGGCCACCCCGAAAGGACCAGCAACGATGCAGGCCCCCGAATCCCAGGCTTCCGAACCGCAGGACCTCCCCACCCCCTTCCCCACCGTCGCCGTGGTCGGCCTCGGCACCATGGGCGCCGGCGTGGCCGTCGCCGCGGCCCGCAGCGGCCGCCGGGTGATCGGCGTCGAGGCGGACGGCGCGGCCGCCGCCCGGGCGCTGGCCCGGATCGAGGAGGCGACCGCGCACGCCGTCGCCCGCGAGCGGCTGACCGCCGGGGAGCGCACCGCCCTGCTCGCCCGGATCACCGTGGGCGCCGAGCTCTCCGCCGTCGCCGCGGCCGACCTGGTCGTCGAGGAGGTGCCCGAGCAACTGGAGCTCAAGCGCGAGCTCTTCGCCGAGCTGGACCGGATCTGCCCGCCGCACACCGTGCTGGCCACCGGCACCACCTCGCTCTCGGTGACCCGGATCGCCGCCGCCACCGCCCGCCCGGAGCGGGTGCTCGGCCTGCACTTCTTCAACCCGGTGCACGCGATGAAGCTGGTCGAGGTGGTCCGCAGCGTGCTGACCGACCCCCAGGTGGCCGAGCAGGCCGCCGAGTTCGCCCGCGCCCTGGGCAAGGAGCCGGTGGCAGCCGGCGACCGGGCCGGCTTCGTGGTGAACGGCCTGCTCTTCGCCTACCTCAACCAGGCGGCGGCGATGTTCGAGTCGCGCTACGCCACCCGGGAGGACATCGACGCGGCGATGCGGCTGGGCTGCGGCCTGCCGATGGGCCCGCTGGCGCTGCTCGACCTGATCGGCCTGGACACCGCCCGCACCGTGCTGGAGGCGATGTACGAGCAGTCCAGGGACCGGCTGCACGCGCCCGCGCCGATCCTCGGCCAGCTGGTCTCGGCGGGCCTGCTGGGCCGCAAGTCCGGCCGCGGCTTCTACCGCTACGAGGCCCCCGGCTCCTCCAAGACGGTCCCGGAGGCCGCCTCGGCCGCCGCCGGCCGCCCGGCCGGCCGGACCGTCGGCAGCGTCGGCGTCTGCGGCTCCGGCACCATGGCCACCGGCATCGCCGAGGTCTTCGCCAAGGCCGGCCACCCGGTGGTGCTGGTCGCCCGCAGCCAGGAGAAGGCCGAGAAGGCCAAGGCCCAGCTGGCCCGCTCGCTGGACCGCTCGGTCGCCAAGGGCCGGCTGACCGCCGAGCAGCGGGACCGCACCCTCGGCCTGGTCACCCCGACCGGTTCGCAGGCCGACCTGGCCCAGGTGGACCTGGTGCTGGAGGCGGTGGCCGAGGACCTGGCGGTCAAGCGGGAGCTGTTCGCCGCCCTGGACAAGATCGTCAAGCCGGGCGCGGTGCTCGCCACCACCACCTCCAGCCTCCCGGTGATCAGCTGCGCCACCGCCACCTCCCGGCCGCAGGACGTGATCGGGATGCACTTCTTCAACCCGGCTCCGGCTATGAAGCTGGTCGAGGTCGTCTCGACCGTGCTGACCGCGCCGGAGGTCACCGCCACCGTGCTGGAGCTCTGCGCGGAGGTCCGCAAGCACCCGGTGGAGTGCGGCGACCGGGCCGGTTTCATCGTCAACGCCCTGCTCTTCCCCTACCTGAACGACGCGGTCCGGATGCTCGCCGAGCACTACGCCACGGTGGACGACATCGACACCGCGATGAAGCTCGGCTGCGGCTACCCGATGGGTCCCTTCGAGCTGCTGGACGTGGTCGGCCTGGACGTCTCGCTGACCATCGAGCAGGTCCTCCACCAGGAGTTCCGCGAGCCGGGCCTGGCCGCCGCACCGCTGCTGGAGCACCTGGTGGCGGCCGGCTGCCTGGGCCGCAAGACCGGTCGCGGGTTCCGCGACCACGCCCGCCGGTGACCGGCGCCGGCCCGGCGGGGACGCCCCGCCGGGCCCCGCTGCCGCCACTGACCCCGCCCCGGCCGGTCTGGGGCCCGGGCCGGGCTCCGCGTCCGGCGGCCGGGCCGGCCGTCCGGCCGGTGGCCCGCAGGATGCCGCCGACGGCGCCTGAGCAGGCCCGGGGGGCGTGTAGCGTTCCGGGCATGGACCGGGAACAGACATCCGCTGAACAGACCGGGCACGCCGGGCCCGAGAGCCGCGCCGCCGAGCCGGGCCCGGGCAGCCGCCGGGCGGCGGCGCAGCGCCAGCAGATGCGCCAGGACCTGGCCGCAGCCGCGATGCAGCTGTTCGCCACCCAGGGGTACGAGGAGACGACGGTCGATCAGATCGCCGCGGCCGCCGGGGTGGCCCGGCGGACCTTCTTCCGGTACTTCCGGTCCAAGGAGGAGGCGATCTTCCCGGACCACGACGACACCCTGGTCCGGGTGGCCGACCTGCTGGCCAGCGCCGAGCCGGAGGAGCACCCGCTGGACGTGGTCTGCCGCGGCATCAAGGAGGTGCTGCGGATGTACGCCTCCACCCCGGCCGTCTCGGTCGCCCGGTACCAGCTGATCCGTCAGGTCCCGGCGCTGCGCGAGCGGGAGATCGCGGTGGTGGCCCGCTACGAGCGGCTCTTCACCCGCTACCTGCTGGGCCGGTTCGACGCCTCGGACACCATCCCGCCCGGCTGGCAGCACGGCGGGGACGACGACTCGATGCTGGCCGAGGTCTCGGCGGCGGCGGTGGTCGCGGCCCACAACCACGTGCTGCGGCGCTGGCTGCGGGCCGGCGGCCACGGGGACGTGGAGGCGCAGCTGGACCACTCCTTCGCGGTGATCCGCGGCACCTTCTGGGCCACCCCGCCGAGCGGGGTGCGACGGCGCAGCACGGTAGTGACACCCAGTGCCACCGGGACCCCCGGGGCCCTGGAGGCCACCAGCGCACTGAGTGCCACCCCGGGCGGTGAGGTGCTCATCACAGTGGCCCGCACGGATGCCCCGCTGGACGTGGTACTGGACAGCATCCGGGCCGCACTCGGCCACTAGAACAGAAAAACAGCAGGTCAGAAGGCCCGTCGGGACTCTCCCGGCGGGCCTTCGGCCTGCCCTGCGCCCCCTTGGGCGACGCTGGAGAGCCGGGCAAAATTCATGGCACCCAGTGTCTTTACGAGTGGCACAGGGTGCCAGTAGCTTGTTACCCACCAGTCGCGGCGCCGCGGCTCCCCACCTCGGCGCGCCGTCGTCCGGCGCCCCCACACCCTCGGGGGCGAGCACCTCACCCCACCCGACCCACTGCGAAGCCGGTGTCCGCTCCCGGCTCCCCCAGACGCCCTGTGCGCCCTCACACAGGTACGCCTTCGGAGGCAGCCATGAAGGAAATCCTCGACGCGATCCTCAGCGCCGACAGCACGTCCGCGGACTTCGCCGCGATCAAGCTCCCCGAGTCCTACCGGGCGGTCACGCTCCACAAGGACGAGGAGCAGATGTTCGCGGGCCTGGAGAGCCGCGACAAGGACCCGCGGAAGTCGCTCCACCTGGACGACGTCCCGCTGCCCGAACTCGGCCCCGGCGAGGCCCTGGTGGCCGTGATGGCCAGCGCCGTGAACTACAACACCGTCTGGTCCTCGATCTTCGAGCCGGTCTCCACCTTCGGCTTCCTGGAGCGCTACGGCCGGCTCTCCCCGCTGACCAAGCGGCACGACCTGCCCTACCACGTGCTCGGCTCCGACCTGGCCGGCGTGGTGCTGCGCACCGGCGCCGGGGTGAACGCCTGGAAGCCCGGCGACGAGGTGGTCGCGCACTGCCTCTCGGTCGAGCTGGAGAGCCCGGACGGCCACAACGACACGATGATGGACCCGGAGCAGCGGATCTGGGGCTTCGAGACCAACTTCGGCGGCCTGGCCCAGCTGGCCCTGGTGAAGACCAACCAGCTGCTGCCCAAGCCGAAGCACCTCACCTGGGAGGAGGCCGCCTCCCCGGGCCTGGTCAACTCCACCGCCTACCGCCAGCTGGTCTCGCGCAACGGCGCCGGCATGAAGCAGGGCGACAACGTGCTGATCTGGGGCGCCAGCGGCGGCCTGGGCTCGTACGCCACCCAGTACGCGCTGGCCGGCGGCGCCACCCCGATCTGCGTGGTCTCCAGCCCGCAGAAGGCGGACATCTGCCGGGCGATGGGCGCCGAGGCGGTCATCGACCGCTCGGCCGAGGGCTACCGGTTCTGGAAGGACGAGCAGAACCAGGACCCGCGCGAGTGGAAGCGCCTGGGCGCGAAGATCCGCGAGCTGACCGGCGGCGAGGACGTGGACATCGTCTTCGAGCACCCGGGCCGGGAGACCTTCGGCGCCTCGGTCTACGTGACCCGCAAGGGCGGCACCATCGTCACCTGCGCCTCCACCTCCGGCTTCATGCACCAGTACGACAACCGGTACCTGTGGATGTCGCTCAAGCGAATCGTCGGCTCGCACTTCGCCAACTACCGCGAGGCCTACGAGGCCAACCGCCTGATCGCCAAGGGCAGGATCCACCCGACGCTCTCCAAGGTCTACTCGCTGGAGCAGACCGGCCAGGCCGCCCTGGACGTGCACCACAACAAGCACCAGGGCAAGGTCGGCGTGCTCTGCCTGGCCCCGCAGGAGGGCCTGGGCGTGCGCGACGCCGAGTTCCGCGAGAAGCACCTGCCCGCGATCAACCTCTTCCGCGAGCTCGACGAGCGGAACGTCAAGCCCGGCCGGGACATCTGATGACGGAGCGCCAGAAGGACCGTCCGTGGCTGATGCGGACCTACGCGGGCCACTCCACCGCTGCGGACTCCAACGCGCTCTACCGGCGCAATCTGGCGAAGGGCCAGACCGGCCTCTCGGTCGCCTTCGACCTGCCCACCCAGACCGGCTACGACTCGGACCACGTGCTGGCCCGCGGCGAGGTCGGCCGGGTGGGGGTGCCGGTCGGCCACATCGGCGACATGCGCACCCTGTTCGACGGCATCCCGCTCGAGCGCACCAACACCTCGATGACCATCAACGCCACCGCGATGTGGCTGCTGGCGCTCTACCAGTCGGTCGCCGAGGAGCAGGGCGCGGACATCGCCAAGCTCACCGGCACCACCCAGAACGACATCATCAAGGAGTACCTGTCGCGCGGGACGCACGTCTTCCCGCCCGGCCCCTCGGTGCGGCTCATCACCGACATGATCGCCTACACCGTGGCGCACATCCCCAAGTGGAACCCGATCAACATCTGCAGCTACCACCTGCAGGAGGCCGGGGCCACGCCGGTGCAGGAGATCGCCTTCGCGATGTGCACCGCGATCGCCGTGCTGGACGCCGTCCGGGACTCCGGCCAGGTGCCGGCCGAGCGGATGGGCGAGGTGGTCGGCCGGATCTCCTTCTTCGTCAACGCGGGCGTCCGCTTCGTCGAGGAGATGTGCAAGATGCGGGCCTTCGGGCGGCTCTGGGAGAAGGTCACCCGGGAGCGCTACGGCATCGAGGACCCCAAGCAGCGCCGGTTCCGCTACGGGGTGCAGGTCAACTCGCTGGGCCTGACCGAGGCCCAGCCGGAGAACAACGTCCAGCGGATCGTGCTGGAGATGCTGGCCGTCACCCTCTCCAAGGACGCCCGGGCCCGCGCCGTGCAGTTGCCGGCCTGGAACGAGGCGCTGGGCCTGCCCCGGCCCTGGGACCAGCAGTGGTCGCTGCGGATCCAGCAGGTGCTGGCCTACGAGTCCGACCTGCTGGAGTACGGCGACCTGTTCGACGGCTCCGCGGTGGTGGAGGCCAAGACCGCCGAACTGCTGGCCGGCGCCGAGGCGGAGATCGCCAAGGTGCTGGGCCAGGGCGGGGTGGTCGCGGCGGTCGAGTCCGGCTACCTCAAGTCCGCGCTGGTCGCCTCGCACGCCGAGCGGCGGGCCCGGATCGAGGCCGGCGAGGACAAGATCGTCGGGGTGAACTGCTTCGACACCACCGAGGAGAGCCCGCTCACCGCCGACCTGGACACCGCGATCATGGTGGTGGACCCGGCCAGCGAGCAGTCGGTGCTCGGCGGCCTGCGGCGCTGGAAGGCCGACCGCGACCAGGCGGGGGCGGCGGCCGCGCTGGCCGAGCTCAAGCGGGTGGCCGGCACCACGGAGAACCTGATGGCCGCCACCCTGGCCTGCGCCCGGGCCGGCGTGACCACCGGCGAGTGGGCCTTCGCGCTGCGCGAGGTCTTCGGCGAGTACCGGGCGCCCACCGGCGTCGGCGGGGCGCCGGTCGCGGTGGCCGCCGAGCCGGGCGGCGAGCTGGACCGGGTGCGGCGGGCGGTCGAGGCCACCGCCGCCGAGCTGGGTGCGGGCAAGCTGCGCCTGCTGGTCGGCAAGCCGGGCCTGGACGGGCACTCCAACGGCGCCGAGCAGATCGCCGTGCGGGCCCGGGACGCCGGCTTCGAGGTGGTGTACCAGGGCATCCGGCTGACCCCGGAGCAGATCGTCTCGGCGGCCGTCGCCGAGGACGTGCACTGCGTGGGCCTGTCGATCCTCTCCGGCGCCCATCCCGAGCTGGTGCCCGACGTGCTGCGGCGGCTGGAGCGCGCCGGGGTGGAGGATGTGCCGGTGATCGTCGGTGGCATCATCCCCGCAGCGGACGCCGAGGCCCTGAGGGCCGCCGGTGTCGCCGCGGTCTTCACCCCGAAGGACTTCGGCATCACGACCATCATCGGCAGGATCGTCGACGAGATCCGGCTGGCCAACCGGCTGGCCCCGATCGTCGGCGAACCGATCAAGGAAGAGACCCTCGCGTCATGACCTCAGTGAACCGCCTCCGCCCCCGCCGCTCCTGTCTGGCCGTCCCGGGAAGCAACCCGCGCTTCCTGGAGAAGGCCCAGGGCCTGCCGGCCGACCAGGTCTTCCTCGACCTGGAGGACGCCTGCGCCCCGCTGGTCAAGGAGAGCGCCCGGCACACCGTCGTGGACGCGCTGAACAACGGCGACTGGGGCGGCAAGACCCGGGTGGTCCGGGTGAACGACTGGACCACGCACTGGACCTACCGCGACGTCATCACCGTGGTCGAGGGCGCCGGGCCGAACCTGGACTGCATCATGCTGCCCAAGGTGCAGGACGCCGAGCAGGTGAAGGCGCTGGACCTGCTGCTCACCCAGATCGAGAAGACCATGGGCTTCGAGGTCGGCCGGATCGGCATCGAGGCGCAGATCGAGAACGCCAAGGGCCTGGTCAACGTCGACGCGATCGCCGCCGCCTCGCCCCGGCTGGAGACCATCATCTTCGGCCCGGCCGACTTCATGGCCTCGATCAACATGAAGTCCCTGGTGGTCGGCGAGCAGCCGCCCGGCTACCCGGCCGACGCCTACCACTACATCCTGATGCGCATCCTGATGGCCGCCCGGGCCAACGACCTGCAGGCGATCGACGGCCCCTACCTGCAGATCCGCAACCCCGACGGCTTCCGCGAGGTGGCCGGCCGGGCCGCCGCGCTGGGCTTCGACGGCAAGTGGGTGCTCCACCCGGACCAGGTCGGCATCGCCAACGAGGTCTTCTCCCCCTCCCAGGAGGACTACGACCACTCCGAGCTGATCCTGGACGCCTACGCCTGGGCCACCTCTGAGGCCGGCGGCTTCAAGGGCTCGGCGATGCTCGGCGACGAGATGATCGACGAGGCCTCCCGCAAGATGGCCCTGGTGATCGCCGGCAAGGGCCGCGCCGCCGGCCTGCAGCGCACCTCCAAGTTCGAAGCCCCGGAGGCCTGAGCCATGCAGTTCGGACGCACCTACGAGGAGTTCGAGGTCGGCGCGGTCTACAAGCACTGGCCCGGCAAGACCGTCACCGAGTACGACGACCACCTCTTCTGCCTGCTGACCATGAACCACCACCCGCTGCACATGGACAGCAACTACGCCGAGAACACCACCGACTTCAAGAAGAACGTGGTGGTCGGCAACTACGTCTACTCGCTGCTGCTGGGCATGTCCGTCCCGGACGTCTCCGGCAAGGCGATCGCCAACCTGGAGATCGAGTCGCTGCGCCACGTGGCGCCGACCTTCCACGGCGACACCATCTACGGCGAGACCACCGTGCTCGACAAGTGGCCCTCCAAGTCCAAGGACGACCGCGGCATCGTGTACGTCGAGACCAAGGGCTACAAGCAGGACGGCACCGTGGTCTGCCTCTTCCGCCGCAAGGTGATGGTGCCGACCGCGACCTACATCGAGCAGCGCGGCGGCGAGCAGCCGGCCCGGCCCACGCCCGCGAGCTGACCCGACCCCCGGGGGGCGGGCGCCGTCATCGCCCACACCTCCGGTCGCGGGGCCCGTGGAAGACCACGCTCCACGGGCCCCGCTCCCTCCCCTCCCCACCCTCACGCAGACTTTTTTGGAGCCGCACGATGGGACGCCTCGCACAGACCGACGGCCTCACCGAGATCCAGCGGGACATCCTCGCCACCGTGCGGGAGTTCGTGGACAAGGAGATCCTCCCGGTCGCCACCGAGCTGGAGCACAGGGACGAGTACCCGACCGCCATCGTCGAGGGCATGAAGGAGCTCGGCCTCTTCGGCCTGACCATCCCCGAGGAGTACGGCGGCCTCGGCGAGTCGCTGCTCACCTACGCCCTGGTGGTGGAGGAGATCGCCCGCGGCTGGATGTCGGTCTCCGGGATCGTCAACACCCACTTCATCGTCGCGCACATGATCAACGCCCACGGCACCCAGGAGCAGAAGGACTACTTCCTGCCCAAGATGGCGGCCGGCGAGATCCGCGGCGCCTTCTCGATGTCCGAGCCGGCCCTGGGCTCCGACGTGGCGGCGATCTCCACCAAGGGCGTCAAGGACGGCGAGCACTACGTCCTGAACGGCCAGAAGATGTGGCTGACCAACGGCGGCTCCTCCACCCTGGTCGCGGTGCTCTGCAAGACCGACGAGGGCGGCTCGACCCCGTACAAGAACATGACCACCTTCCTGGTCGAGAAGACCGCCGGGTTCGGCCCCAACCCGACCGTCCCGGGCCTCACCGTGCCCGGCAAGATCGAGAAGATGGGCTACAAGGGCGTGGACACCACGGAGCTGGTGCTCCAGGACGTCCGCATCCCGGCCGACCGGATCCTCGGCGGCGTCCCCGGCAAGGGCTTCTACCAGATGATGGACGGCGTCGAGGTGGGCCGGGTCAACGTGGCCGCCCGCGGCTGCGGAGTGGCCCGCCGCGCCTTCGAGCTGGGCATCTCCTACGCCCAGCAGCGCACCACCTTCGGCAAGAAGATCGCCGAGCACCAGGCGATCCAGTTCAAGCTGGCCGAGATGGCCACCAAGGTCGAGGCCGCCCACCAGATGATGGTGATGGCCGCCCGCAAGAAGGACAGCGGCCAGCGCAACGACCTCGAGGCCGGCATGGCCAAGTACCTCGCCTCCGAGTACTGCAAGGAGGTCGTGGAGGACGCCTTCCGGATCCACGGCGGCTACGGCTTCTCCAAGGAGTACGAGATCGAGCGGCTCTACCGGGAGGCCCCGATGCTGCTGATCGGTGAAGGCACGGCGGAGATCCAGAAGATGATCGTGGGACGCCGGCTCCTGGAGGAGTACAAGATCGCCCAGTAACCCCCGGAGGGGCCCGGTGACGGGGGTGCCGGGCCTCACCCGCGGTGCTGAGAGAAGACTCACTGATCTTGGCCGAACCCTTGGGAACCGCTCCGGCTGCGGCTACGGTCGTATACATAGCGCGTGCGTCCAGGCACGGCAGGAGACAGTTGACCGAGCAGGCGGGTTGCCCACCCACCACCTGCTCCCGATAGCATCCACCGGGACAGCAGCTGTCCCCTTATCACCCGATCCCGCGGTGGCCCCTCGGTCGGCCATGATCCCCCGCGACAAAGGTCTTAGATGCCCATCAGCCCGTCCCCTCACTCCTCCGTCACGGAGCGCGATCCCTTCGCTCCCGAAGCGGCAGGCCGCCGTCCGCGCGTGACCATCGCGCGCGGGGCGACGCCCTGGTTCGTCCCGACCCTGGCCACCGCGGCCCTGACCACCGCTCTCACCAAGCGGAACGGCAAGTGGGCCCTCGCGGCGGTCCCGGCCTGCGCGCTCAGCGCGGGCATGCTGTGGTTCTTCCGCGACCCGGAGCGTGAGATCGGCGCCGGCAGAGTGATCTCGCCGGCCGACGGCGTGGTGCAGAGCATCGACGCCTGGCCGGACGGCCGGACCCGGGTCGCGATCTTCATGAGCCCGCTGAACGTCCACGTCAACCGCGCGCCGCTGCCCGGCACGGTGGCCTCCGTCGAGCACATCGCCGGCGGCTTCGTGCCCGCGTTCAACAAGGACAGCGACCGCAACGAGCGGGTCGTCTGGCACTTCGACACCGAGCTCGGCGACATCGAGATGGTGCAGATCGCGGGCGCCGTGGCGCGCCGGATCGTGCCGTACATGCCGGCCGGCACCAAGGTCGAGCAGGGCGAGCGGATCGGCCTGATCCGCTTCGGCTCCCGCGTCGACACCTACCTGCCGGCGGGCGTCGAGGTCGGCGTCTCGGTCGGTCAGAAGACGACGGCGGGGGTGACACGCCTTGACCGTGACTGATCCCGAGACCCTGGTGGGCATCGGCGAGCAGGAGGAGACCGAGCTGCGTCGGCGCCGCTGGGCGCGCGATCGCGAGCTGCGGGCCCCCCGTCCGCCGCAGGCGCTCTCCACGGCCGACTTCCTGACCCTGGGGAACGCGGTCTGCGGCTTCCTGGCGATCTACTCCGTCACCACCAACATGCTGATCCCGCACATCACCGGGAACGGCAACGGCGGCGGCGTGGTCCGGCACGGCGCGGCCACCGCGGTGACCCTGCTGCTGCTCGGCGCCATGTGCGACCTCTTCGACGGCCTGGTGGCCCGCAAGCTGCGCGCCTCGGCGCTCGGCGCGGAGCTGGACAACCTGGCCGACCTGATCAGCTTCGGCATCGCCCCGGCCTACTTCGTGGCGGTCTGGGGCATCGTCTCCCCCGGCACCAACCAGGGGCTCTCGGCGTTCATCGCGCTCACCGTGCTGCTCGCGGTGGTGCTGCGGCTGGCCCGGTTCTCCGCGGTGAAGATGCGGCCCGGGGTGTTCCAGGGCATGCCCTGCCCGATGGGCGCGATGACGGTGATCGCCATCGTGCTGCTGGACCCGCCGTTCCTGGCCGGCCTGCTGGCGATCTTCGGCGTGGCCTACCTGATGGTGAGCCAGGTCGAGTACCCCAAGCCGCAGGGCCTGCTGGCCACCGCCACGCTGGCCTGGATCGTGGTCTCGATCGGCTGCCTGGGCGCCTGGGCGGCCGGCCTGCCCGGCGGCGACGTGCTGATGCACATCGGCGCCTTCGCGCAGATCGCGCTGGCCGCGATGGCCCCGATGCTGGTGATCCGCCGCAAGGTGGGCCAGAAGGTCGGCGACGTGCGCGCCCGCCGCGCCAGCTCGCGCAGCTGCTGAGGCCGTAGCGCCAAAGGCCGAGGGCCCCGGAACGAAACCGTTCCGGGGCCCTCGGCCTTTCTCCGTACCTTCTCCGTACCCGCGTGCGGGTCACGCGCCGCCGTGGTGGACGCTGAATGCCGACCGTCGGGCCGCCCGGGCCACCGCCGGGTCCGGGTGCACGGTGGCGACCGCGGTGAGCACCGAGGCGGCCCTGGCGTGGCCGGACTGCCGGGCCCGGGCGAACAGCCGCACCGGGTCGCCGGCACTGGCCCCCTCCACGTGGCCGACCAGCAGCTCCACCTCGCCGTGGTCCAGCACGGCCGCGGCGGTGTCCACCCAGAGCCAGGCGGCGTCCTCCGCGCTCAGCACGTCGGACGGGACCACCCCGCCCTCGTCCAGCTGCTCGGCCAGCCAGAGCAGCGCGTAGGGCCGCAGCACGGGCTCGTCCACGGCCGCCCGCACCGCCTGCTCGGCGGTGCCGCCGGCCACCCGCAGCGCCTCGAAGGCCAGGCCGCGCAGCAGCGCGTCCTCGCCGCGGGCCGCGTCCAGCAGCTCGGCCACCGCGCGGTCCACCGGGCGGGCGGCGACCCAGGCCCGGTACTCGGCGCGGGCCGGGCCCGGGGAGTAGTTGGCGCAGGCGTCCAGCAGCTCCAGGGCGCTCTGCTCGATGTGGCCGGCGGCGGTCTGCGCGACGGTGCAGATCTCCTCCAGCTTGGCCCGCACCGCCCAGTGGCCGAGCGGGGAGAGCTCGGCGGCGGCGTCGTGCCGCTCCACGGCGCCGACGGCGGTCAGGCCGTCCAGCATCCAGTCCAGCACCGCGGCCACGTCGGAGGGCGCCGGCGGGGCGTCCACCTGCGGCTCCCGGCAGGTGCCGCGGACGGCGGAGACGGCGGAGGCGGCGTGCGGCACCGGCGAGAGCGCGGCGAAGTCGCTGCCGCCGTGCCGGCGCTCGTCCAGGCCGCGGCGCAGCAGCTCCATCAGCTCGCCGTCGGCCACCGGGCCGTCCACCAGGTGCAGGAAGGAGAGCAGCTGCGGGGCCTGGTCCACGGCCTGTCCGGCGAGCACCGCGAAGACCCCGCGCAGCGCGGCCGGCGGGACGGGGGCGAGCAGCGTCCAGGCGTCGAACAGCGCGGACCAGCCGCGCAGCACCGCCTCGTCGTCGTGCTCCCAGGCGTGCAGGCGCCAGCCGGGGGCGGCGCCACCGTCCCGGGGCTCCACCAGGCCGACCAGCAGGGCCTGGCCCCAGGCCTTGGCGGCGGCGCCGACGGTCATCGCCAGCGCCCGCCCGGCCGTCCGGGCGTCGTCGGGGAGCAGTTCGCCGCGCTTGTCGACGGTCTCCAGCTCGCCCGCCCAGCGGGCGATCCGGACGGCGTCCTGCAGCATCCGGCGGGCCAGCGGAGCCAGCTCGGCCGGACCGGGGAAGCCCTCGGGCACCGGGACCCGGCCGCGGCCCGGTCCTGGTGCGGGCGTGCGTCGGCGGCCGGCGGAGCTGACGGAACGGCCCGGCTGGGCGCCGTCGGCACGGCGGGCCGTACCGGGCAGACGGGTCACCGTCGCGCCGGTGCCCGTGGTCGGCGGGAGCGGGGCATCACGGTCGCGCGGATTCCGAGACGTCACGCCGTGCAGTCTTCCCCGTGTACGGGGCGGTTGTCACATCGAGTTCGGCGCGTCTTGCGGCGAACCGGCTCGCCGGGGGCCAGGACTCGGGGCAAGAGCGGCCAAACCGGGCCGACTCCCGTTGAAAATGACCTGAGCACGACAGTACCGTCGGTACTGTGCGTGGTCAAGGGGTCACCAGCTGCGCGCGGGGAGGGCGCGCGGTCCCGCGCGTTCAGAGGATCGGGGTCAGGAAGCGGCGCAGCGTCTCCTCGTAGCCCGCCGGGTCGGCGTTCCAGAGCGCCCCGTGGCCGGCCCCGGGGACGGTGTGCAGGCTCACCAGGTCGCTCCGGCGGTGGGCCAGCCGGTCGGCCGCCCCGAACGGCGCCACGGCGTCCTGCGGGCTCGCCAGCAGCAGCGTGGGGGCCGCCAGGTCGGTGCCGTCGGCGATCCGGGCGAAGCCCGCCAGGTCCACCCCGGTGCGGCCCTCGGCCGCCCAGGCGCCCAGCCGGCCGACCAGCTCGCCCGGCACGCCCGCCCGGGCCGCCACGCCGCGCACCGAGGCGGCCGGGTCCAGCACCGGCGAGTCCAGCACCAGGCCCGCCAGGTGGTGGCGCAGGTCGGAGCGGGCAGCGGTCTGCAGCACGGCCGTGGCACCGACCGACCAGCCGTAGAGCACGATCCGGCCGGCGCCCGCCTCCTTGGCGAACCGGATCGCCGCGTCCACGTCCCGCCACTCGGTCTCGCCGAAGTGACCCATCCCGTCCGGCGAGGGCGGCGCGCCCTGGTCGCCGCGGTAGCTGACCACCAGGGCGGGCAGCTGCAGCCGCTTCAGCACCGGCAGGACGGGCAGCGCCTGGCGGCGGTCGGCCAGCGCGCCGTGCACGAGGATCACCCAGGTCCCGCGGATCGCCGGCACGTACCAGGCGGGCAGCAGGCCCAGCTCGCCGTCGACCACCACGTCCATGTAGTCCAACCCGCAGGCCGACCCCGGATCGCCGCGCAGCACCCGGTTGGTCAGCTCCACCTCGGCCCCGTCCGCCGGCGGCGTGCCCGCCACCGACTCCACCCGCCGGGTCACCGTCTGCGGCCCCGTCGCCAGCACCTCCCCCACCACGGCGTGCCCACCCCGCCACTCCACCGCGTACCGCCCGCGCCGCGCACTCGCCACCGTCCGGGTCAGCACCACCTCGCGCTCCCCCATCCGATGCACCTTCAGCACCGGCTCCCCCGCCACCGGCCCCACCTCCGCATGCCCCGGACGGATCGTCAGATCGGCGACCCGGCGCCCCACCATCAGGGCGACCGCCCCCGCCCCGATGACGACGGTGGTGGCCGCGGCGACAACGGTTCCCCAACGCATGGGCACTCCCCGGAGCTGTTGGTCCTCGGATCTCACTGACCCCACCAGTTGACCGCGCTGCCGCACGTGCGGCCACCGGGGGACGGCCGTCCGGTTCCTAGCTTGCCCGCTCCTCCCCGCGTCGGACGGCGGTCGTGTCCCCCGGCCTTCGGCGGGGGCCCACCGGGGCGGGCATCGGCGGCGGGGGCCCTCCTGGCCGGAGGGGATGGGGTCATCGGCGATCGACGAGAGACCGTCGTGGGGCCCTCCCGGCCGAAGGCCGGGGGCGTGTATGCCATCAGGAAGAGACTCGCCGACGGAAAGCGCCCCGGTCGTGACACCAGTGCCGAGGAGGAGCCATGGTGCCGCCCGGCCGGAGGCCGGCGGCCGAGAAGTCGTCGTGGGGCCGGTGGCGGGCATGCCCCGGCGGCAACCGCCCGGCGTCATCAGGAAGAGATTCGTCAACGGAAACACGCCCCAGTCATGTCACCACTGGCCTCCTCCTCACCGCGATCTCGCGCCCGGGTCGTGGCAGCCACTCCCTCACCCCCGCCATCGGCGTCGCGCTCCGCTGCCTCCTCGCCCGCGCGAGCCGGGCGTGGCTCCTGGGGCTGGGCCTTCGCGCGGCGGGCAGCACGCTCAGCCGGGCCGGCCTCCGGCTCCTCCGAGCCATCCCCCACCTCCCGCGCCTGCTCGCCCGCCGGTGCCAGCGAGAGGCCGGGCCTTCTCGCGGCAGGCAGCGCGCTCGGGCTGCGCGGCCTCTCGCGTCCCCTCTATCCCTCGCCCGGCGGCAGGCCTCCCCTACACCGCCAGACCCCCCGTCCCCTGCTCCGCCAGCAGCGCCCAGAAGCGCTCCGGGTGCGGCTCGCTCGGGGGCGGCGGCGCGGTGCGCTGGGTGGTGGATCCCCAGTGGGAGGGAACCTGGTGTTCCGCCTGCAGCGCCGTCAGGGCCCCGGTGAGGCGGGCAGGTGGGACGGGGACCAGGCGGGCGACCGCCGGGAGGTGGGCCTGCCAGCGGCCCGCCACGCAGCGGCGGAGCAGGTCCGCCAGCTCGCCCTCGCCGCCCGTGACGCGGACGAACTCGCGCAGGGTCATGCCGAGCAGTGCCACCAGGGCGGCGGCCTGTTCCGGGTCGCCGGTCCAGCGGCCCGTCAGTTCGGCGGCCGCGTAGCTGCGCAGGCCCATGCCGATCCGGGTGGCCGCGTGCTGCTGGCTCAGTTCGCGGGCGAGCCGGAAGTCCCGCAGGGTGGCGGGGCGGGTGCCCATCAGCTGGACCGGCGGGCACCAGAGTGCGCGGGCGAGGGCGATGAACTCCTCTTCCCCCGGGATGATCTCGCCGCTCTCCCAGCCCAGCACGTGCCCGGGCAGCAGCCGCACGCCGTGTGCAGCCATCGCCGCCGCCACCTGCTCCGGGGTGAGGCCGAGGCCGGTCCGGTGCGCGCGGGCGGCCTGCGGGGAGAACGGGACCGGAGCGGGGGCCGGGGGCCTGCTTCTTCGCATGGCGCCGACGGTAGGGCGGCGCGCTTCCCGGACCCCACCCGCTGAACGCACGAAGCCCCTCGGCGACGCCTGACATCCCGTTGGACGATCGCCCAGCACCCGCGCCCCCACCAGGGCGGCTCCCGGTGTGATCAACCACTCACCCGACGAGGGGGATGGCCGGCCGACGGGCGCTCAGGCTCCGGCCCGCCAACGGCAGCGAGGCGGCCCCGGACGAAGCAGCTCCGGGCGCCGACCAGCCGCGCACGTCAGCCCGCCCATCCGCCCGTGTGATCAACCACGCACCCGATGGGGAGGAGGGGCAGCCGACGGGCAATCAGGCTCCGGCCGTCGCACAGCGCGTCAGGCTGGACGGCCGCGTCAGCCCGCCCGCCCATCCCCCGTGTGATCAACCACTCACCCGCCGACGGGCGCTCAGGCTCCGGCCCGTCAACGGCATCGAGGCCGCCCCGGGCGCAACAGCTCCGGGCGCCGGCCGGCCGGGCGCGTCAGCAGGCCCGGCAGCGCGCCCTCCCTGTTGACGCGCGGTTTGGCCGCGTGATGGTATCCATGGGCCATACGGAGGCAAGCAGAGGAAGCCGGTGCGAATCCGGCGCGGTCCCGCCACTGTCACCGGGGAGCCCGCCGGAGAGTCGGCCGCAGCGCGCCCCGGGAGCCAGGAACTCTCGCCCCCGGTTCGTCGATCCAGGGCGCGGACCCTGAGTGAGGACACGCACCGATGCAGCGCGCCCTGCCGCCGCCCGCGCACGCCCCGGCCTACGCGCTCGGCGCCGTGGCCGGGTTCGCCGCCGACGCGGTGTTCGCCGATCCCCGGCGCGGCCACCCGGTGGCCCTCTTCGGCAGTGCCGCGCTCCGGCTCGAGAACCTGCTGCACCGCGACCACCGCGGCGCCGGCGCCCTGCACACCGCGCTCGCCGTGGGCGGCGTGGCCGTCGGCTCGGCCGCGCTGCTGCACCGGGCCGGGCCACTCCGGCAGGCCGTGGCCGCCGGCCTCGCCACCTGGACGGTGCTCGGCGGCACCTCCCTGACCCGCGAGGCGCGCACCATCGCCGCCGCGCTCGGCGCCGACGACCTCGAGGCCGCCCGCGCCCGCCTGCCGCACCTCTGCGGCCGCGACCCGAGCGCGCTGGACGGGCAGCAGATCGCCCGCGCCGTGGTCGAGTCGGTGGCCGAGAACACCGCCGACGCCGTGGTGAACGCCCTGGCCTGGGGCGCCCTGGCCGGCACTCCGGGCCTGCTCGCCTTCCGCGCCGTCAACACCCTGGACGCGATGGTGGGCCACAAGTCCCCGCGCTACCGCCGGTTCGGCTGGGCGGCGGCCCGGCTGGACGACGTGGCGGGCTGGCCGGGCGCCCGGCTGACGGCGCTGCTGACCGTGGCGGCGGCCGAGGACCGCGGCCGGGCCTGGCAGGTCTGGCGGCGGGACGGGGCCGCGCACCCGAGCCCCAACGCGGGCCAGGCGGAGTCGGCCTTCGCGGGCGCCCTCGGCGTCCGGCTGGGCGGCACGCTGCAGTACGGGACCAGGACGGAGCACCGCCCGGTGCTGGGCGCCGAGCTGCGCCCGGTGGCGGTGCCGGACATCGAGCGGGCCTGCCGCCTCTCCCGCCGGGTCGGCCTGCTGGCCCTGGGGACGACGGTGGCGGCCCGACTGCTGTGGAAGGGACGCAGGTGAGCAACGCGATCCTGATCGCCGGCACCACCTCGGACGCCGGCAAGAGCGTGGTGACCGCGGGCATCTGCCGCTGGCTGGCCCGACAGGGCGTCAAGGTGGCGCCGTTCAAGGCGCAGAACATGTCGCTGAACTCGATGGTGACCGCCGACGGCGCCGAGATCGGCCGGGCCCAGGTGATGCAGGCCCAGGCGGCCCGGGTGGAGCCGGAGGCGGCGATGAACCCGGTGCTGCTGAAGCCGGGCGCCGACGGGCGCAGCCAGGTGGTACTGCTGGGGCGCGCAGTGGCCGAGGTGGGCGCGCTGGACTACCGGGAGCGCAAGCCCTACCTGTTGGAGCGTTCGCTGGAGTGCCTGGCCGATCTGCGCCGCCGCTTCGACGTGGTGGTGTGCGAGGGCGCCGGCTCGCCCGCCGAGATCAACCTGCGCGACCGGGACATCGCCAACATGGGCCTGGCCCGGGCCGCCGGCCTGCCGGTGCTGGTGGTCGGCGACATCGACCGGGGCGGGGTGTTCGCCGCCATGTACGGCACCCTGGCGCTGCTGGAGGCGGCCGACCAGGCGCTGGTGGCGGGCTGGCTGGTGAACAAGTTCCGCGGCGACGCCCGGCTGCTCGCGCCGGGGCTGGACATGCTGCACGAGCTGACCGGCCGTCCGGTGCTGGGCACCCTGCCGATGCTGCCGGACCTCTGGCTGGACGCCGAGGACTCGCTCGACCTCGCCACCGCCGTGGACCGCTCGGCGGCCACCGGGCCGGTGGGCGCGGACGTGCTGCGGGTGGCGGTGCTGCGGCTGCCCCGGCTCTCCAACTTCACCGACCTGGACGCGCTCGCCCAGGAGCCGGGCGTGCTGGTGCGCTGGGCGACCCGGCCGGAGGAGCTGGCCGACGCCGACCTGGTGGTGCTGCCCGGCACCCGGGCCACCGTCGCCGACCTGGCCTGGCTGCGCGAGCGCGGCCTGGAGCGGCCGCTGCTGGCCCGGGCCGCCGAGGGGCGCCCGGTGCTGGGCGTCTGCGGCGGCTACCAGATGCTGTCGCGCCGGATCACCGACACGGTGGAGTCCGGCGCGGGCACGGTGGACGGCCTGGGGCTGCTGCCCGTCGAGGTGGAGTTCGCCGTCGAGAAGACCCTCGGCCGCCCGGTCGGCGAGGCCTTCGGCGAGCGGGTCGAGGGCTACGAGATCCACCACGGCATAGCCCGGGTGGCGGGCGGGGAGTCCTTCCTCGACGGCTGCCGGGTCGGCTCCGTCTGGGGCACCACCTGGCACGGGGCGCTGGAGAACGACGGCTTCCGCCGCGCCTTCCTGCGCGAGGTCGCGGCGGTGGCGGGGCGGGCCTTCGTGCCCGCGCCGGACACCTCCTTCGCCGCCGCCCGGGAGGCCCGGCTGGACCGGCTGGGGGACCTGATCGAGGAGCATGCCGACACCGACGCGCTGTGGCGGCTGATCGAGGGCGGGGTCGGCGGCGCGCTGCCGTTCGTCCCGCCGGGCGCTCCGGCGCCCCGTCCTGTGCCGGATGGAGAGGTGTCCGTGGAGCGTGAAGAGGGTGGAGAGCTGTGAGTGACGTCCGTTACCCGTTCACCGCGGTGGTCGGGATGGCCGACCTGCGGCTGGCGCTGCTGCTGAACGCGGTCTCGCCGGCCGTCGGCGGCGTGCTGGTGCGCGGGGAGAAGGGCACCGCGAAGTCCACCATGGTGCGCGCGCTGGCCGGACTGCTGCCGTCCATCGCGGTGGCCGCGGACTGCCGGTTCGCCTGCGACCCGGCCGCCCCGGACCCGCAGTGCCCGGACGCCCCGCACACCGCCGGCGGGCAGGAGCGGCCGGCCCGGCTGGTCGAGCTGCCGGTGGGCGTCACCGAGGACCGGATCGTCGGCTCGCTCGACCTGGAGCAGGCGCTGGCCCAGGGCGTGAAGGCGTACGAGCCGGGGCTGCTGGCCCAGGCGCACCGCGGCGTGCTCTACATCGACGAGGTCAACCTGCTCCAGGACCACGTGGTGGACCTGCTGCTGGACGCGGCCGCGATGGGCCGCTCCTACGTGGAGCGCGAGGGCGTCTCGGTCCGGCACGCGGCCCGGTTCCTGCTGGTCGGCACGATGAACCCGGAGGAGGGCGAGCTGCGGCCGCAGCTGCTGGACCGGTTCGGGCTGACGGTGGAGATCGCGGCCACCCGGGACCCGGCCGAGCGGGCCGAGGTGGTGCGCCGCCGGCTGGCCTACGACGCCGATCCGGCGGGCTTCGCGGCCGGCTACCTGGCGGACGAGCGGGCGCTGGCCGAGCGGATCGTCCGGGCCCGCGAGCTGCTGCCCGCCGTGGTGCTGGGCGATCCGGCGCTGCGCCAGATCACCGCGGTCTGCGCGGCCTTCGAGGTGGACGGGCTGCGCGCGGACATTGTGATGGCCCGCACGGCGGTGGCGCTGGCGGCCTGGGACGGGCGTACGGCGGTGCTGGAGGAGGACGTCCGCCAGGCGGCCCGGCTGGCCCTGCCGCACCGGCGCCGCCGCAACCCGTTCGACGCGCCGGGGCTGGACGAGGAGCAGCTGGACCGCACGCTCGGCGAGCACAGCGAGCCGGAGGAGCCCACCGACCCGGAGCCCACCGACCCCGACGGCGACGGCGACGGCCCCGGGGACGGCGGCGGTCCGGACGGCGGCGGCGCCCCCGCGCCCGAGACCCCGTCGGCCGAAGCCCCGTCACCCGACGCCCCGTCACCCGACGCCCCCGACGCCCCCGAGGCGCCCGCCGCCCCGCAGCTCCCCGCCCCGGGCCCCTCGCGGGAGTCCGCCCCCGTGGCCGCGGGCGAGCCCTACCGCACCCGGCTCTTCAAGGTCCCGGGCACCGGCCACGGCGCCCGCGGCCGCCGCTCCCCCGCCGAGACCGACGGCGGCCACACCATCCGCGCCTGCCGCCCGCAGGGCGCCCTGACCCGGCTGCACCTGTCCGCCACCCTGCGCGCCGCCGCCCCGCACCAGCTCGCCCGCGGCCGCACCGGCCGGGCGCTGCGCCTGCGGACCGACGACTTCCGCGAACAGGTCCGCAAGGGCCGCGAGTCCAACCTGGTGCTCTTCGTGGTGGACGCCTCCGGCTCGATGGCGGCCCGGCAGCGGATGACCGCGGTCAAGGGCGCGGTGCTCTCCCTGCTGATGGACGCCTACCAGCGGCGGGACAAGATCGGCATGGTCACCTTCCGCGGCTCCGGCGCCGAGCTGGCGCTGCCGCCCACCTCCTCGGTGGAGGTCGGCGCGGCCCGGCTGGAGCTGCTGCCCACCGGCGGCCGCACCCCGCTGGCGGCCGGCCTGCTGCGGGCGCACGAGGTGCTGCGGCTGGAGCGGGTGCGCGATCCGCTGCGCCGGCCGCTGCTGGTGGTGGTGACCGACGGCCGGGCCACCGGCGGGCGCTCCGCGCTGGCCGAGGCCGGCCGGGCGGCCGGGCTGCTGGCCGCCCAGGGCACCGCCGCCGTGGTGCTGGACTGCGAGTCCGGCCCGGTCCGGCTCGGCCTGGCCCGCACCCTGGCCGGGCAGTTGAACGCCGCCGCCGTCACCCTGGACGAGCTGCGCGCCGAGGGCGTGGCCGCCCTGGTGCACGCCCACCGACCCTCCACCCAGCGAAAGGCAGCGTGATCCCCGTGCCGCAGGGACAGCCCGAGGTCGTTCCCAACGACGGCCTGACCACCCGTCAGCGCCGCAACCAGCCGATCACCGCCGTGCACACCGGCCCGGGCAAGGGCAAGTCCACCGCCGCCTTCGGGATGGCGCTGCGGGCCTGGAACCAGGGCTGGTCGATCGGGGTGTTCCAGTTCGTCAAGTCGGCCAAGTGGAAGGTCGGCGAGGAGAACGCGCTGAAGGTGCTGGGCGCCTCCGGCCAGGGCGGCAGCGTCACCTGGCACAAGATGGGCGAGGGCTGGTCCTGGGTCCAGCGCTCCGCCGAGATGGCGGAATCCAGCGAGGAGGCGGCCAAGGAGGGCTGGGAGCAGGTCAAGCGCGACCTCGCCGCCGAGACCTACCGGCTGTACGTGCTGGACGAGTTCACCTACCCGATGAAGTGGGGCTGGGTGGACGTGGCCGAGGTGGTCGAGGTGCTGCGGGACCGCCCGGGCAGCCAGCACGTGGTGGTCACCGGCCGGGACGCGGCCGCGCCGCTGCTCGAACTGGCCGACCTGGTCACCGAGATGACCAAGGTGAAGCACCCCATGGACACCGGCCGCAAGGGCCAGCGCGGGATCGAATGGTGACCGCCCTCCCCCGGATCGTCATCGCCGCCCCCTCCTCGGGGGCTGGCAAGACCACCGTCGCCACCGGCCTGATGGCCGCGCTGACCGCGCGCGGCCTGGCCGTCTCCCCGCACAAGGTGGGCCCGGACTACATCGATCCGGGCTACCACGCGCTGGCCACCGGCCGGCCCGGCCGCAACCTGGACGCCTTCCTGTGCGGCCCGGAGCGGATCGAGCCGCTGCTGCGGCACGGCGCGGCGGGGGCCGACCTGGCGGTGGTCGAGGGCGTCATGGGGATGTTCGACGGGGCCTCCGGGCGGGGCGAGCTGGCCTCCACCGCGCAGGTCGCCAAGCTGCTGCGGGCGCCGGTGGTGCTGGTGGTGGACGGCTCCTCGCAGTCCCGCTCGGTGGCCGCGCTGGTGCACGGCTTCGCCAGCTGGGATCCGCAGGTGCGGCTGGCCGGGGTGATCCTCAACCGGGTGGCCTCCGACCGGCACGAGCAGCTGCTGCGCGAGGCGCTGGAGGAGGGCGCGGGCGTGCCGGTGCTGGGCGCGCTGCGCCGCTCGGCGGCGGTGGCCACGCCCTCCCGCCACCTGGGCCTGGTGCCGGTGGTGGAGCGCTCGGCCGAGGCCCTGCGGGCGGTCCGGGACATGGGCGAGCTGGTCGCCGCCTCGGTCGACCTGGACGCGGTGCTGGCGCTGGCCCGGTCCGCCCCGCCGCTGACCGCCGAGGCCTGGGACCCGGCCGCCGAGGTGGCCCGGCCGGCCGGCCCGGCGCCGCGGATCGCGCTGGCGGCCGGCCCGGCCTTCTCCTTCAGCTACGCGGAGAACGCCGAACTGCTCGCCGCCGCGGGCGCCGAGGTGCTGCCCTTCGACCCGCTGCACGACGCCGCCCTGCCTGACGGTTCGTCAGCTCTGGTGATCGGCGGTGGCTTCCCCGAGGTGTACGGCGAACAGCTCAGCGCGAACGGGCAGTTGCGCAAAGCGATCGCCGAACTGGCCGCCGCCGGAGCGCCGATCGCCGCGGAGTGCGCCGGACTGCTGTACCTCGGCCAGGAGTTGGACGGCCACCCGATGTGCGGGGTGCTGCCCGTCACGGCCCGGATGACCGAACGGCTGACCCTGGGCTACCGGGAGGCGGTGGCCCTGCACGACAACGCGCTGGCGGCCGCCGGCACCCGGCTGCGCGGCCACGAGTTCCACCGCACCGCCTGCACCCCCGGCGCCTCCGCGGCGCCGGCCTGGGGCTGGCGGGCCCCCGACGGCTCGCCGGTCACCGAGGGGTTCACCACGGCCAATGTGCACGCCAGCTACCTGCACCTGCACTGGGCGGGCGCGCCGCAGCTGGCGGAGCGGTTCGTCCGCTCCGCCGCCGTGCACTGACGCTCCGTCAGCGGCCCGCGATGGTGCCGCCGTCCAGGTGGAAGACCTGGGCGGTGAGGTGCCCGGCCTCCGGGGAGGCCAGGAAGAGCGTGGTGGCCACGATGTCGGCCGGCACGCCGTGGCGCTTGTTGACGGTCTGGCCGACGTTCCAGGCAAGCCGCTCCGGGGAGATGCCCTCGGGGCCGAAGAACTCGGTCTCGCTGATGTAGCCGGGGGCGATCACATTGGCCGTGATGCCCTCGGGGCCGACCTCCTGGGCCAGCGTCAGGTTCCAGTTCTCCACGGCGGCCTTGGCGGCGCCGTAGGAGCCGGAGCCGCCGCGGTGGGCCGCGATCGAGCTGAAGTTGATCACCCGGCCGCCCGGGTTGAGCCGGTCGCGCAGCGCGGTGGTGAGCAGCACGGCGGTGAGGACGTTGGCGTCCAGGTTGGCCTGCCAGGCGGCGGCGACCCCGGCCAGGCCGGCCTCCGGGGCGGACGGCGAGGTGCGGTCGCGGTTGCCGCCGGCGTTGTTGACCAGCACGTCGATCCGCTCCGGGAGCTCGGGCAGCGCCGCCTCGACCTGCGCGGGGTCGGCACCGTCGAAGGCCACGGCGCGCACGTCGGCGCCCAGTTCGGCCACCGCGCGGTCCAGCACCTCCTTGCGCCGGCCGGTGATCACCACCTGGTCGCCGCGCTCCGCGAAGGCCGCCGCGATGGCCCGGCCGATGCCGGTGCCGCCACCGGTGACGACGATGTGACGCATGGTTCACCACTCCCCTGTTGATGTCGGTGTGCCGAGCGCAGACTACGCTCACCCCACCAGCCCTCCCGAAAGGCCCGCCTGCCGTGGACGTGACCGCCACCTTCCAGCTGACCCCGCGTGAGTTCCGCAGCGCGCTGCGCAACCTGCCCGTGCTGCGCCGGATGCGGGTGCTCGCCGTGCTGATCGCGCTGGTCGGCGGGATCGTCACGGCCACCGGCGGCCACGACGGCTGGACCCCGCTGGGCACCGGCCTGGTCCTGCTGGTCTTCGGCGAGCTGGGCGTGGTCCGGCTGGGCACCCGGCGCAGCGCGCCGCTGATCGCCAACCCGTGGACGGTCCGGCTCACCGACGGCTGCTACCAGCTGGAGACCAACGCCACCACCGCCAAGGTCGGCTGGAGCCTCTACCGCGAGGTCAGCGAGCACGGCGGCTTCTGGTACTTGCACCAGACCAACCGGGCGGTCTCCTTCCTGCCCAAGCAGGCCTTCCCGGAGCACGACGCCGCCCGGGTGGCCGCCTTCTTCGCCGCCCGCCTCCCGAAGCTCCCCCGCCCCTGGTACCGCAGGGTGCTGCTGCTGGGGTGACCGCCCCCACACCCGCCCCGGTCCGATTGACGCCCCTTCACGCACCGTGGTGGGATTTCCGGGCGCGCGGAGGGAGTACGAGCACAGGTGACCAGCGAGAACGCGGCCGGCGTCGTCGTCGGAGTCGGAGCCAGCAGCGGGGTGGCCGAGGACGAAGTGCTGCAGCTCATCACGGCGGCCCTCGCCGAGGCGCGGCTGCCCGCCGCCCGGGTGCGGCTGCTCGCCACCGTCGAGGCCCGCGCCGCCGAGCCCGGCCTGCTGCGCACCGCCCACCAGCTGGGCGTCCCGCTGGTCGGCCACCCGGCCACCGAGCTGGCCGCCGTCCCCGTGCCCCACCCCTCCGGCGAGGTGCAGGCGGCACTCGGCACCCCGAGCGTCGCGGAGGCGGCCGCCCTACTCGGCGGCGGTGAACTGCTGGTCGGCAAGCGGAAGTCGGCCCATTCGACGGTGGCCGTCGCCACCCTGCCCGCGGCCGGCCGGGCGCTGACCGCCCCGGTGCACGCCCACGACCTGCGCCACCACGGCGACGCCGAGGTGCGCGACCCCGGGCTGGTGGACCTGGCGGTCAACGTCCGCACCGGCACCCCGCCCGGCTGGCTGCGCTCCGCGCTCGCCGACACCCTGGGCGGCCTGGCCGCCTACCCCGAGCAGACGGCCGCCCGCACCGCCGTCGCCGCCCGGCACGGCCGCCCGCTCGGCGAGGTGCTGCTCACCTCCGGCGCCGCCGAGGCCTTCGTGCTGCTCGCCCGCACCCTGCGGCCGTCCCACGCCGTGGTGGTGCACCCGCAGTTCACCGAGCCCGAGGCGGCGCTGCGGGACGCGGGCGTCGAGGTGCACCGGGCGCTGCTGAGCCCGCGGGACGGCTTCCGGCTGACGCCAGGCGCCGTGCCGGAGGAGGCCGACCTGGTGGTGGTCGGCAACCCGACCAACCCGACCTCCGTGCTGCACCCCGCCGGGGTGCTGGCCGCGCTGGCCCGGCCGGGGCGGACCCTGGTGGTGGACGAGGCGTTCATGGACACCGTGCCGGGCGAGCGCGAGTCGCTGGCCGGGCGCACCGGCCTGCCCGGCAGCCTGGTCGTGCTGCGCAGCCTGACCAAGACCTGGGGCCTGGCGGGCCTGCGGATCGGCTACGTGCTGGCGCCCGCCCCGCTGATCGCCGAGCTGGCCGCCGCCCAGCCGCTCTGGCCGGTCTCCACCCCGGCCCTTCGGGCCGCCGAACTCTGCAGCGGCGAGCGGGCGCTGGCCGAGGCGGAGGCGGCCGCGGCGGAGCTGGTGGCGCACCGCGGCTACCTGCTGGAGCGGCTGGCCCGGTTCCCGCGGGTGCGGGTGCACGGCGAGCCGGCCGCCTCCTTCCTGCTGCTGGAGCTGCCGCACGCCGCCGAGGTCCGCACCCGGCTGCGGGCCGCCGGGTTCGCGGTCCGCCGCGGCGACACCTTCCCGGGGCTGGGCCCGAACTGGCTGCGGGTCGCCGTCCGCGCCCCGGAGACCACCGACGCCTTCGCGGCGGCCCTGGAACGCGTGCTGGACCGCCCGTTCGACTGAGCGGTCAGCTCGCCGCCGCCAGCAGCGAGTCCGCCAGATCGGTGCGCTGGTAGAGCACCGAGCGCCCGGACCGGTGCGAGGCGACGATCCCGGCCGCGCGCAGCGCCGTCAGGTGCTGCGACACCCCGGCCGCCGACATGCCGGTGCGCCGGGACAGCTCGGTGGTGGAGGCGGGCACGGCCAGCTCCGCCAGCAGCAGCGCCCGGGAGCGCCCCAGCACCGCGGCCACCGCCTCCGGCACCCGGGTCGGCTGCTGCTCCCAGAGCAGGCCGACGCCGCGGCTCGGGTAGCAGAGCTGCACCACCTCGCCGGGCCGGTTGATCACCATGGTGTGCGCCGGGCCGACGAAGGCCGAGGGCACCAGCAGCAGCCCGCGCCCGGCCAGGCCCTCGCTCGGCCCGCAGGTGATCGCGGGCAGCGTCAGCCGGTCGGTGCACCACTCCACGCTCGGGTGCAGCTCCTGCAGCACCGCCGCCGATCCGGCCGCCGCGAACCGGCGCGACTGGTGCAGCACATCGCTCTCCAGCACGGTGCGCAGCCGGCTCCAGTGCGGCGCCAGCGCCACCTCCCAGTACCGCCGCACCTGGTCCACCAGCTCCGGCAGCACCGCGGCCGGGTCCCGGTGCAGGGCGGCCACCTCGGGCGTCCAGCTCGTCATCAGCTCCAGGTCCGCGCGGACCCGGCCGGGCTCGGTCCGGGCCACCACGGCCAGCTCGGCCTCCAGCGCGGCCGCCGCGCCCGCGCTGGGCGCGACCCTGCCGGGCGGCGGGTTGAGGAAGTCGGGCAGGTAGCCGTAGGGCGGGACCAGATCGGCGAGCAGCCCCGTGCCCAGCCCGGCGGCGGCCAGCCGGGGCCGGGCCTGCTCCACCCAGCGCCGGTGCAGCGCCCCGGGCGAGCGGCGGCCGAGCACCCGACGGCTCGTCACCACCTCCCAGAGCGGCGAGTAGGCCAGCCTGGTGTGGGCCAGGTCACGGGTGGTGAAGGCCAGTTCCAGCACGTGTCCCCCCGGGTGGATTCGGCTGAGCGCGAATGAATTGGTCCCACCGTAGTGCGGAGCACAGGCTTCCTGCCATGTCCTCCACCGTGTCCCGCACCACCAGCACCGACGCCCCGGAGCCGACGCCCGCCACCGGTGGGATCCGGGCCCGCTTCAGCGGGTTCGGCCGCCCGCTCTGGGTGGTGGTGGTCGGCACGGCGGTGAACCGGCTGGGCAACATGGTGCTGCCGTTCCTGGTCTTCTTCCTCGGCGCCCGGCACGTGCCCGCCGACCGGATCCCCTGGGTGCTGGGCGCGCTGGGGCTGGGCTGCCTGCTCGGCCCGGTGCTCGGCGGGCTGGTGACCGACCGGTTCGGCGCCCGGCCCGCGATGATCGGCGCGATGCTCGCCACGGCCGCCTCCCAGGGCCTGCTCTTCGCCGCGCCGAGCCCGGCCACCCTCGCGCTGGCCACCCTGGCGCTGGGCACCGGCAGCACCCTGCACCTGCCGGGCGCGGCCGCGGTGGTGGCGGGCTCGGCGCAGGGCGAGCGGCGCCAGGTGGCGTTCGGACTGCTGCACTGGTCGATCAACGTCGGCACGGCGGTGGCCGGCGCGATCGGCGGCTTCCTGGCCGAGCACGGCTACGGGCTGCTCTTCGCGCTGGACGCCGCGACCTGCCTGGCCTACGCCGTGCTGGCCGCCACCCTGCTGCCCAAGCGGGCCCGCGCCGGGCGGGGCCGGACGGCGGGCGACGGCGGCGGCTACGGCCTGGTGCTGCGCGACCGGCTGCTGCTGGCGCTGCTGGTGCCGGTGCTGACCGGCGAGGCGGTGTACTCGCTGACCGAGTTCAGCCTGCCGCTGGCGATCCGCGACCACGGCCTGCCGCCGACCGTCTTCGGCCTGGCGGCAGCGGTGAACGCGGTGCTGGTGGTGGCGCTGCAGCCGGTCGCCAACGTGCTGCTGACCCGGTTCGACCGGGGCCGGCTGATGGCCTTCGCCGCGGTGCTGGTCACGGCCGGGGTGGCGCTGACCGGGATGGCGGACAGCACCACGGGCTTCGTGGTGACGGTGGTGGTGTGGAGCCTGGGCGAGGTCTGCGCGGCCGGCCTGGCCGGGACGATGGTGGCGGACCTGGCGCCGGAGGGCGCGGCGGGCCGCTACCAGGGCGCCTGGGGCTGGACCCGGGGCCTGGCCCGGTTCGGCTCCCTGGTGCTCGGCTCGGCGGTCTACGCGGAGCTCGGCGCGCCGGCGCTCTGGTGGAGCGCGCTGGCGGTCGGCCTGGCCGGGGCCGTGGTGGCGCTGCTGGTCGGCGCCCGGCTGCGGCAGCGGACGGCGGCGACGGCCACCGCCGTCGCGGTCGCGGCCTGACGGAACGACGGAAGGGCCTGACCCCGCTGATGCGGGGTCAGGCCCTTCCGTTCGGCACCGGGGGGATCAGACCTGGCCGGCCTTCTCCAGGGCGGAGCAGCAGGTGTTGACCAGCAGGCGGGTCACCACGTACGGGTCGATGTTGGCGTTCGGGCGGCGGTCCTCGATGTAGCCCTTGCGCTCCACCTCGACCTGCCACGGGATGCGGACCGAGGCGCCGCGGTCCGAGACACCGTAGGAGTAGACGTTCCACGGGGCGGTCTCGTGCTTGCCGGTGAGGCGGGACTGGATGTCGTCACCGTACTGGTTGACGTGCTCCATGACCTTCTCCTGCGACTCGCCCAGCGACTCGCAGGCGGTGATGATCGCGTCGTAGCCCTCGCGCATCGCCTTGGTGGAGAAGTTGGTGTGGGCACCCGCGCCGTTCCAGTCACCGCGCGCCGGCTTGGCGTCCAGGGTGGCGTCGATGCCGAACTCCTCGGCGGTGCGGTAGAGCAGGTAGCGGCCGACCCACAGGTCGTCGGAGACCTGCAGCGGGTCCACCGGGCCGATCTGGAACTCCCACTGGCCGGGCATGACCTCGGCGTTGATGCCGCAGATCGCCAGGCCGGCGGCCAGGCAGCGGTCCAGGTGCAGCTCGACGATCTCGCGGCCGAAGACCTCCTCGGCGCCGACGCCGCAGTAGTAGCCGCCCTGCGGGGCCGGGTAGCCGCCCTCCGGGAAGCCGAGCGGGCGGGAGCCCTTGAAGAAGGTGTACTCCTGCTCGATGCCGAAGATCGGCTCCTGGGCGGCGAACTGCTCGGCGACCGGGCGGAGCAGGGCGCGGGTGTTCGACGGGTGCGGGGTGCCGTCGATCTCGTGCACCTCGCAGAGCACCAGGATGTTGTCGCCGCCGCGGATCGGGTCCGGGTAGGTGCGGACCGGGGTCAGCACGCGGTCCGAGGCGTGGCCCTCGGCCTGGTTGGTGGAGGAACCGTCGAAGCCCCAGGTGGGCACGTTCTCCGCGGACTTGAGGACCCGGGTCTTGGAGCGCAGCTTGGCGGTCGGCTTGGTGCCGTCGATCCAGATGTACTCGGCCTTGATTGCCACGGGTTACCTCGCGAACTCTGAGTGGTGGGTGCCCCCGTAATGTCGCAAGCCGCCGTTTCCCGGTTGTTCCTCTCGTGTAACCAGCGTGTGAACCGACTGTCCGCACTGGCACCCTCACACTGCGAGAGTGCCGGTGCTCATGACAGGCCTGCCGCCGCAGGCCGCTGATCAGTGCTTTTTCCGGTGGCGGGCCAGCGCCAGCACGCCGCCGCCCGCGACCAGCAGCGCAGCGCCCGCACCGGCCAGCGGCAGGACCGGGGCACTTCCGGTGAACGCCAGCTCCGTTCCGGGCCGCGGATGTTTCGTCGGAGTTACGGAGGGGGTGCCGGACGGGGTGCCGGCCGGCATACCGGAGGGCGCGGCGGGCGCGCTCGAGGTCGCACTGACGGCGGCCGCGGGCTGCGCGACCGACGCGGCGTCCGAGGGCTGCGCGGCGGACGGGGAGTCCGAGGGCACCGGGGCGGCGCTCGCGGACGGGCTCGCGCTCGCGGCGGCCGTCGGCGCCGCGGGCTTGGTGCAGCTCACCGAGGCGACGGTGATGGTGCCCTGCACGGTCGCCACGTTGAGGTTGAGCGGGTTGAGCGCCACCGTGACCACCAGCGCCGAGGCGGCGGCCGTGCTGGAGGTGGTGGTCCGCGGGGCGTACTGCACGTCCAGGGTGCCGATCCCGGGCACCGGCACATGAGTGCTGCCGGTCAGGCTGAGGGTGACGGGGCGGCCGAGCACGGTGAGCCGGGCCGGCATGGTGACCCTGGCGGTGGGCGCGCCGTCCGCCGGGCAGTCGGCCTCGGCGGCCAGCGCGTCCAGCCCGATCAGCGTGCGGTCGGGCAGCCCGGGCGCGTTCACGCCGGCGTTGACCAGCTGCACCGCGGCGTGGGCGCCGCTCGCGTCCCGGTGCGTGCTGGAGCTGCCCGCGTCGGCCCGCACCAGGGTGACCGGCCCGGACTGGGCGACGCCCTGCACCACGGCGGTGAGCACCGAGCCGTGCAGTTCGGCGGGCGACTGCACCTTGTTCAGCGCCACGTCCACCGGTATGTCCACCGCATGGTCCAGCAGCCCGACGTGCAGGGCGAGTTCGGCGGTGGTGGCACTGGCGCTGCCGCCCGGATCGGCGGCCCCCTCGGCCGCCGCGGGCAGCACCGGCAGGGCGGTCAGCGCGGTGACGGCGGCGAGCAGCGCGGCCGAGCGGACAACGGTAGGTGACGACAAGATGACGCTCCCATGGATGTGATGAGAGCGTCATCTTCTTGCCGGATCAGCTGACCCAACGGCAACTCATGGATCACTGTCACCCGTTGGAGTGAAGAAGGGGCGAAGCTCCCCCCGCCGCACCGCGACGGGCGGGACCACCGGCTGCATCAGTCCCCCGCGACGACCAGCCCGAGCCTTGGGCGGACAGTTCCGCCCGACTGCGATCCCGTGATCAGAAGCCGGCCGCGCCGGCGGGCTCCGGTGGGGCCACCGGGTATCCGACCGCGCGCACCTTCTCGTCCAGCTCCTGGGCGAACCCCTGCCAGGTCTCGGCGTACTGCCGGGCGAGGTCCACCACCAGGTCCCGGCAGTGCGAGGGCACCACCTCCGTCAGTTCCGACCAGCCCTGCCGGCCGATCGCGTTCTGCTGCAGCAGGCGCAGCAGCTGCCTGCCCTCCTCCTTGTGGCGCAGCGAGGGGTCGCGCACCAGCTTCTCCAGCAACTGGGCCGGGTCCCGGTGGTCCGTCCGGGCCCGGCGCTCGCCCCGGTGCCGCTGTGCCGGCACCGAGACCGCCGGTCTGGCCGCCTCCGCGCCGGGCTCGCCCTCGCGGGCCGTGGCGCTGCGGCCCGGCAGCGGGTCCTGGAAGAGCTCCAGCCTGCGCCGGACGTCGCTCACCGTGGCCGGCGAGATGCCGGCCTGCCGGGCCACCTCGCGCAGCGAGGCGTGCGGGCTGCGGGCGATCAGTTCGGCGGCCCGCTGGCGGCCGGCCTCGCTGTTCAACGGTCGCACCCTGCCGTCCCGGCCGATCCGCCCGGCCAGTTCCGGCAGCCCGTCCGCGGCCCGGCGGCGGATGGCCGCCACCGTCTTGGCGCCGAGGCCGGCGACCCGGGCGATCGCCCGGTCCGACATGTAGGGGTGCGAGTTGATGATCCGCTCGGCGGCGGCCCGCCGGTCGGACTGGGACAGCGGCAGACCGTGGGCGGTGTTCGCCTCCACCGCCCGCAGGAAGGCGTCCTCGCTGCTGCCGTCGAAGAACTCGACGTCGATCGTCCGGGCACCGCGGGACCGGGCGGCCAGCAGGCGGTGCTCGCCGTCGATCACCCGCATGGTGCGGCGGTCGACCAGGATCGGCGGCAGCGGTCCGTCCACCTCCGCCAACGCCCTGACGTGCTCCGGGTCGTATCCCGCCGAGCGCACCGACCCGGCAGGCACCAGCGCGGCGATCGGGACCGCCACCACCTCCCGGGTACCGGTGGCGGCCGGCTCCTGCGTTCCGGCCGGCCCCGACGGGCCGACCGCTTCGACGGCCCGCACCGCACGGGCGGGCTCGGTGACACCGAAATTCAGCCGATCCATCATCCTCTCTCCCCCTTATGTCGCACGAACGAATGCTTGGAACGGAGTCCGGACACCCTCGACGGCAGTCGTCACGCCGGCCGTCGGGAGGGTCGTCGCCCCGGCCGCTCAGTCCGGGCCGCATCGCCACTGGTGCAGTGACGGCAGTTGGCCCATGATCTCCCCGACCAGCCAACGGGCGTGGCGGGCCGGGTCCCCGACACCGCTGGACACGAAGACGGCCAGGTCGATTCCACTGGACGTGGCGGTGGCGGTGATGTGCTCGATGTGGTGCCCGGGTTCGAGGTGCGTCCACAGGATGTCGACGAGCAACTCGGCGGTCTGCTGGGTCGCAGGGTCCGGGCCGGTCAGTAAGAGGCGGGCGAGCCGCATGGCGCTACTCCCAGGCGATGCAGTCGGACGAGGGGGAGGCGCTCGGGCTCGGGGTGGGCGTCGCGGCCGGGCTGGTCGCGGCCGGTGCCGCGGAGCCGGTGTCGGCCTGGGCGGCGGCGGCGCCGGCGGCGATCGCGGCGGCGGCGAGACCGGCGACCATCAGGGTGCGGGCGTTTCTGAGCATGGCGGTGTCCCCGTCTCGATTCGATGAGTGCTGGCGCGGAACTCGGTGGAAATCACCGGGGCTCGGCGGAAATGCGGCGGAACTCGTCCACCTGCGTTTATCGGGAATTCCGGTCCGGAATCGCCGGTTCCCTATTTCCGTCTCCCGTTCCGTGTTCCGGTCCGGGCTGACGAGTCACATCCTGCCCAGCCTCGAGCGGGCCTGGATAGGCATTCGAGCTGGACGCAATATGCCTGGCCCATGTAGGACAGCTCCCGGGCGGGGGGCGGCCGCGCACCCGTCGGTCAACGCACCGTCCTCGACGCGAACACCTCATCCCCGACGCACACAGTGCCTCCAAATCCCGGTCCGGCGAGGCAAACTCAGCCCACAGCCCCTTGTGCCGCACTAGGGCGTTTGCGAGGATCACGGGTGGCGTGCCGGGCCACGGGGGTTGTCCGGCCCGAACTGTGGGGGGCGTTTACTCGTGCTGCAGGCACTGGGACTTGGACAGGACGCCGAGGACCTCTACCAGGCGATGTTGGAAGCACCTTTGCTCGGCATCTCCGACCTGTGTGAACAGTTGGGCCTCCCGGAGCACCGGGTCCGGGCCGCCCTCGACGAACTGGTGCGATCCACCCTGCTGCGCGAATCGCGCGAGACGCCGGGTCAGTTGCGCGTGGTCAGCCCGGACATCGGGCTGGCGGCGCTGCTGCGCCGGCAGGAGGCCGAACTGGCCCGCCGTCAGCAGGAGCTCGCCGCGAGCAAGGCGCGGGTCGCGGAGACCGTCGCGCAGTACGCCGATCTGCAGGAGAACGGCAAGGACCGCGAATCCCAGCGCCTGGTGGGGCTGGACGCGATCCAGGGGCGGCTGGAGGTGCTGGCCCAGGAGGTGGCCGGGGAGTGCCTGTCGGTGATGGCCGGAGGCGGCCACTCCGAGGCCACCCTCAAGGCCGCCCGCCCGCTCGACCAGAGCGCGCTGGATCGCGGCGTCCAGCTCTACTCGCTCTACCAGGAGAGCGCCCGCAACGACCCGGCGACCTGGGCCTACGCCCGCTGGATGACCGAGGCCGGCGGGCAGGTGCGCACCGCGCCGGTGCTGCCGCCGCGGATGCTGATCTTCGACCGCACCGTGGCGGTGGTGCCGATCGACCCGAAGAACACCGGGCTCGGCGCGCTCTGCACCCGCGAGCCGGCGGTGGTCGCGGCGCTGGCCGCGGTCTACGACCAGGCCTGGTCCACGGCGATCCCGCTGGGCGCCCAGCGCGCCCCGGACGCCGACACCGGCCTCACCCAGCTCGACCGGGAGTTGCTCGCGCTGCTCGGCACCGGGCTGACCGACGAGGCGGCCGGCAACCGGCTGGGGGTCTCGGCCCGCACCGTGCGCCGCCAGATGGCCGCGCTGATGGAACGGCTGAATGCGACCAGCCGCTTCGAGGCCGGCCTCAAGGCGGCCCAGAAGGGCTGGCTCTAGCGCTCCGGCGGCTGCTCTCCCGCTTCGGACACGATCCGATCGGCAGCGCTGATATCCGCCGCCGCGCGCGGTGTTGACCGACCGTCAATCCTCGGCCCGGCGAACGGATTCCCCGATGCGGCCGCGGCCCCGCCGTGGGGGCGGGGCCGCGGTCGGAGGGGCGGGCCGGGCCCCCGCCGTGGGGGCGGGGGCCGGCGGGGTGCTCAGGCGCCCTGCCAGCGGGGCTCGCGGCGCTCCGCGAAGGCGCGCGGGCCCTCGACGGCGTCCGCGCTGCCGCGGCGCCGCTGCTCCCACGTGAAGGGCGTCTCGAAGGCCTGCGGCAGCGGCATGTCCACCGACCGCAGCACCGCCTCCTTGATCGCCCGGACCGCCAGCGGGGCGCTGCGCAGCAGGGCGCCGGTCCACTCCGCCACGCAGTCGTCGAGCTCCGCGGGCGGCACCACCTGGTTGACCAGGCCGAAGCCGAACGCGGTCGCGGCGTCCATCCGACGCCCCGTCAGCAGGTAGCCCATCGCGGCCTTGAGCGGCAGCTGCCGGGCCAGCCGGAAGGCCCCGCCGGCCCCGGGCACCAGCCCGAGACCGGCCTCCGGCAGCGCGAACACCGCCCGCTCCGAGGCGATGATCAGGTCGCAGGCCAGGGCGAGCTCGAAGCCCCCGCCCAGTGCGTAGCCGTCGACCCGGGCGAGCACCGGCTTGGAGAAGGCGAACCGCTCGGTCAGCCGGGGCCAGCCGGGCTGGCCCCGGCTGCCGAAGCTGGACCGGGGCACCCCCTCCCGGTCCAGCCGGGCCCGCTCGTGCAGGTCCTGCCCGACCGTGAAGGCACGCTCCCCGGCACCGGTCAGCACCACGACCCGGACCCGGTCGTCCGCCTCGGCGTCGTCCCAGACCTCGGCCAGCTCCCGGTGCATCCGCAGGTCCATCGCGTTGAGCCGGTCGGGCCGGTCGAGGGTGACCCGGGCGAGGTGGCCCTCCTTCTCGTACCGGACCCGGGGCCGGTCCGGCTCGCTCATCGGGGGTTCGCCGCCGCGCCGGAGAACCGCCCGACCTTCTCGATGACGTCCGAGCTGTACAGCCGCAGCGCCTGCTGGAGGGCGAACTCGGCCATGTAGCGGCGGAATCCGTCCAGCGACTCGTCGGCCAGATTGAGCATCCGGCGGTTGGCGACCACCGCGGGACCGCGCAGCCGCTCCAGGCTGCGCTCGATCGCCAGGTCGAGTTCGGGCCCGCTCGGGTGGACCTCGTCGACCAGCAGCCGGGCGTCCGGCTCGGTGGCCCGGATCTCCCGCCCCTCGAGGATCACCTGCCGGGCCAGCCGGTGCCCGGCAGCCCGGCCGAGCCGGAAGTTGGAGGCGCCCGGGATGATCCCCTCCTTGGCGGCCGGCAGGCTGAGGAAGGCGTCGTCGGCGGCCAGCACGTGGTCGAAGACCAGCAGCAGCTGGCAGCCGCCGCCGATCGCGAAGCCGTCGACCGCCGCCACCCAGGGCTTCTGCACGGTGCGCGGACCCCAGCCGGGGCCGTCGCCGGTCAGCAGCCCGCGCTGGATCTTGTGGAGGTAGCCGAGCTCCCGCCGCAGCAGGAAGTCGGTCAGCGAGATCCCGCCGCCGTGCAGGGCCTTGAGGTTGATGCCGGCGCTGAAGACCCGCCGGCCCCGGTAGCGGGGGTGGGTCATCTCGCCGCCGCGCAGCAGCGCCACCTCCACCGCGGGGTCGAGCAGGGCCAGGTCCACCGCGGTCTCGATGTCCTCGATCTGGCGGTTGTCCTCGGCGTTCAGGCTGTCGGTCCGGCACATGGTCAGCCGGGCCGCCCCGGCGGAGCGTTCCAGCCGGACCGAGCCCAGGTCGAGCCGGCCGGTCCGGGTGAACTCCGGCAGCAGCTCGAGCGCCCGCTCGGTCGGCCGGAGCATCGCGTCCAGCAGGTGCCCGCCCGCCGTCGGCGAGGCCAGCACCCGACCGAGGAAGAGCCCCTGGTCGATCTCGTGGCCCTCCTTGCCGGCCTGCGGCAGCCGCCGTTCGGCCGCCAGCTGGGCCTCGGTGGGGACGAGCCCGGGGAAGGCCTCGGCGGCCGCCCGGGCCAGTTCGGCGACCCGCAGGTGGCGGCTGCGGTCCGCGGTGAGCTCCTGGTAGACCTCCTCGGTGTGCACGTCCAGGAAGGCGGCGCGCAGCGTCCTGGTCTCGTCGATGGCCGCCGCGGCGGCGGCCCGCTGCTGCACCGAGCGCTGCTGCGGCGCGGGCAGCACGGCGAGCAGGTCCTCGGTGTACGCGGCCGCCGCGGCCAGCGCCTGCCGGGCGCCGGGCAGTTCGGCCCGGACGGCCAGCAGGTCGGCCGCCAGGCCGGCGGTCACGAGGCCGCTCCGACCGCCGCGCGCCGCAGCAGGCGGTCGCAGGCGGCCAGGTGGAGGCCGAGCGCCTCGTCGAAGCTGGTGGTCGGCGCGTCCACCATCAGCTGCCGGCGGACCGCCAGGTCGGCGCCGGAGACCGCGCCGACCCGCTGCCGGAGCACCGCCAGGGCGGCCGGCAGGTCCTCCACCAGCTCGTCCACCAGGTGGAGTTCGAGCGCGTCGGCGGCCTCCACCGGGGTGCCGAAGAGCACCGCGCGGCGGATCGCGGTGGCGGTGGGGCCGTGCTGGGCGAGGCGGTAGAGCGCCATGCCCGGCCAGGTCCCGCCGTCGCCGACCGGCACCACCAGGCGCACCGAGCCGGTGGCGATCCGGTAGTCGGTGGCGAGCAGCGCCTCCAGGGCCAGCCCGCCGCAGTCGCCGTCGGCGATCGCCACCGTGGTCGCGGGCAGCCGCTCCAGCCGGCGCACCGCCCGCTCCCACTTGCTGACCAGGGAGACGGTCAACTCCTCGTTGCGCGCGCCCGGTTCCGGAACCCCGGAGACCCGGACGACGACCCGGCCGCGGCCGCCGCGGTCCTCGGCGCTGTCGCAGACGGTGTTGACCGCCGCGATCGCCTCGGGCGAGAGCACCCGCCGGCCGTCGACCCGCAGCACCAGGTCCTCGGCCGGGGCGTGTTCGCCGCTGTTCGTCTGACTGTTCTTCATCTGACTCTCCGTCACCATTGCAGCAATGCGGTCTCGATGGTCGATCCGGGGCCCATGGTCATCAGCACGCCGTAGTCGCCGGCCCGGGTGACGCCCTCCTGGAGCAGCCGCTCGTAGGAGAACAGGAAGGAGCCGCTCGACAGGTTGCCGTAGTCGCGCAGCACGCCGGTGGTGTGGCGGACCTCGTGACGGGTCAGGCCGAGGTTGACCCGGACCGCGTCGATCACCTTCTTGCCGCCGGAGTGCACCAGCCAGTGGCCGATGTCGCTGCGGCGCAGCCCGGCGCCGGCCAGCAGCCGGTCGACCACCTGCTCCGCGTTGGCGCCGACCACGTAGGGCACCTGCGGGTCGAGGTAGAAGCTGAACTTGCCCTGCACGTCGTCCCAGTCGTAGCGCATCGCCTCGATCGCGTCGGTGATCAGGTGGCTGGCGAAGCCGAGGATCCGCGGGCTGCCGGCGCCGGCCGGCACGTCGGCCGGGGCGTAGGCGGTGTCCGGCGCGTCGGCGACCAGGGCGATGGCGGCCGCGCCGTCGCCGAACAGGCTGTTGACGACGGCCGTGCGCAGCGTCCCGTCGATCACGTAGGCGGCCGAGCAGGCCTCGGCGCAGAGCATCACCGCGACCTTCCCGGGGTTGGCCGCGGCCCAGGAGGCCGTGGCGTTCAGGGCGTTGAGCCCGGCGTTGCACCCCATGCCGACCACGTCCACCCGGCTGGTCCGGGGCAGGATGCCCATCTCCCGGATCAGGTGGGCGCTCAGCCCGGGGGTGAGGAAGCCGGTGGTGGTGGTGCAGCACAGGTAGTCGATGTCGGACAGGTCGAGGCCGGCGTTCTCCAGGCAGGCCCGGACCGCCCTGGCGCCCATGTCCAGGGCGAGCCGCTTGTGCTTGGCGAGCAGTTCGCCCTGCGCCTCGGGGAGCACGACGCCCTGGGCGTCGCGCGGCGGCACGGTGAGGTAGCGGCGTTCGATCGCGCTGTTGAGGAAGACCGAACGGACCTTGGGGTCGGTGATGCCGAAGATGTCCAGCAGTTCCCGCTGGCTGTAGGAGTGCTCGGTGTTGGCGGTGCCGACGCCGGCGATCCGGGCGGTGCCGGGGCCGTTCTTGGCCTCGGGCGCCGGCCTGCCCTCGGCGATCAGGGGTGCCCCGGCGGCGGGGCTCGGACGGGTGGCCATGCTGACGGTCATCGGAAGATCCATCCCCACATACGGGTCCTGCTGCGGACAGGGCGCACTGCTGCTACCGACAAGATCGGCCGTCCTTTCATGAAGAGCGGTGGCTTTCCTGAGGGGCTGTGCGGGCCGGCTCGGTCGGGTCGGCCGGGGCCTCAGGCCGGGATGGCCCGGGCCCGGATGAAGGCCGCCAGGCGGGCGATCCCGTCGGCGATCTCCTCGTGGGTCAGGTAGCTGACGGACAGGCGCAGGCTGTGCTCGCCGCCGCCGCGCGGGTGGAAGTAGGACATCGGGGTCCAGATCACGCCGTACTCCTCGGCCGACTGCACCAGGGCGGCGTTGTCGGCACGGAACGGCACCGTGACGGCCAGGAAGAAGCCGCCCGCCGGTTCGTTCCAGCGCACCCCGAGGGCCTCCCGCTCGGCGGCCGGGAACTGCGCGGCGAGCGCGTCGAGCACGGCCCGCATCGCGTCCCCGTAGTGGGCGGCGTTCTTGGCGTTGAGCTCGGCGGCGCTGCCGCCGGCCGAGAGCAGCATGCCGGCCGCGACGGCCTGGCTCACCGGGGAGGTGTTGACCGTGATCATGCTCTTGATCTTGGTGAGCTCGTCGGCCAGCAGGCCGCGGCCGCCCGCGGCGTCCACCACCTCCTGGTCGGCGATGGCGAAGCCCACCCGGGCACCGGGGAAGAGGGTCTTGGAGAGCGAGCCCAGGTGCAGTACCCGGCGGTCGCGGTCGAGCGCCTTGAGGGTGGGCAGCTGGGCACCGGGGCTGACCAGCCGGTAGGGGGTGTCCTCCAGGATCAGCAGGTCCTCCCGGGCGGCCAGGTCGAGCAGTTCCCGGCGCTCCCGCAGCCCGATGGTGGCGCCGGAGGGGTTGGAGTGGTCGGGGATCACGTAGAAGGCGCGGGGGCGGCGGCCGCGGGCCCGCTCGGCCCGGATCGCGGCCTCCAGCGCGGCCGGTTCGAACCCGGCCGGCCCCTCCTCCACCGCCACCGGCTCGACGTCCAGCAGCCGGGCGGCGCCGGTGATCCCCACGTAGCAGGGGCTGGAGACCAGCAGCACGTCCTCCGGCCGGGAGATCAGCGCCCGGACCGCCAGGAACATCGCCTCCTGGGCGCCGACGGTGACCACCACGGCCTCCGGCGCCACCTCGATGCCCTCGTCCCGGCGCAGCCAGTCGGCGATCACCTCGCGGATCTGGCCGGCCGCCGGGCCGTACTGGAAGAGCGCGGAGCGGATCGCCCCGGGCGAGGCGCCGCCCTGCTCCAGGTGCTCCAGGTAGCGGCGCAGGTGGTCGATGATCTGCTCGGTGTCGAAGAAGCCGTCGTAGGGACGGCCGGGGGCGAAGGAGACCGCCTCCGGGTAGCGGTGGGTGATCTCGTTGAGGAAGTTCATGGTGTCGAGCACCGGGTCGGCCAGGCTGCCGTGCAGCTCCTCCTTCCGCAGCACGGCGGGCCCGGCGGGCGGGGCGGTCCGGGGGCGGGCCGGCGCGGGTGCGACGGCGCTGGGCGAGTACACGTGTTCCACTCCGATGTCGGCGATCGAACCGGCGCCGACGAGGCTCATCGTCTCCGCCAGTTCCTCGGTGATCAGGTCCAGCACCCCGGCGGCGCCCTGCTGCCCGCCGACCGTCAGGCCGTGCAGCACCGGGCGGCCGAGCAGCACCGCGTCGGCGCCCAGCGCCAGTGCGGCCAGCACGTCGCGGCCGCGGCGCACGCCGCCGTCGAGCAGCACCGGGCAGGCCCCGGCCACCGCCGCTGCGACCTCCGGCAGCACGTCCAACGTCGCTGGGGCGCCGTCGAGTTGGCGGCCGCCGTGGTTGGAGACCACGATCCCGGCCGCGCCGGCCTCGACCGCCCGGCGGGCGTCGGGTGCGCCCAGCACGCCCTTGACCAGCACCGGCAGCGGGCTGACCGAGCGGAACCAGTCGAGCACCGACCAGTCCAGCACGGGGTCGAAGGCGGTCAGCGCGTGGCCGCTGGGCGAGTCGAAGCCGGTGCCGGTGAGGTTGGCCGGCCCGATGCCCGGCGGGAGCCGGAAGCCGTTGCGCAGGTCGCGCAGCCGGCGGCCGAGCCGCGGGGCGTCCACGGTCAGCACCAGCGCCTCGAAGCCGGCCCGCTCGGCGCGCTCGATCAGCGCGCGGGTGGTGGCCCGGTCGCGGAAGCAGTAGACCTGCAGCCAGAGCGGTCCGGCGGCGGCCGCCGCGATCGACTCGAAGGTCCGGCCGGCGAAGGTGCTCACCACCAGGGGCAGGCCGGCCGCGCCGGCGGCCCCGGCGGTGGCCGCCTCCCCCGCCGGGTCGGCGAGCGTGTGGTAGGCCATCGGCGCGATGCCCAGCGGTGCCGCCCAGTCCCGCCCGAGCAGCCGGGTGCGGGTGTCGGGCAGGCCGGCGCCGGTCAGCACCGACGGCCGCAGCCGGATGCCCTCGAAGGCGGCCAGGTTGGCCGCCAGGGTCTGCTCCCGGCCGGCGCCGCCGGCCAGGAAGTCCCAGACGGCCGGGTCGGTGAGCTTCCGCGCCGCGTCGGCGTAGTCGGCCAGGGTGAACAGCGGCGTGCCGCCCGGGCCGGTCACCGGACGGCCGGCACGGAGCGCTCGAAGGCTGCGTACGGCGTACTCGGGGCGAGTTCGAGCAGGTCGCCGGGGTGCTCGCCGTCCCCGGTCCGGAAGGCCAGGTGGCGCACCTCAGGGCCGGTGTCGGCGGCCGCCAGGGTGAGCAGGGTGCGTCCGCCGGCGGCCCGCAGGGCCACCCGGTCCGCCGCCGCCTCGTCCCGGCGGTCGAGGCCGAAGGCGTCCCGGTACAGCCGGGCGTACCGCGGCACGGCGGCGGCCGGCAGGCCGACCGCGAGGTGGTCGAGCCGGACGGCCGGGCCGGCGGCCGGCCCGGGGACGGGGGTCCAGTTCCGGCCGGGCGGCAGCGCCCGCAGCGGGACCAGGGTGTGGACCACCGCGCCGAAGCCCGCGAACACCGGGAGCCCGCGGTCCGGGCCGGCCGGCTGCGCCCCGGCGGCCAGCGCGGCGGCCTCGGCCCGCGCGACGTCCGCGCAGCCGAAGGCGATGTCGGCCACGCCGTCGCCGTGGTCGTCGAGGAACCGCCAGATGCCCCGGCCCGAGGTGACCACCAGCTGCGCCCCGCCCCGCCGCAGCAGGACCGAGCTCCGGTCGGCCGCGACGCTGTCCGCGACCCGGGTGAAGCCCGTGGCCGACACCAGGCGGTCGACCGCGGACACCTTGTCCCGGGTGTACAGCTCGACGAATGCGATGTCCTGCACAGCCATGGAGCTACCCCCTTCGAATGGTCCGGTGGCTGTTCTGGATACCACTGCCGGATTCTCCGGCCCCGGGGATTCCGCGGCCGCCCCCCAGGGGCGGCCGCGGTTTTCTCCCCGGTTTTCCGCTCACTTTCCGCTCATGGCCTCGATCAGGCTCTTCGGGCGCAGGTCGGTCCAGTTCTGCTCGATGTAGTCGAGGCAGTCCTGGCGCGGCGCCTCGCCGTAGACCGAGCGCCAGCCCTGCGGGACCTCGATGAAGACCGGCCAGAGCGAGTGCTGGCCCTCGTCGTTGACCAGCACGATGTAGCTGGCGTCGGGGTTCTCGAACGGGTTCGCCATCGGAATTCCTCTCATCGGCCCGGGACCGGGATATCCCGGGCGGTCATTTCTCTCGGATGGTCTTTCGGCGGGTTCATCGGCACCGCCCGGACCACTATGCCGCAGCGTCGTCCGGTCGATCAATAGCCGTTCCCGCGGTCGGCCGGCGGAATTCTCCGGCCGAATTACCGGGCCATTCCGCGGCGGTCGCGGAAATGCCGGGGCACCCCGGCGGGCCGGGTGTCCGTTCAACCGGGCCGGCGGCGCAGTTGAACGGACACCCGGGCGGGGCGGACGGGGCGGACGGGTCGTCAGGACCGGCGCATCGGCCGCAGGGCCGGCCGGACCTCCTGCTCGCCGCCGAGGCCGGGCGCCAGTTCGGCCACGGTCGGGGTCTGGAACAGCGCACGGATCTCCAGCTCCGCGCCGGCCACCGCGCGGACCCGGTTGACCAGCCTGGTGGCCAGCAGCGAGTGGCCGCCCAGGTCGAAGAAGTTGTCGTCCACGCCCACCGAGGGCAGTCCCAGCACCTCGGCGAAGACCTGGCAGAGCATCACCTCCTGCGGGGTCCGCGGCTCCCGGCCGGCGACCCGGGCGGCGGCCGGGTCGGGGGCGGGCAGCGCCTTGCGGTCGAGCTTGCCGTTGCCGGTCAGCGGCAGCGCCTCCAGCAGCACCACCGCGCTGGGCACCATGTGCTCGGGCAGTCGCCCGGCCACCAGGTCGCGCAGCTCGCCGGGCAGTTCCTCGGCCGCCTGGCCCGGCTCCCCGGGCACCACGTAGGCGACCAGGCGCCTGTCGCCGGGCACGTCCTCGCGGGCCACCACCACGGCCCGGTCGACCCCGGGGTGGCCCGCCAGCAGGGCGGCCACCTCCCCGGGCTCGACCCGGAAGCCGCGGATCTTCACCTGCTCGTCGGCCCGGCCGGCGTAGACCAGCAGGCCCTGGCCGTTCCACCGGGCCAGGTCCCCGGTGCGGTACATCCGCTCACCGGGCTCGCCGAACGGGCAGGCGGTGAACCGCTCGGCGGTCAGCGCGTACCGCCCCAGGTAGCCGCGGGCCAGGCCCGCGCCGGCCACGTACAGCTCGCCGGTGGTCCCGGCGGGCACCGGCCGCAGCCGCTCGTCCAGCACGTACAGCCGGTTGCCCGGCACCGGGCTGCCGACCGGCACCCGGCCGGAGGCCACCAGCTCGGGGGTCAGCCGGACGGTGGCCACGCCGATCGTGGTCTCGGTCGGGCCGTAGTGGTTGAAGACCGGCCGGTCGCCGGCCGCCTCGAACAGTTCGGTCAGCCAGGCGGCCGGGGCCGCCTCGCCGCCGAGCACCAGCGATCCGCTCGGCAGCACCGCGTCCAGCCCGCCGGAGCCCAGCGCCGCCAGGTGCGAGGGCACCGCCTTGAGGTGCTCGATCCGGTGCTCGGCCAGGTAGCGGGCGACCGCCGCCGGGTCGGTGGCCGCCTCGACCGGCAGCAGGTGCAGCTCGCCGCCCGAGACCAGGCTGGCGAAGAGCACGGTGTTGCCCAGGTCGGTGGCCTGGCCCTGGAGCAGCGCGTAGCGGCCGCCGGCCGGGGCGAAGCCCAGCCGTTCCGGCACCGAGGCCAGGTAGTTGGCCAGCCCGCGGTGGGTGACCGCGACGCCCTTCGGGCGGCCGGTGGAGCCGGAGGTGTAGATCACGTAGGCGGCCCGGTCGGCCGCCGGGAGCTGCTCCGGCGCCGTCGACGGCTGGCCGGCGATCCGCGCCGCCGTCATCGGGTCGTCGATGGTCAGCATCCGCACCCGGCCGGCCGGCAGGTCGTCGATCACCTCGGCGGTGCCGATCGCGACGGCCGCCCGGGCGTCCAGCAGCATGTGGGAGATCCGCTCGGCCGGGTAGGACGGGTCGATCGGCAGGTAGGTCCCGCCGGCCTTCCAGACCGCCAGCAGCGCGGTGACCAGTTCCACGGAGCGGTCGAGCACCAGGCCGACCACCCGTTCGGCGCCCACGCCCTGGGTGGCCAGGTGGTGGGCCAGCCGGTTCGACCGGGCGTCCAGCTCGGCGTAGCTCAGCCGGTCGCCGCCGGCCACCACCGCGACCGCCTCCGGGGTGCGGGCCGCCTGCGCCGCGAACAGCTCCGGCACGGTCACCGCCCCGGCGGGGGCCGCCGCGGCGGGGGCCGCCGCGGCGTTCCAGCCGGTCAGCACCAGCTCCCGCTCGGCGGCGTCCATCAGCTCCAGCTCGCCGACCCGCAGGCCGGGGTCGGCCGCGACCGCCGCCAGCACCCGGACCAGCCGCCGGGCCAGCACCGCGGCCGCCAGCTCCTCGAAGAGGTCGGCCGCGACCGTGACGGAGCCGCGCAGGCCGGCCGGGGCGCCGCCGTCCAGCACCTCCTCGACGATCACGTCGAGGTCGAACTTGGCCGCCGGCCGGGCCACGTGCAGCAGCTCGACCGCGAGGCCGGGCAGCTCCAGCACCGCGTCGCCGGTGTTCTGCATGGTCAGCACGGTCTGGAAGAGCGGGTGCAGGCCGAGCGAGCGGGCCGGGGCCAGCTCCTCCACCAGCCGCTCGAACGGCACGTCCTGGTGGGCGAAGGCGGCCAGGCCCACCTCCCGGACCCGGGCCAGCAGCTCGGTGAAGCTGGGGTCGCCGGTCAGGTCGGTGCGGATCACCAGGGTGTTGACGAAGAAGCCGACCAGTTCGTCCAGCGCCTCGTCGGTGCGGCCGGAGACCGCGGAGCCGATCGGCACGTCGGTCCCGGCGCCGAGCCGGGAGAGCAGCGCGGCCAGCGCGGCCTGCAGCAGCAGGAACAGGGTCACACCGTTCTCCTGGGCCAACTCCAGCAGCCTGGCGTGCAGGTCGGCCGGAACGTCCAGGCCGGTGCTGTGCCCGCGGTGCGAGGAGACGGCCGGGCGGGCCCTGTCGAAGGGCAGCGGCAGCTCGGCCGGGGCGCCGTCCAGCGCCTCCCGCCAGTACTCCACCTGGCCGGTCTGCAGCTCGGTCGGGTGCTCGGCGTCGCCGAGCAGTTCGCGCTGCCAGAGCGCGTAGTCGGCGTACTGCACCGGCAGCGGCTGCCACTCGGGCGCCCGGCCGGCGGCCCGTGCCGCGTAGGCGGTGGAGACGTCGCGGGCCAGCGGGCCCATCGACCAGCCGTCACCGGCGATGTGGTGCACCACCACGGCCAGCACGTGCTCCTCCGGCGACTCCTCGAACACCCAGGCCTTCAGCGGCACTTCGGTGGACAGGTCGAAGCGGTGCCGGGCCGCCTCCGCGACCAGTCCCGGGGTCCGCGCCGGCTCGGCGCGGACCAGCTCCGGCTCCCAGCCGAGTTCGGCGGCCGGCAGCACCCGCTGGTGCGGCACGCCGTCCACGGTCGGGAAGACGGTGCGCAGCACCTCGTGCCGCTCCAGCACGTCGCGCAGCGCCGCCGCCAGCACCGCCGGCTCCAGGGCGCCGGTCAGCCGCACCGCGATCGGCGCGTTGTAGGTGGCGCTCAGGCCCTCCAGCTGCCCGATGAACCAGAGCCGCTGCTGGGCGTAGGAGAGCGGCACCAGCTCCGGCCGCTGACGGACCGTCAGACCGGTGCGGGCGCCGGCCGCGGTGGCCAGCTCCGCGGCCAGGCCGGCCACGGTCGGGGAGCGGAACAGCGCGCGGATCTCCAGCTCGGCGCCGAGCCGGGCCCGCACCCGGTTGACCAGCCGGGTGGCGAGCAGCGAATGCCCGCCCAGCGCGAAGAAGTTGTCGTCCACCCCGACCGCCGGCAGGCCCAGCACCTCGGCGAAGACCTGGCAGAGCGCCTCCTCCCGCTCGTCGGCCGGACCGCGGCCCCGGCCGGCCGCCAGGCCGTACTCGGGGGCGGGCAGCGCCTTGCGGTCGAGCTTGCCGTTGCCGGTCAGCGGCAGCGCCTCCAGCAGCACCACCGCGCTGGGCACCATGTGCTCGGGCAGCCGCTCGGCGGCCAAGGCGCGCAGCAGCTCGGGCAGTTCGGCAGCCGAAGCACCGCCGGCCGGCACCGCGTAGGCGACCAGGCGCTGGTCGCCGGGCTCGTCCTCGCGGGCCAGCACCGCGGCCTGGGCGACCAGCGGGTGCGCGGCGAGCACCGCGGCGATCTCGCCCGGCTCGATCCGGAAGCCGCGCACCTTGACCTGCTCGTCGGCCCGGCCGGCGAAGACCAGCAGGCCGTTCTCCTGCCAGCGCACCAGGTCGCCGGTGCGGTACATGCGCTCGCCGCTGCCGCCGAACGGGCAGGCGGTGAACCGCTCGGCGGTCAGCCCGGCCCGGCCCAGGTAGCCGCGGGCCAGCCCGTAGCCGGTCACGTAGAGCTCGCCGACCGTGCCGACGCCCACCGGGCGCAGCCGCTCGTCCAGCACGTAGACGCCCAGGCCCGGGATCGGCCGTCCGATCACGCTGCCGCCCTCGCCGCCGGCCGCGTTCAGCGCCTGGTAGGTGACGTGCACCGTGGTCTCGGTGATGCCGTACATGTTGACCATCAGCGGGCCGCCGCTCGGGTGGCGCCGCCACCAGTCGGCCAGCCGGGCCGGGTCCAGCGCCTCGCCGCCGAAGACCACGGTGCGCAGGCCGGCCAGGGTGCCCGGGCGGCCCTCCTCGGCCGCCATCAACTGGTAGAAGGCGGAGGGCGTCTGGCTCAGCACGGTGACCTGCTCGCGGGCCAGCAGCTCGGCGAAGTCGGCCGGCGAGCGGGAGGTGTCGAACGGGACCACCACGACCCGGCCGCCGCTCAGCAGCGGCCCCCAGAGCTCCCAGACCGAGAAGTCGAAGGCGAAGGAGTGGAACCAGCTCCAGACGTCGTCCTCGCCGAACTCGAAGAGCTGCCCGGCCGAGGCGAACAGGCCCACCGCGTTGCGGTGGCTGACCACCACGCCCTTGGGGCGGCCGGTCGAGCCCGAGGTGTAGATCACGTAGGCCGGGTGGTCCGGGGTCAGCGCCTCGCCGCGCCGGCGCGCGGCCGGGGCGCCGTCGCCGAACCTGGCCAGCGCGGCCAGCGTCTCCGGCGCGTCCAGCACCAGCTCGGGCACGCCCTGCTCGGCCGCCTCCGCCAGCACCGCGCCGGCCGAGGAGTCGGCGAGCAGCAGCGCGGGGCGGGCGTCCCGCAGCACGTAGCCGATCCGCTCGGCCGGGTAGCCGGGCTCGATCGGCAGGTAGGCGCCGCCGGCCTTCCAGACCGCCAGCAGGGCGGTCAGCAGCTCGGCCGAGCGGCCCATCGAGACCGCGACCAGCTGCTCCGGGCCGACCCCGTGCTTGATCAGGCAGCGGGCCAGCCGGTTGGCCCGGGCCGTCAGCTCCCGGTAGGTCAGCCGCCGGTCGCCGTCGACCACCGCGACGGCCTCGGGCGTCCGGTCGGCCTGCTGCTGGAACAGCTCCGGCAGCGTCTGCCGCTGCTCGGCCAGGCCGGTGCCGTGCCACTGCTCCAGGATCCGCCGCCGGTCCTCCGCGCCGAGCAGGTCCAGCTCCTCGGCCGCGGTGTCCGGGTGCGCGGCCAGCTCGCGGATCAGCCGGACGTACCCGGCCGCCAGCCGGCGGACCGTCGACTCGTCGAACAGCTCGGCGGCGTACTGGAAGGAGACCGCCAGGCCCTCGCCCAGCGCCGTGACGTCCACGTTCAGCCCGGTCTTGGCGTACGGCCGGGGGGTGGCCAGCACGGCGGCGTTCAGGCCGGCCAGCTGCGGGGCGGCGGCCATCCGGTCCAGGTTGAAGAAGGTGGTGTAGAGCGGCCCGCGCGGCCCGGTCCGCGCCGGGTCGTGCAGCTCGGAGGCCGGGAAGGCGCTGTGCGCGAAGCCCTCCAGCACCGCGCGCTGGATCGAGCGGGCGTACTCCCGCACGGTGGTGCCCGGCGCCAGCCGGGATCGGATCGGCAGCACGTTGCTCAGGTTGCCGACGATCCGGTCCGCGCCCGCCTCCTCGCGCAGCGCCACCGGGACGCCGATCACCAGCTCCTGCTGGTCGGTCAGGCGGTGCAGCAGGCAGCCGTAGGCGGCCAGCAGCAGGGTGAACCGGGTGGTCTCCAGCTCCCCGCAGGCGGTGCCGAGGAGTTCGGCGGTGGCGCCGTCGAGGGTGAAGTCGTACTGGCCGCCGGCGTGCGTCGGGGCGGCGGCCGGGGCGCGGTCGGCGGGCAGCTCGGCCGGGGTGACCCCGGCCGGGAAGAGGCCGCGCCAGTACGCCTCGTCGGCGCCGCGGGCGGCGCTCAGCGCGTACCGCTCCCGGCCCTCGGCGAACTCGTGGAACTGCGGGGCGGGCGGCAGCTGGGCGGTGGTTCCGGCCCGGCGGGCGTTGTACAGCTCGGCCAGCTCCTCGAACAGGATGCCGAACGACCAGCCGTCGGCCACCAGGTGGTGGATCGCCAGCAGCAGCCGGTGGCAGTCCGGCTCCAGCCGCAGCAGCGCGGCCTCCACCAGCGGGCCGTTCACCAGGTCGGCGTCGGTGTGCGAGCGGGCCTCCAGCCACTGCCGCACCCGGGCCTCGCGCTCCTCACCGACCGGCCCCTCCAGGTCGACCAGCGGGATCTCCAGCTCCGCGGGGGCGGCCGCGACCAGCTGCCGCGAGCCGTCCGCCGCGAAGGCGGTGCGCAGGCTGTCGTGCCGGGCCAGCACCTCGCGCAGCGCCCCGCGCAGCGCGCCGGCGTCCAGCTCGCCGCGCAGCTCCAGCACGGTGCTCTCCCGGTAGGCGCGCGCCTCGCCCGGGCTCAGCTGGTTCAGCAGCCAGATCTCCTGCTGGGCGGTGGTGAGCGGGTAGGCGTCCAGCACGCCCTCCCCCAGCGGCTCGCCGTCCGCCTCGAGCTGCCGGCTCGGGCGGCGGGCGCCGGGGAAGAAGCCGGCCTCGACCAGTTCGTCCAGCGCGGCCGTGAAGGCGGCGACGATCCGCTCCACGTCCTCGTCGGTGTGCGCGGTGGTCAGGAAGCAGTTGCGGCCCTCCCAGACGTAGACGCCGTTCAGCGCCAGCAGGGTGTAGAAGGCCTCGACCTTCTCCGAGTGCTCGCTCTCCTGCGGGAACTTCATCCGGAACAGCGAGCCGAACCGGGCGATCGAGATCGGCACCCGGGCCCGGGTGAAGAGCCGGTCGAGCCGGTCGGCCAGCCGGCGCACCCGCTCGCTCAGCTCCTCCTGCAACTCCGGTCCGCGCCGGTGCAGTTCGCGCAGCACGGCAGTGCCGGCGGCGAGCATCAGCGGGTGCTTGCAGAAGGTGCCGCTGAAGAAGGTGCGGGCCGAGCGCGGGTAGGGCTGGTCGCCGAAGAGCCAGGCGCCGCCGTCGATGGCGTCCAGGTAGCGGGCCGGGCCGGCCACCAGGCCGACCGGCATGCCGCCGCCGGGTACCTTGCCGTAGGTGGTGAGGTCGGCCTCGATGCCGAACAGGCCCTGCACGCCGTTGGGGTGCATCCGGAAGCCGGTGATCACCTCGTCGAAGATCAGCACCACCCCGGCCTCCTCGGTCATCCGGCGCAGCTCGCGCAGGAACTCCACCGGCTGCAGGTCGGGGTGGCGGCTCTGCACCGGCTCGACCAGCACGGCCGCGAGCTCGGGCAGCCGGCTGCGGATCGCCTCCAGCGAGGCCGGGTCGCCGTACGGCAGCACCATCGCGTCGCTGCCCACCGCGTCCGGGACGCCCGGGCAGAGCGGGACGCTCGCGCCGTTGCCGGCCGGGTCCTGACGGGCCAGCACCGGGTCGGCGGAGCCGTGGTAGGCGCCGGCGAAGAGGGCGATCCTGGTCCGCCCGGTGACCGCCCGGGCGATCCGCAGCGCGACCATCACGGCCTCGGAGCCGGTGTTGCAGAAGACCGTGCGCTCCTTGCCGGTCAACTCCCTGACCAGGCGGGCGAACTCGTCGGTCAGCGGGTTGTGCGGGCCGACGTGGATGCCGGCCGCCAGCTGCCGCGCCACCGCCTCCTCGATGAACGGCTCGCGGTGGCCGAACAGGTTGGCGCCGAAGCCGACCGTCAGGTCGACGTACTCGTTGCCGTCCACGTCCCAGACCCGGGAGCCGAGCGAGCGCTCGACGACCAGCGGGTAGCGCAGCTCCTTGAGGTTGGGGAAGGGCTGCGGGGCGTGCCGCACGTCCGCGTGCCAGGGGCGCTCGCGGATCGCGTACTCCTTCGAGCCCTTGGTGAACCGGCAGTAGCGGTCGGCCAGTTCGGCCAGGTAGGCGCGCTGCTCGGCGCCGAGGCGGGGGGCGGCCGGGCCGCGGCCGGACTTGAAGGCGACGAAGGTGTTGGCGGCGGCGACCGGGATCGGGGCGGCCGCGGGGCGCGCGGCCTGCTGCCCGGCCACGGGCTGCACGGCTGCGGGCAGTGCGGCAGCGGGCAGTGCGGGGGCCGGCTGCACCGGAGCCGGGGCCGCGGTCCCGGCGATCATCGCGGAGGCCTCCCGCATGACCTGGGCGTGCACCTCCAGGAACCGCTCGACCGCGCTGCCGGAGAGCGGTGCGGCGGGCTGCCCGACCGGCTGGACGGCCGGCTGGACGGCGGACTGGACGACCGCGGGCTGCGCCACCTGCTGCACCGCCGGCGCGGCGGCGGCAGCCGGACCGGCCGGGGCCGCGGCGTCGGCCAGCGCCTCCGCCAGCCGCTCCGGCGCGGCGTTGGCCTGCACGTAACCGGCCAGCAGCTCGGTGGTGTTGACCTCCTCGAAGAGCAGGCTGATCGGGATCGTGATGTCGAAGGTCCGCTGGACCGCCTGCAGCGCCTGAATGAGCGTCAGCGAGTCGGCGCCGAGTTCCAGGAAGGTGGCCTCGGGGTCGACCCGGTGGTCGCTGCCGAGCACCCCCGCCACGATGTCGCCGATGGCCGCCAGGATCCTCTCCCTGGCGGTCGTCGAGGTGTCGTTCTCCGGCATAGCTGCGTCGTTTCCCTTCGGTGTCGGCGCGGCGGCTGGCGCGCCGGCGGAGGTGGTGGTGCGGTCGGTGGGCAGCCAGTACGAGCGGCGCTGGAACGGATAGCCGGGCAGCCGGACCGGGCGGTGCGCCCGCTCGCCGTCGAAAGCCGCCCAGTCGACGGGCCGGCCGGCGGTGTGCAGGCTCGCGGCGGACTCGGCCAGGACCTGCCAGTCCGGCACCTCGCGGCGCAGCGAGGGCAGCCAGAGCCCGTCCGCCACCTCGCGGGAGCCGGCGCCCAGCAGCACCCGCTGCGGGCCGACCTCCAGGTAGCTGCGGCAGCCGAGGCCGTGCAGCCGGCGGATGCCGTCGGCGAACCGGACCGGCGAGGTCAGGTGGGCGGTCCAGTAGGCGGCGTCGGGCCGCCGCCCGGCGTCGAACAGGGTGCCGTCCAGGTCGCTGACCAGCGGGACGGTCGGCGCCCGGTAGTCGATCCGGGCGGCGACCGCGGCGAACTCCTCGGCGGCGCGCGCCATCATCGGCGTGTGGAAGGCGTAGCCGGCGCCCAGCGGGCGGCTGTCCAGCCCGTGGCCGGTGAGCGCCCGGCGCAGTTCGGCGACGTCCTCGGCGGTGCCGGCCACCACGGTGTTGCCCGCGTTGTTGACCGCCGCGACGGCCAGGCTGGGCGCCTGCGGCAGCGCGGCGAGCAGCTCGCGCACGGCCGGCTCCTCGGCGAAGACCGCGACCATCGCCCCGGGCTGCGCGAACTGGGCGACCAGGCGCCCGCGTTCGGCGGCCAGCCGGAGGCCGTCCCGCAGCTCGAAGACGCCCGCCGTGCAGGCCGCGGCCAGCTGGCCGACGCTGTGGCCGAGCAGGTAGTCGGGCCGCACACCCCAGCTCTGCCAGAGCCGGCCGAGCGCGTACTCCACGGCGAACAGGGCGGGTTGGGTGTACTCGGTGCGGTCCAGCAGGCCGGCGGTGTCGGCGCTCGGCCGCAGCACCTGGGCCAGCGGCCGGTCCAGCAGGCGGTCGAGGAGGTCGGCGCAGCGCTCCAGTTCGCGCCGGAAGACCGCGCTGGTGTCGGCCAACTGGGCGGCCATCAACGGGAACTGCGAGCCCTGGCCGCTGAACAGGAAGGCCAGCGGGCCGGGTTCGCCGGCGCTGCGGACACCCGGGCCGCCGGCGGCCAGCCGGTCGAGCCGGGCCACGGCCTCGGCGCGGCTGCCGGCCACCACGGCCGCGCGCTGCCGGAAGTGGGTGCGGCGGGTGTTGGCCAGGTGCGCGACATCGCCGAGCGCGGGGCCCGGTTCGGCGCGCAGCAGCTCGGCGTACCGGGCGGCCAGGGTCCGCAGCGCGGGCTCGGTGCGGGCGCTCAGCGTCAGCACCTCCACGCCGCGCTCCGGCTCCGGCGGCCCGGCGGGCGGTGCGATGGGGGCCGGGGGCTCCTCCAGGATCAGGTGGGCGTTGGTCCCGCCGAAGCCGAACGAGCTGACGCCCGCCAGCAGTCGGCCACCGCTCGGGCGCCACTGCCGCGGCTCGGCCGGGACCGCCCAGCCGGGGCCGGCCGGCAGGTGCGGGTTGGGGCCGGTGAAGCTCGGGTGCGGCGGCACCGTGCGGTGCCGGATCATCTCGACCACCTTGATCAGGCCGGCCATCCCGGCCGCCGCCTCGGCGTGGCCGATGCTGGTCTTCACCGAGCCGATCAGCAGCGGCTCGCCGGCCCGCTCGTCCGGAGCCAGCACGGCGGCCAGCGCCCGGACCTCGATCGGGTCGCCGAGCGGGGTGCCGGTGCCGTGCGCCTCCAGGTAGCTGATCTCCTCCGGCGCCACCCCGGCGTTGCGCAGGGCGTCCCGGATCACCTCCTGCTGCGCCGAACCGTTGGGCGCGGTCAGCCCGTTGCTGCGGCCGTCCTGGTTCACCGCGGAGCCGCGGACCAGGGCATGCACGGTGTCGCCGTCGCGCAGCGCGTCGGCGAGCCGCTTGAGCACCACCACGCCGCAGCCCTCGGCCCGGACGTAGCCGTCGGCGCTCGCGTCGAAGGTCTTGCACCGGCCGTCGGCGGCCATCATGCCCGCCTCGCGGAAGGCGTCGGTGAGTTCGCCGGCCAGCAGCAGGTTGACCCCGCCGGCCAGCGCGGTGTCGGACTCTCCCGCGCGCAGGCTGGCGCAGGCCAGGTGGACGGCGAGCAGCGAGGAGGAGCAGGCGGTGTCCACCGCCAGGCTGGGGCCGCGCAGGTCGAGGAAGTAGGAGAGCCGGTTGGCCGCGATGCTCGCCGCCTGCCCGGTGACGCCGTGCAGGTCGAGCCCGCCCTCGCGAGCCGCCAGCCGCCCGTAGTCACCGCTGCTGATGCCGACGAAGACGCCGGTCCGGGTGCCGGCCAACTCGCCCGGCACGATGCCGCCGTGCTCCAGCGCCGACCAGGCCGTCTCCAGCAGCAGCCGCTGCTGCGGGTCGATCAGGACGGCCTCCCGCGCCGCGGTGGCGAAGAACTCGGCGTCGAAGAGGTCGACGTCCGGCAGCGTGCCGTGGGCGCCGGGCAGGCCGCGCCGGGCGGCGAGCTCGGCGCCGGCCGCCACCGCGTCACCGCCGGAGAGCACCAACTCCCAGAGCCCGTCCGGCCCGTCCGCACCGGGGAAGCGGCAGCCGAGGCCGACGACGGCGATCGCCTGCTCGTCCCCGGGCCCGGCCGCCGGCCGCGCCGGCTCCGCCCCGGCAGCCGGCTCTTTCGACAACTCGCCTTCGGAAGCGGCGAGTTCGGCGATCCGGGCACTGAGCAGCCCGATCGTCGGCTGCTCCCAGAGCAGCACCGGACTGAGTTCGACGCCGAGCTCGGCCTGCAGCTCGCCGATCAGCGCCATCGCGTCACGCGAGGAGACCCCGAACTCGGCGAACGGGATATCCGGATCGAATTCTGATTCCGGTAGTCCGGTGGAACCGGACAATCGGTGGATGATCAGGGATTTGACGGCGTCCGCCCCGCACCGGGGAGACCGCGGCATTTCTTCGTCCCTGTTGCCGGGAGAATACACAGAGCCCCTGCCTTATGCCAGATGGTGGAACGGCAGGGGTGCGATGCCCATGCGCATCCGCCCCCTCGGCCGTCGCTCGGCGATCGTCCGGTGAGCATCTCCCGGGCCGCCGCACCTGCTCAAGGGTGCACAGCGGCGGACGGCGCGGCTACCACGGGCGGCTGTTCAAGTGGCGCGGCGGCCCAGTTGAACGGCCCCGCGGGGGTGGGCGGGCAATGCAGCCGCGGGGTACCGGGGCGGCCGGACATTGATCCCGCGAACCGCGCTGGGACATAGTCCTCAGCAGAATTCCGGAATCCCGGGACGGCCGTCGTCCCGGGATTTCGACCGAGTGGGTGGAGACTCCCCGCGCGGCGCCCGAACCTGGAGGTAACGTCATGACGTTCGATCTCGCTGTGCACCAGAACGTGGGCGATGCGTTCGCCGAGCGGGTCGCCGCGCACCCGGAGCGGGCCGCGCTGACCCTCTACCGCGGCTCGGCCGCACCCGGCCACGACACCGTCGACTATGCCGAACTCGCCCGCCGCGCCGGACTGCGCGCCGCCTGGCTGGCCGAGCGGCTGCCGCTCGGCGAGCGGGTGCTGCTGGTGCTGCCGACCGGCGCCGAGTTCGTCGAGTACTACCTGGGCTGTCTGCTGGCCGGCCTGGTCGCCGTGCCGGCCCCCGTGCCGGGCGGCGGCGCCAGCGCCACCGACCGGGTGGCCGCCATCGTCGAGGACTGCCGCCCGGCCCTGGCGATCGCCCCCGCGGGCGGCGGCGCGGAGCTGGCCGAGCAGTTCCGCGGGCACGGCCTGGCGGACCTGGCGGTGGTCGAGGCCGCCGAGGCCGGCCCGGGCACGGCGCCCGCCGGCTTCGCCGACGGCCGCCGACCCGACCGCGACACCGTCGCCGTCGTCCAGTACAGCTCCGGGTCGACCGGCACCCCGCGCGGGGTGGTGCTCACCCACGGCTCGGTCCTGGCCAACACCCGCTCGATGAACACCCACGGCAAGCTCGGCCCCGAGGACACCTTCGGCAGCTGGCTGCCGCTCCACCACGACATGGGCCTGTTCGTGCTGCTCACCGCCGGCCTGCTGTTCGGTTCCCGGGTGGTGCTGATGTCGCCGGCCGACTTCGTCCGCCGTCCGGTGGAGTGGCTGCGGATGCTCGCCAAGTTCGGCTGCACCGTCACCGCCGGGCCCAACTTCGCCTTCGACCTGTGCACCCGGCTGGTCCCGGACGCCAAGCTGGTGGGGCTGGACCTCACCGGGGTGCGTTACATCCTCAACGGCTCCGAGCCGATCCACCTGCCCACCATGCGGGCCTTCAACGAGCGCTTCGCCGCCTACGGGCTGAGCTCGCGCGCCGTCTCGCCCTGCTACGGCCTGGCCGAGGCCACCGCCTACGTCTCGGCCAGCCGCCCGGCCGGCGACCCGCTGGTCTTCCTCGCGGACCAGGCCGCCCTGCAGCACGCCGAGCGGCCCGAGTTGCTGCCGGTCCCGGCCGGTGCGCAGGGCGCGGCGGCGGTCGGCAAGGAGGTGGTCGGCTGCGGCACGCTCGGCGACATGGAGCTGCGGATCGTCGACCGGCAGACCCGCCGGGAGCTGGCGGACGGCCGGATCGGCGAGATCTGGCTGCGCGGCGGCAACCTCGGGACGGGCTACTGGAACCGGCCGGAGCTCAACGCGGAGCTCTTCGACGCCCGGCTCGCCGACAGCGCCGACGACCGCCCCTGGCTGCGCACCGGCGACCTGGGCGCCGTGCTCGACGGCGAGCTGTACATCACCGGCCGGATCAAGGAGATCCTGGTCGTGCGCGGCCGCAACTTCTTCCCCAACGACGTGGAGCAGGAGGCCCGGGCCTCGCACGAGGCGCTGCAGGGCTTCCTCGGCGCGGCCTTCGGGGTCACCGCGCCGGACGAGCGGATGGTGCTGGTCCACGAGGTCAACCCGGTCACCCCGCAGGACGAACTGCCCGCCGTGGCCAGCACCGTGGCCCGCCGGCTGACCACCGCGCTCGGCGTGCCGGTGCGCAACGTGGTGCTGGTCCGCCGCGGTTCGGTGCGGCGCACCACCAGCGGCAAGATCCAGCGGTCGGCGATGCGCGAGCGCTTCCTGTCCGGCGAACTCGTCGCGCTGCACGCCGAGCTGGAGCCCGAGGTGCAGCTCATCTCGGCCGGCGGTGCCGGGTGACCGCCACACCCGCAGCCACTCCCGCCGCCGGCCCCGAGGCGGAGCTGGACGCCCTTCTCGGCGACTGGGCGGCCACCGCCGCCCGCGCGGCCGACGACGACGAGGGCGAGCGGTTCCCCGCGGAACTCTGCGCCCGGCTGGACGAGTTCGGCCTGCACCGGTACTACGTGCCGGAGCCGCTGGGCGGCCGCTTCGACGACCACGAGGTGATGCTTCGGCTCTGGCGCACCGTCGCCCGCCGCGACCTGGCCGCGACGGTGGCGCACGGCAAGACCTACCTGGGCGTGGCCCCGGTCTGGCTCGCCGCGAGCCCCGAACAGGCGGCCGAGGTCGCCGCGGTGGTGCTCTCCGGTGCCCCGGTGGGCTGCGCGCTCTCCGAGCCGGAGCACGGCGCCGACCTGGTCAACGGCTCGGCCCGGGCCACCGCGCAGCCCGGCGGCTACCGGCTCGACGGCGTCAAGTGGCCGATCAACAACGGCAGCCGGGCCACCCACCTGTCGGTGCTGGCCCGCACCGCCGAGGCCAGCACCGCGCGCAGCCACAGCATCTTCCTGGTCGCCAAGGAGTCCCTGGAGAGCGGTGGTTGGCGGCAGCTGCCGAAGATCCGCACCCACGGCATCCGCGGCATCGACCTGGCGGGCGTGGAGTTCACCGGCGCCACCGTGCCGGCCGACGCGCTGCTCGGCGAGGAGGGCGCCGGCATCGAGACGGCGCTGCGGGCCCTGCAGCTGACCCGCACCGTCTGCTCTGCCATGTCGCTGGGCGCGGGCGAGCAGGCCGTCCGGCTGGCCGCCCGGTACGCGGCGGACCGGCCCGGCGGACCGGACCGGGCGAGCCGCGCGGTGCTGGCCCGGTCCGCGGCCCGGCTGGCCGCCGCCGAGGCGGCCGCGCTGGTCGGCGTGCGCTCCGCGCACAGCCTGACCGGCGAGATGAGCGTGGTCTCCGCGGTGGTGAAGTCGGTCGCGCCCGCCCTGGTCTCCGAGTTGATCCGCGAGCTGGCCGAACTGCTCGACGTCCGCTCGGCCCTGGTCGACGGCCACGAGCACGGCGCCTTCCAGCGGCTGGCCCGCGACCACGACGTGGTCGCCGTCTTCGACGGCAGCACCCCGGTCAACCGGGCCTCGCTGATCCAGCAGTTCCCCCGGCTGGCCCGCAACCTGGCCGCCGGCCGCTTCGAGGCCGAGGGCCTGGCCGAGGCGGTGGCGCTCGGCGAGCGCCCGCGGCCGCTGGACCGCGGCGCGCTCTCGCTGCTCTCCCGGCACGGCTGCTCGCTGGTGCAGTCGCTGCCCGCCCTGGCCGACGCCCTCGCGGCGGCCCCCGGGGTGCCGGCCGACCTGGCCGGGCTGGCCTCGGCGCTGCGCACGGCCGCGCTGCGGCTGGCCGCGCTGATGGCCGAGGTGCGCCCCGCCGCCCGCCCGCCGATGGCGGCCTACGAACTCGCCGCCGCCTACGAGCTCTGCTACGCCGGCACCGCCTGTCTGCGGCTCTGGTCCACCCAGGCGCAGCGGCACGCGGGCGAACCGCTCTGGCAGGACGGGCTCTGGGCCCGCGCGGCCCTGCGCGTCCTGCTCGCCGACCTCGCCGACCTGGTCGGCACCCCTCGCCCGCCCGCGGACGAGCAGGCGGCCACCCTGCTCGCCGACCACCTGCTGGCCACCGCGCACTCCGCGGCCACCGCCACCCCGTTCGGCACCCCGCTGCCCTGCTCCCCCGCGAGGTCCTCATGAGCGCCGAGAAGCTCGACGAACTGCTCGGCGACCCGTGGGCCCCCGGCAACCCCGCCGGCCACGCCGCCGCGCTGGCCGCCGACGAGCAGCGGCGGCCGCCCGCCGCCGCCGGGGAGCTGCTGGCCGAGTACGGCCTGGGCGCCGAGTTCGTCCCCGCCGCGCTCGGCGGCCGGCTCACCCGGGCCGACGAGCTCGCCGAGCTGCTGAAGGCGGTGTGGCGGCGTGATCCGGCGCTGGGCCTGGACCACGGCTTCGGCTCCTTCCTGGCGGCGGCGCCGGTCTGGACCTCGGGCGGCCCGGAGCAGCAGCGGGCGGTCGCCGACCTGCTGCTGTCGGGCGGCCGGATCGCCGCCCCGGCCGGCCCGCTGGACGGGGCCCCCGACCGCCCGGAGTTCACCGCCCGCCCCGCCGAAGGCGGCTGGCTGCTCTCCGGCCGGCAGGAGTTCACCGCCGGCCTCGACCGGGCCGACGCCCTGGTGCTCCGCACCGACCTGGGCCCGGTGCTGGTCCACCGCGCGGAGTTGCCCGCCGACGGCCGGGTGCGCGAGTTGCCGCCGGTCGGCGCGGCCGGGCTGCGCGGACTGCGCTTCGGCGGCCTTGAGCTGACGGACTGTCCGGTGCCGGCCGGCGCCCTGCTCGACGGCCGGACCGCACCCGACCCGGCCGACCGCGAGGGCGCCTCCCGCTCCTACCGGCTCACCCGGGCGTTCACCGCCGGCCTGGCCGCCGGGCCGCTGGACACCGCGCTGCGCACCGCCCTGGCCAACGCCCTCGACCGGCGGCTCTACGGGGCGCCGGTCGCCGACCTCCCGTACGTCCGCTCGGTCCTGGCACGGGCCCGGGAGGACCTGCTGATCGTCGACCTGCTCGGCTCGGTGCTGGTCCGGGCCCTGCACCTGGTGCCCGACGCCCCGGCCGGACAGGCGCCGGCTGCGGACGCGCTGGCGGCCCGGACGGTGCAGGCGGCCGTCGAGGAGCTGCGGGCCGCGCTGGGCGCCCGGGGGTTCATCCGCGAGGGCGCGCACGCGATCTTCCAGAAGACCGCCCGCGACCTCACCGTCCACGGCGTGCTGCGGGCCTCCCGGGCCGACACGCTCAGGCTGGTGCTGCCGCACCTGCCGCGGCTCGCCCCGGGTGCGCCGGCCGATCCGGACCTCTTCGACCTCGGCGGCCCGCTGCCGCCGCTGGACCCGCGCCGGCCGACGGCCGACCCGGCGGCCCCGGACCCCGTCCTCGCCACCCTGGCCGTCTTCGCCGCGGCGCCGGGGGCCGCGGGCGACGACCCGCTGGCCCGGTTCGCGACCCGGCTGGGCGCCGAGCTCGACGCCCTGGGCGCCGACTGCGCCGCGCTGTCCCGCTCCGCCCTGCCCCGCTCCGGCCCGACCGCCGACCCGGACCCCGCAGCCCTCGCCCTGGCCGAGCGCTACGCCGTGCTGTTCGCCGCGGGCTGCGCGGCCGGGGTGCACCGGCAGGCGCCGGACCGGCTGCCCCGGGCCGCGCTGCTCGGGGTGCTCGACCGGCTGACCCGGCGGCTCGGCGGCGCTGCGGTGCTCACCGCGGCCGAGCGCGAGCAGGTCGAGCGGCAGCTCTTCGAGACCGCCGTCGAGCTCTTCCACGACCGCACGATGTTCGACCTGACCGCCCGGCGGATTCCGGGCTGACCGGACCGAGAACCGAGAGAGCCCAGAGAGGGGCATCCCGATGACCCAGACCGACCCGACCACCCCCGCACCGCCCGGCGAGGCCGCCGGCATCCAGGCCTACCTGATCGACCGCATCGCCTTCTACCTGTCGATGCCCGTCGAGGAGATCTCCCTCGACGTGCCGGTCACCGAGTTCGGCCTCGACTCGGTCTACGCGATCGCGCTCTGCGCCGACATCGAGGACGAGCTCGGCGTCACCGTCGAGCCGACCCTGCTCTGGGACATCGACACGGTGACCGACCTGACCGCCCACCTGGGCGGGCTGCTGGCCGCCCAGCCGGCCGGGTGAGGCGGACCGCACCCGGCCGCAGCGCCTGGCTGCCGTACCCGGCCGCCGCGCAGGCGGCGCCGCTGCGGCTCTTCTGCCTGCCGCACGCGGGCGGCGGGGCCACCGCGTACCGCAGCTGGGTGCGGCAGCCGGACGGCCGGGTGGAGGTCGTCCCCGTCCAGCCGCCCGGCCGGGAGAGCCGGCGCAGCGAACCACGTCCCGACACGGTCGCCATGCTCGTCCGCGAGCTGGCGGCCGCGCTGCTGCCGTGGCTCGACGCGCCGTTCGCCCTGCTGGGCAACAGCATGGGGTCGGTGGTCGCCTTCGAGCTGGCGCGGTACCTGGCGGAGCGTCACGGACGCTCCCCCGAGCACCTGTTCGTCGCCGCCTCGGCCGCGCCGCACTGCGCCCGCCCGAACCTGCCGCGCTTCGACCTGCTCTCGGACGGCGAGCTGATCGCCTTCCTGGCCGACCGCTACCGGGGGATCCCCGAGGCGCTGCTGCGCTCCCCCGAGCTGCTCGCGCTCTTCACCCCGGTCCTGCGCGCCGACCTCGAACTGCTCCGCGGGTACCGGCCGGGGCCGCTGCCCGTCCTGTCCTGCCCGGTCACCGCGTTCATCGGTGCCGGGGATCCGCTGCCGCGCGAACTGGTCGACCAGTGGCGCGCCGTCACCATCGGGCCGTTCGAACGGGTGGAGCTCCCCGGCGGCCATTTCGCACTACTCGAGGAGGGAAGCAGAGTGATCGAGCTGCTGGGGAAGGCGGCCCCGAGATGACCGCCACCACCGAACTGCGCCCGGCCCCGCCACACCCCGGCCTGGCCGAGCTGGTGCGCGCGCACGCCGCCGCGGCGCCGGGCCGGCGGGCCTGCGTGGTGCTCGACCTGCACGGCGAGGAGGACGAGGCGGTGAGCTACGGCGAGCTGGACCGCCGGGCCCGCAGCACGGCCGCCGCGCTGCGCCGGGTGGCCGAGCCGGGCGAGCGGGCGCTGCTGATGTGCGACACCGGGCTGGAGTTCGTGGCGGGCTTCCTGGGCTGCCTCTACTCCGGGGTGATCGCCGTACCGGTGCCCAAGCCGGACCGGCTCTCCAGCGGTCCCCGGCACTGGGGGCGGATCGCCGCGATCTGCCGCAACGCCGCCCCCTCGGTGATCCTGACCAGCGCCGACCTGGTCGACCACGCCGAGGTGGCCGGCCTCGGGGTGGCGCAGCGGCTCGCGGTGCGCGAGGTCTGGTCGGGCCAGGAGGCCGGCTGGACGGACCCGTTCACGCCGACCGCCGAACCGGCCTTCCTGCAGTACACCTCCGGCTCCACCGGCGACCCCAAGGGCGCGGTGATCAGCCACGGCGCGCTGGCGGCCAACCTCTGGGCGATCACCGAGGGCTTCGAGCTGGGCGGCCTCGGCCCGGAGCTCACCACGGTGAGCTGGCTGCCGCTCTACCACGACATGGGGATCGTCCAACTGCTGCTGGCGCTGCGCAACGGCGGCACCAGCGTGCTGATGTCGCAGATGGCCTTCCTGGTCAAGCCGCTGACCTGGCTGCAGGCGGTCGGCCGGTACGGCGCGCAGCTGTGCAGCGCGCCGAACTTCGCCTTCGAGCTCTGCGTGGACCGGATCCCGGTGCAGCAGCGGGCCGGCCTGGACCTGTCCCGGCTGCGCAACGCCACCTGCGGCTCGGAGCCGGTGCGCTTCGACACCGCCGAGCGGTTCGCCGCGGCCTTCGAACCGACCGGCTTCCGCGGCGAGTTCTTCAAGCCCGCCTACGGCCTGGCCGAGGGCACCCTGTACGTCTCCGGCGAGCGCGAGCCCGGCGATCCGCGCTACCTCGACGTGGACATCGCGGCGATCACCGAGCGGGGCGTGGTGGCCCCGCCCGCCGGCCGCGGCCCGGCCCGGCGGATGATCTCCAACGGGCGGGTGGCGCGGAACCTGCGGGTGCGGATCGTGGACCCGGAGACGGGCCTGCCCTGCCCGCCGGACCGGGTCGGCGAGATCTGGATCGCCGGGCCGAGCCTGGCGAGCGGCTACTGGCGGCTGCCGGAGGTCTCGGCCGAGAAGTTCGGCGCCCGCCCGGCCGGCGCGCACGGGGCGGAGGGCCCGTTCCTGCGCAGCGGCGACCTGGGCTTCCTGCGCGACGGCCAGCTGTACGTGGCGGGCCGGCGGGACGACCTGGTCATCGTGGACGGCCGCAACCACCACCCGCGCGACGTGGAGATCACCCTGACGGAGAGCCACCCGGCCCTGGCCCCGGGCCAGGCCACCGTCTTCGGCCACGAGCAGGACGGCCGGCTGCTGGTGGTGGCGGTGGCCGAGACGGCGCTCGGGGTGCGGGTCGCGCCCCCGGGGGCCGAGGCGCCGGCCGGCTCGACCCCGCGCACCGAGGTCGAGCGCGCGGTCCGCCGCGCCGTCTCCGAGGAGCACCAACTGGGCATCGCCACCGTGGTGCTGGTCAAGCCCGGCGCGATCCCGCGGACCACCAGCGGCAAGCTGCAGCGCCGGGCGAGCCGTCAGCTCTACCTGGACGGGCGGCTCAACGCCTGGTGACCCCCGGTGCATGCCGAAGGCGCCTCCCGGATTCCGGGAGGCGCCTTCGGCGTTCCATGGACGAACGGTCGTCCGATTTACTCGCGAGCGGTGATCAGCGGCCCGCGCACGGCGATCAGCACCAGGCCGAGCGCCAGCACCAGCAGCGCGCAGAGCTCGGCGCCCAGGTCGTGCGGCGGCCGGGCCGGCCAGATCCACGGCGACTTCCAGGCCGCGGTGAGCGCGAACTCGGTGACCGCCGCGTAGGCGATCGGGCCGATCCAGGCCAGCGCGCCGCCGAACAGGGTGGCGCTGACCAGGCCGAGGCCGGTCATCCCGATCACGTTGCGGGCCTGCGCCCAGGTGCCGTCGGGCAGCCGGCCGCCGGCCGTCCCGGCGGCCAGCAGGCCGACCGCGGCGAGGGTCAGCCCGAGCACCGCGCCGAGCCGCAGGTAGGGCAGCAGCCGGCCGTGTGCCAGCTCGCTCTCACCGAACGGGCTGCGGGTGCTCGCCGCGATCACGGCGGCCGCGGCGGCCTCCACCATCACCGGCATCTGCTGGGCCAGCGGGCCGTCGCCCTGCACCCAGTCCAGCCGCAGACCGAGCTGGAAGACCACGCCGCAGCCGGCCAGGATCGCCAGCGCCAGCGGGACCTGACGGGAGACCAGGTGCAGCCGGATCAGCCGCGGCCCGGCCCCGCGGGCCCGGAACCGGTCCACCTCGGCCGCGTTGGGCCGGACTGCTGGCGTCGTCATCTGTGCCTCTCCGGTGCTCACGGCAGGTCCGTCAGGGTGAGGTGGCCGGCCCGCAGGTCGGTCAGGTGGCCGGCCAGCCAGGCGTGGCGGGCTTCGGGGGTGAGGGCGGCGAACCGCTGGGCCGCCGCGGCGACCGGGGTGCCCGCGCGCGGGCCCATCACCTGGATGTCGGGGTTGGGCACCACCGGCGCGCCGTTGGGCAGCATCGAGGGGGCGCCGGGGTCGGTCAGGGTGACGCCGATCGCGGTCAGCAGCCCGGCCGAGACCGCCTGCTGGGCGTCGGTGGTGCCGCCCACCAGCTGGTCCACCACGGTCTTCGCGGTGTGCGGGCGGATCGCGGCGCCGACCAGGTCGGCGTTGTCCCACAGCTTGGAGACGGTGACGCAGGTGCTGCTCTTCGGGCCGGTCAGGAAGCAGGTCATGCCGTTGCGGCCGATGTTGAGGCCGATCCGCAGCACGTCGCCGTCGACCGCGGAGGTCGAGTAGACGGCCTCGCCGTGGTACGGGAAGAGCACCTGCTCGGTCCGGGTCGGCGCGCCGGGCAGGCCGGCCACCTCCTTGAACAGCGGGGTCAGGGCGGTGCTCAGGTTCGCCAGGTAGCCCTGGTAGACCGGGCTGAGGCAGACCTGCACCCCGGCCGAACCGTCGCAGACCTGCTTGTCGTTGATCGGCTCGTCGTTGCCGGAGTCGTGCACGGCGGAGATCGAGGTGCCGTTGGCCACCGCCTTCGAGGTGCCGGCCAGCTGCACGCCCGCCCCGGCCGCCACCAGGCCGGCCGCGGTGACCACCACGGCGGCGGTGCGGGCCACCGAGCCGGCGCCCATCGCCCGCACGCCCAGCACGCCGAGCGCGGCCACCGTCAGGCCGAGCATGAAGAGCATCTGCACGATCGACAGGTCGCCGGGGTACGGGTAGAAGACGCCCGCCTCGGGGCCGGGCGCGCCCAGGATGTTGGTCGGCGAGAGCAGCCCGTAGGTCGCGTTGTGGGTGATGCCGTCCTGGGTGAGGATCAGCAGCAGCAGCGCCAGGATCGCCACCAGCGGCACGGTGAACCGGCTCGGGAAGACCGCCCCGGCCGCGAACCCGACGGCGGTGAAGGCGAGCACGCCCACCGCGCCGACCGCGATCGGCCACCAGGACAGCTCGCCGCGCGGGCTGTCCGCCGAGATCGCCGCGAGCAGCCCGGCGGTGCAGGCCGCGTAGGCGGCCAGCGCCCAGAAGGCGGTGGCGGCGAAGGCGGCCAGCCGGGCCGCCCAGCGCGGCAGCGGCGTCGAGGCGACCTGCTCGTCGGTGCCGCGGCGGCCGTCCCGCGAGCCCATCCAGGCGGCCGCGCCGGCCACGAACGGGGCGAAGTCCACCAGCGGGCGGCCCTGCTGCAGGTACAGCTCGCGGGTCGGCCAGAAGGCGGGCAGCGCCATGGTGCTGCGGTAGCAGTCGAACCAGAACATCGCCGCGGCCATCGGCACCAGCCAGAGCATCGCGTTGCGCTTCAGCTCCAGCCGCAGCAGCCGGCCGGCGCAGAGCCGCAGCACTCCGCCGGTGCGCCGGGTGCCCGTGGCGGGGGCGGCCAGGGTCGTGGTCATGACCGCACCCCCGCCAGCACCGCGCTGTAGCCGCGCTCCAGCGGGGCGTCGCCCGCGTGGCCGTCGCCGAGGCCGGCCAGCTCGGCCGGGGTGCCCGCGAAGGCGATCCGGCCCGCGTACATCAGGCCGACCCGGCTGCAGGCGGCGCCCACGTCCTCCACCAGGTGGGTGGAGACCACCACGGTGGCGGTCTCCCCCAGCTCGCGCAGCAGCGTGCGGAAGCCGACCCGCTGCTCCGGGTCGAGGCCGGCGGTCGGCTCGTCCAGCAGCACCAGCTCGGGGCTGTTGACGATCGCCTGGGCGATCCCGGCCCGGCGCAGCATGCCGCCGGAGAGGGTGTGCAGCCGCGCCCGCGCCTTGTCGCCGAGGCCGACCTTCTCCACCGCCGCCGCGACCGCCTTCGCCACCTGGTTCGGCGGCATCTCCTTCAGCAGCGCGAAGTACTCGACGAACTCGACCACGGTGAACCGCGGGTAGTAGCCCAGGTTCTGCGGCAGGTAGCCGAGCCGGCGGCGGATCTCCCGCCGCTCGTTCTGGTTCGACGGGTCCCGGCCGAGCAGCCGCAGGGTGCCGGAGGACGGCGGGATCACCGTGGCCATCATCCGGAACAGCGAGGTCTTGCCGGCGCCGTTCGGGCCCAGCAGGCCGAACACCCCCGAATCGACTTGCAGTTCGACACCGTTGACGGCCTGGTGCCGGCCGAAGCGGCGGGTCAGGTCGTGGATCTCTACGTTCACGAGTTCCCCCTAGGGTTCAGAAAGCGCGGCGGGTACAGCACGATCAGCAGGCAACAGGCGGCGAACCCCACGTAGGGGGTCGTCAGCGAGGAGTCGTTCACGGCACCGGCGAAATCGCCGGTCACCGACTGGGAGACGAGCACCGCGACCGTCCAGCCGCCCACGGCGGCGGCGATCCCGGCGTTGGCCGAGTCGGCCACCCGGGCGGCGGCCAGGCCGAGCAGGGAGACCGCGGTCATCGGCAGCAGCCAGGAGAAGGCGATCCCGGCGGCGGTGCTGGAGACCACGGCGGCGAGCAGGGTGAGCAGGGCGTTGAGCGCGAAGACGGCCAGCGAGCGGACCAGCAGCACCATCGAGTCGCTGACCGCCATCGAGCGGGACAGCTCCCAGGCCGGGTCCATCCCCGGACCGTAGGCGCAGGCGATGCCCACCCCCGCCACCACCGGGGCGGCCAGCGCCACCGCCGGCTGCCCGGTGCCGGCCGTCACGGCGGCGCCGGCGCCCAGCACCACCACGCTGGCGATCAGCCACTGGAGCAGCAGGCCGGGGGTGGTGCACAGGGCCCGGGCCAGGCCGGGCGACTGGAGCAGCCGGGCGGCCAGCCGTTCGATCCGGCCGGGCTCCCGGCGCCAGACCTCGGCGGCCACCTTGACCCACACCCGGTCGAGGTCCAGTTCGGGCGGTGCGCTGTCCAGTTGATCCATCACAACCCCTCTTCCGCCGTTCTCTTGCCGATCAGGGCCGCCCGGAGCAGCTTGCGCACCCGGTGTGCCCGGCTCTTGACGGTGCCCTCCGGCACCCCCAGGATCTGGGCCACCTGGGCCACCGGACGGTCCTGCTCGTAGAGCAGGTCCCAGACCGCGCGGTCCGGGCCGTCCTGCGGGCCGAGGGCGGTGAGCGCGCTGTTCAGGTCGGCCCGCACGATCGCGGCCTCCACCTGGTCCTGCTCGGCGGGCCGGTCCTCGACCGGCACCGGGACCGAGTCCTGTCCTTTCCGGCGCAGCCACATCGCGGCCTGCCGGCGGGCGATCACCCAGAGCCAGCCGCCGGCCGCCTCCTGCGGCCGGTAGTTGGCCGCGCTGCGCCAGGCGCCCAGGAAGGTCTCCTGGAGCACGTCCTCCACGTCGGCGGCGGGCAGCACGGTCCGCAACCTGGCGGCCAGCCAGGGCGCATGACGGCGGAACAGCTCCCGCAGCGCTACGTCGTCGCCGCCGGCCAGGCGGGCGATCAGCTCGTCGTCGTCCATCACTACCTCTATTGCGACGCGGTGGAGTTCGGTTCACGGCTGCCGAAGATTCTTTTCCCGCTCGGCGGGCGGTCCGGCCCGGTCTTGCCGCAGGCGACAGCGGCCGGGCCCGGCCGGCGCTGGGAGGCGCCGGCCGGGCCCGGTCTGACCGTGTGTCGGTTGGTCGGGCTACGACTGCTGCCCAGTGCTCCCGGGCTCGGTGGCCAGCCACGCCGCTATGGCGTCCCAGGCCAGGGCCAACATGGCGGGCTGCGCCATGTTGTGGTGGGTGCAGGGCAGTTGCCGCTCGGTGATGGCACCGGAGACGTACGGCTGCCATTCGGCGCTCGGTTCGCCCTCGGTGCGCTCCTCGCCGGCCGTCACCAGCAGCAGGTCGCCGTCGAAACGGCGGACCAGGTGCCGCGACATGACCTGCCCGTTGTTGCGCAGCACCCGGGCGAGGATCGCGAGTTCGTCGTCGGTCACGGCGCCGAGGTCCACCGCTTCACGGATGTCGTTCATGAAGTAGAGCAACTCGGCGTCTTCCTTGGACATGTCCGGGGTGGGCCGGTCCTCCGGCTCCGGCCCGCTCCCGATCCCGTGGGCGGCCGGTTCGGCGAGGATCCGGCCGTTCTGCGGATACGCGTCCATGATGATCAGGGACACCTGTTCCCCCTGGGCGCGCAGCTGGACGGCGACCTCCTGGGCGGAGATCCCTCCGAACGACCAACCGAGTACATGGTAGGGGCCGGACTCCTGGATCGCACGGATCGCAGTCACGTAGTCACTGGCCATCTCCTGGACAGATGACGCGAGTTCGCTCGTACCATCGAAGCCGCGCGCCTGCAGGCCGTAGACCGGTCGGTCCTCGGGGACCAGCCGGGCGAGCGGCGAGTAGCACCAGCTGAGCCCGCCGGCCGGGTGCAGGCAGAAGAGCGGCGAGCGGCTGCCGCGCGCCTTGATCGGCAGCACCGGGTCGAGCGCGCCCTGCACGGCGGACAGGCTCAGCTGCTCCATCAGGCCGGCCACCGAGCGGGCGGCGAAGACCGTCCGGATCGAGGTCGCGACGCCGCGCGCCCGCAGCGCCTCCACCAGGGAGACCACCAGCAGGGAGTGGCCGCCGAGTTCGAAGAAGTCGTCGTCCACGCCGACCGCCGGCACGCCCAGCACCTCGGCGAAGGCCTCGCAGAGGATCTGCTCCTGCGGCGTGGCCGCCTCGCGCCCGCTGCCGCCCGCGGTGCCGTAGTCGGGCGCCGGCAGGGCCTTTCGGTCCAGCTTGCCGTTCACGTTCAACGGCAGCACCTCCAGCACCACCACCGCCGAGGGCACCATGTGCTCGGGCAGGTGTTCAGCGGCGAATGCGCGCAGAACAGTTGACAGTTCGTCAGCAGAGTGTTCGCGGTTCACCGGGACGGCGTAGCCGACCAGGCGCTTGTCGCCCGGCACGTCCTCACGCGCCACCACCGCCGCCTGCGCCACCAGCGGGTGACCCGCCAGCACGGCCTCCACCTCACCCGGCTCGACGCGGAACCCACGCACCTTCACCTGCTCGTCCGCACGCCCCGCGTACACCAACTGCCCATCCGCACTCCAGCGCACCAGGTCACCCGTGCGGTACATCCGCTCCCC
>NZ_JBIAGU010000019.1:0-194718 GCF_042869935.1 Kitasatospora sp. NPDC006697
GGTACTGCAGGGGGGACCCTGTGGGAGAGTAGGACGCCGCCGAACAATCATTCAGGAGAAGCCCCCAGCATTCGTGCTGGGGGCTTCTTCGCGTTTCCGGGGAATTCGGCGGAGAAGAGAGTCAGAGCTGCAGCTTGAATCCCACGTGTGACCCGGTGAACCCCAGCCGCTCGTAGAACCGGTGCGCGTCGGCCCGGCTGCTGTCGGAGGTCAGCTGCACCAGGCCCGCGCCGAGCCGGCCGGACTCCTCGACCGCCCACCGGATCAGCTGGGTGCCCAGGCCGTTGCCGCGCTCGGCGGCCTTGATCCGCACCGCCTCGATGATCGTCCGGGTGGTGCCGGCCCGGGAGAGCCCGGGGATCACGGAGAGCTGGAGCGTGCCGACCACCTCGCCGTCCCGCTCGGCGACGGTCGGGTGCTGGTGGGGATCGGCCTCCAGGCGGTCGAAGGCGGCGTGGTAGGGCGTCAGGTCCTCGGGAGTCTCCCGGGTGGCGCCCTTGGCGTCCTCGGCCAGCAGGGCCACGATCGCGGGGATGTCCTCGCGGGTGGCCGGGCGGATGATCAGATCGTTCATGCCGCTCAGCCTAGTGAGCCGCCCGCCGGCTCAGCTGCCCGCCGGCAGGCTGGTGATCACCGAGAACGCGGCGCCGTGCGGGTCGGTGAGCTGCACGAACCGCCCGACCCCGGGCTCCTCGACCACCTCGCCGCGGGCCTGGCCGCCCAGCTCCAGCGCCGTGGCGAGGGCCGTGTCCACGTCCGCCACCTCGAAGTAGGGCAGCCAGTAGGAGCCGGTGTGCGCGCTCAGGTCCTCGTCGACCAGGGCGGCGATCCCGCCCTGGCTCGAGTCGGTGCCGCCGCCGGTCGGGGAGATCACGGTGTACGTGAAGTCGCCGAACGGCACGTCCTGTTCGAGCCAGTCGAAGACGGCCCGGTAGAACGGCTTGGCCAGCTCCGGGCCGGTGGTGTGCAGTTCGGTCCAGCAGAGCGTGCCGGTCTCGGTGACGGCTTCCAGGCCCTTGGTGGAGCCGGGCTGCCAGACCGCGAAGCGGGCGCCGGTGGGGTCGGTGAAGCCGGCCATCCACCCGGCGGTGAAGACGTCGACCGGCCCGAAGTGGACTCCGCCGCCGGCCCGGGTGACGAGCTGCGCCGTCCGTTCGGCGTCGTCGGTGCGGAAGTAGACCGTCCAGGCCGCCGAGGCCCCCTCCTCGGTGAGCGGGCCGAGCGCGGCGACCGTCCGCTCGCCGAGGCGGAAGAAGCCGTAGCCGCCGGCGTCGGGGCCGGCGGTGCTGAAGGTCCAGCCGAACAGGCGGCCGTAGAAGTCCTGGGAGGCCGCGGGATCGGGGCTGCCGAGGTCGATCCAGTTGGGAGCGCCGGGCACGAATTCGGTGGTCAGCATGGTGTCGCCCGCTTCGGTCGGAATCGTTTCCCTCCTGTCATCGTCAGCCCTGCCCGCGGGTACCGACAATCGCGGCGGGCCTGTCGGCACGGAGCGGTAGCGTTCATCACGCAAGGCGCGCACCGTCAGAGGGGAGCCCGGATGAGCGGGCAGCAGACCCAGGCCGGCGTCCCTCGGCAGCTGGCCCAGCTGGAGGGCGTGCTGGAGCGGATCACCTACGCCAACGAAGAGACCGGCTACACGGTGGCCCGGGTCGACACCGGCCGCGGCGGGGGCGAGCTGCTGACGGTGGTGGGGGCGCTGCTGGGCGCGCAGGTCGGCGAGTCGCTGCGGCTGCACGGCCGCTGGGGGTCGCACCCGCAGTACGGGCGGCAGTTCACGGTGGAGAACTACACCACCGTCCTGCCGGCCACCGTGCAGGGCATCCAGCGGTACCTGGGCTCGGGCCTGATCAAGGGGATCGGCCCGAAGTTCGCGGAGCGGATCGTCGGCCACTTCGGGATCGACACGCTGACCGTGATCGAGGAGCAGGCCGAGCGGCTGATCGAGGTGCCGGGGCTGGGCCCGAAGCGGACCAAGATGATCGCCGCGGCCTGGGAGGAGCAGAAGGCCATCAAGGAGGTCATGGTCTTCCTCCAGGGCGTCGGTGTCTCCACCTCGCTGGCCGTGCGGATCTACAAGAAGTACGCCGACTCCTCGATCGGCGTGGTGAAGAACGAGCCGTACCGGCTGGCCGCGGACGTCTGGGGCATCGGCTTCCTGACCGCGGACCGGATCGCCCAGGCGGTCGGCATCCCGCACGACAGCCCGGAGCGGGTCAAGGCGGGCCTGCAGTACGCGCTCTCGCAGAGCAGCGACCAGGGCCACTGCTACCTGCCCGAGGAGCGGCTGATCGCGGACGGGGTGAAGCTGCTGCAGGTGGACGTCGGCCTGGTGATCGACTGCCTGGCCGAGCTGGTCGCCGACGAGGGCGTGGTCCGCGAGGTGCTGCCGCCGGAGCAGGCGGACGGCGAGCCGATCAGCGCCGTCTACCTGGTGCCGTTCCACCGCGCCGAGGTGTCGCTCTCCAACCAGCTGCTGCGGCTGCTGGGTTCGGACTCCGACCGGATGCCCGGCTTCGGCGGGGTGGACTGGGCGAAGGCGCTCGGCTGGCTGGCCGAGCGGACCGGGACCGAGCTGGCGCCCGAGCAGCAGCAGGCCGTCCGGCTGGCGCTGACCGAGAAGGTCGCGGTGCTGACGGGCGGTCCGGGCTGCGGCAAGTCCTTCACCGTGAAGTCGATCGTGACGCTGGCGCTGGCGAAGAAGGCCAAGGTGCTGCTGGCCGCGCCGACCGGCCGGGCGGCCAAGCGGCTGGCCGAGCTGACCGGCCATCAGGCGGCCACCGTGCACCGGCTGCTGGAGCTGCGGCCGGGCGGCGAGGCGGCCTACGACCGGGAGCGTCCGCTGGACGCCGACCTGGTGGTGGTGGACGAGGCGTCGATGCTGGACCTGATCCTGGCGAACAAGCTGGTGAAGGCGGTGGCTCCGGGCGCGCACCTGCTCTTCGTCGGGGATGTGGACCAGCTGCCCTCGGTCGGGGCGGGCGAGGTGCTGCGGGACCTGCTGGACGAGCGCGGCCCGATCCCGTCGGTCCGGCTGACCCGGATCTTCCGCCAGGCCCAGCAGTCCGGCGTGGTGGTGAACGCGCACCGGATCAACGAGGGCAAGCCGCCGCTGACCGACGGCCTGCCGGACTTCTTCCTCTTCGTGGAGGACGACACCGAGCGCACCGCCGGCCTGGTGGTGGACGTGGTGGCGCGCCGGATCCCGGGCCGGTTCGGCCTGGACGCCCGGCGCGACGTGCAGGTGCTGGCCCCGATGCACCGCGGCCCGGCGGGCGCCGGGAACCTGAACACCCTGCTGCAGGCGGCCGTCACCCCGGGCCGGGAGGGCCTGCCGGAGAAGCGGTTCGGCGGCCGTACCTTCCGGGTGGGCGACAAGGTCACCCAGATCCGCAACAACTACGAGAAGGGGCGCAACGGCGTCTTCAACGGCACGGTCGGCGTGGTGACCTCGCTGGACACGGACGAGCAGCGGCTCACCGTGCTGACCGACGAGGACGAGGAGGTGCCGTACGACTTCGACGAGCTGGACGAGCTGCAGCACGCCTACGCCGTCACCATCCACCGTTCGCAGGGCAGCGAGTATCCGGCGGTGGTGATTCCGGTCACCACCTCGGCCTGGAACATGCTGCAGCGCAACCTGCTCTACACGGCCGTCACCCGGGCCAAGAAGCTGGTGGTGTTGGTCGGCTCCCGCCGGGCGATCGGCCAGGCGGTGCGCACCGTCGGCGCCGGCCGGCGCCATGCCGCACTGGACCACCGGTTGTCCACCGGATGAACAGCTGAACCCGGAGTGCGGTCCCGGGCCGGAACAGGGGTATCTTGACGTGAAGAAATTGATGTACCAGCCTAGTCTTGCCGCGATCTTGTCCGGTTCGCACGGGCTGGGGCGTCGGCTTTTGTAGGGGCAGGCTCTTTTGGGCCACCCCGGGTGCGCGGCCCGCTCCCGCATGGGGGAGGGTGGACGAGTCAGGGCACTCGAAGCGGCCCCCCGTGGGCCGGCCCGTCATTACGTCGGTGAGGAAGAGCGTGAGCGAGAACAGTCAAAGCGCCGTAGTACTGCGGTACCAGGGCGGCGAGTACGAGTACCCCGTCGTGGAGAGCACTGCCGGCAACTCTGGCTTCGACATCTCGAAGCTGCTCCCGCAGACCGGTCTGGTCACCCTGGACAACGGCTTCGGCAACACCGCCGCGTACAAGTCCGCGATCACCTTCGTGGACGGCGACAACGGCATCCTGCGCTACCGCGGCTACCCGATCGAGCAGCTGGCCGAGCGCGGCAGCTTCATCGAGACCGCCTACCTCCTGATCAACGGTGAGCTCCCGACCGCCGACCAGCTGGCCGGCTTCAGCAATGAGATCACCCAGCACACCCTGCTGCACGAGGACGTCAAGCGCTTCTACCAGGGCTTCCCGCGGGACGCCCACCCGATGGCGATGCTCTCCTCGGTGGTCGGCGCGCTGTCCACGTTCTACCAGGACAGCCACAACCCGTTCGACGCCGGCCAGCGCCACCTGTCGACCGTCCGCCTGCTGGCGAAGCTGCCGACCATCGCGGCCTACGCCTACAAGAAGTCGGTCGGCCAGCCGTTCGTCTACCCGCGCAACGACCTGAGCTACGTCGAGAACTTCCTCCGGATGACCTTCGCGGTCCCGGCCCAGGACTACGAGCTCAACCCGGTCGTGGTCAACGCGCTGGACAAGCTGCTCATCCTGCACGCGGACCACGAGCAGAACTGCTCGACCTCCACGGTGCGCCTGGTCGGCTCCAGCCACGCCAACCAGTTCGCCTCGATCTCGGCCGGCATCTCGGCGCTCTGGGGCCCGCTGCACGGCGGCGCCAACCAGGCCGTGCTGGAGATGCTGGAGCAGATCCAGAAGGACGGCGGCGACGTCGACGCCTTCATCCGCAAGGTGAAGAACCGCGAGGACGGCGTCAAGCTGATGGGCTTCGGCCACCGCGTGTACAAGGCCTTCGACCCGCGCGCCGCGCTGGTCAAGGGCCTGGCGCACGACGTGCTGGCCCAGCTCGGCAAGTCGGACGAGCTGCTGGAGATCGCGCTCAAGCTGGAGGAGCACGCGCTCAGCGACGACTTCTTCGTCTCGCGCAAGCTCTACCCGAACGTGGACTTCTACACCGGCCTGATCTACCGGGCGATGGGCTTCCCGACCAGCATGTTCACCGTGCTGTTCGCGCTCGGCCGGCTGCCCGGCTGGATCGCCCACTGGCACGAGATGATCAACGACCCGACCAGCCGGATCGGCCGCCCGCGGCAGATCTACACCGGCACCGCGATCCGGGACTACGTGGCGCTCGACGCCCGCTGACCGACGCCGGCCCGCAGACCCGAAGGGCCCCGCTGCCACTGGCAGCGGGGCCCTTCGGGTCTCTCTCGCGACGCACGGCGCCCGGGAGCGGGTGGAGCCTGGAACGGCCGCTCAAAGCGTTCCTGGCCCCGTCCCGTGCCCGGCGCCGTGCGCGAGGACCGCCGTTTGGCACGACGGCCGTCCCGGGGCCCGCCGGAGCCCCGTCGGCGGCCCGGACCGCGGGTGCGCGGACCCACCCGGAGGGGGAGGGTGGCACGCGCACGCCGTTCCGCAGTCATGAAGCCGCACTCACCAAGGTAAGACGTATCAGGCCCCGCAAAGTTACGTCGGGGGTGTGTGAGTTGTCTCTCCCTGTTTCCGTTGCGGGTCCGGGGACCGCCCATATCACAATCCGCCGGAGCCGGCGGCGTCACCCTCCCCGCAGTCACGGCGACCCTGCGTGATAGGAATCGTGTCATTCCGGTACGGACAGGGCGGGAGTGCGAGATGGCCAGGAACGTTGTCGTCACCGGCGGTGGCACCGGGATCGGCCTGGAGATCGCCCGCCGGTTCGTCGAGGCGGGCGAGCAGGTGGTGATCGTCGGCCGGCGCCGCGCGGTGCTGGAGGCGGCCGCCGTCGAGCTGGGCGGCTCGGTGACCCCACTGGTCTGCGACCTGGCCGATCCGGACGAGGTGGAGGCGGCGCTGCGGGTGCTGCCGGCCCGGATCGACGTGCTGGTGAACAACGCGGGCAGCCGGGAGACCGGCTTCGGGGTCGGCCCGCACGCGCTGCTGGCCCGCTGGCGCGGCGACTTCGAGCGCAATGTGCTGACCGCCGTGCTGCTCACCGAGTCGGTGCGGGACCGGCTGACGCCGGGCGAGGGCCGGGTGGTGACGATCAGCTCGATCGCGGCGCTGCGCGGAGCCGGCTCGTTCGGCGCGGCGAAGGCCTCGCTGCACGCCTGGAACCACTTCCTGGCCGCCCAGCTGGGCCCGTCCGGGATCACCGCCAACATCGTGGCGCCCGGCACGGTGGCCGGCACCGAGTTCTTCGGCCCCCGGCTGGACGAGGCCGAGGTCTCCCGCCGGGCCGCCCGCACCCTGCTCGGCCGGATCGGCGAGACCGGCGAGGTGGCCGCGGCGGTCTGCTTCCTGGCCTCCCCGGAGGCGGGCTTCATCACCGGCGAGATCCTGCACTGCAACGGCGGCGAGCTCCTCGGCCGCTGAGGCCGAGGAGCTCGGGGGAGTGCCGCGGGTTCAGCGGAAGCGGCGCAGCCGCAGGCTGTTGGTGACCACGAAGACCGAGGAGAAGGCCATCGTGGCGCCGGCCACCACCGGGTTGAGCAGGCCGGTCGCGGCCAGCGGCAGGGCCGCCACGTTGTAGGCGAAGGCCCAGAACAGGTTGCCCTTGATGGTGGCCAGGGTCCGGCGGGAGAGCCGGATCGCGTCGGCCGCCACCCGCAGGTCGCCGCGGACCAGGGTGAGGTCGCCGGCCTCTATCGCGGCGTCGGTGCCGGTACCCATCGCCAGGCCGAGGTCGGCCTGGGCGAGGGCGGCGGCGTCGTTCACCCCGTCGCCGACCATCGCCACCGAGCGGCCCTCGCCCTGGAGGCGCTTGACCTGGGCCACCTTGTCCTCGGGCAGCACCTCGGCGATGACGTCCGCGGCCGGGATGCCGACCTCGGCGGCGACCGCCTCGGCCACCGCGCGGTGGTCGCCGGTCAGCAGCACCGGGCGCAGGCCCAGCCGCCGCAGCTCGCGGACCGCTTCGGCGCTGCTCGGCTTGACGGTGTCGGCGACCACCAGCACGGCGCGGGCCGCGCCGTCCCAGCCGACCGCCACCGCGGTCCGCCCGGCCTGCTCGGCGCCGGCCTTGGCCAGCGCCAGCTCGCCGGTCAGCGGCTGCGCCCAGTCGGCCAGCAGGCTCTCCCGGCCGGCCAGCACCGCGTGGCCGTCGACCACGCCCTGGACGCCGAGGCCGGGCAGGTTCTCGAAGCCCTCGACGGCCGGCAGGGTGCCCAGCCGCTCGCTCGCGGCGGCGGCGATGGCCCGGGCGATCGGGTGCTCGGAGGCGTCCTCCAGCGCGCCGGCCAGCCGGAGCGCCTGCTCCTCGGTGGTGCCCTCGGCGGTGTGCACGGAGGTGAGCGCCATCCTGCCGGTGGTCACCGTGCCGGTCTTGTCCAGCACGATGGTGTCCACGGTGCGGGTGGTCTCCAGCACCTCGGGGCCCTTGATCAGGATGCCCAGCTGGGCGCCGCGGCCGGTGCCGACCATCAGCGCGGTCGGGGTGGCCAGGCCGAGGGCGCAGGGGCAGGCGATGATCAGCACGGCCACCGCCGCGGTGAAGGCCGCGGTGGCGCCGCCGCCGGTGAGCAGCCAGGCGGCCAGGGTGCCCAGCGCGATCATGATCACCACCGGCACGAAGACCGCGGAGATCCGGTCGGCGAGCCGCTGCGCGGCGGCCTTGCCGTTCTGCGCCTGCTCGACCAGCTCGGCCATCCGGGCCAGCTGGGTGTCGGCGCCGACCCGGGTGGCCTCGACCACCAGGCGGCCGCCGGCGTTGACGGTGGCGCCGGTGACCGGGTCGCCGACCGCGACCTCCACGGGCACGGACTCGCCGGTGAGCATCGAGGCGTCCACCGCGGAGGCGCCCTCGACCACCGTGCCGTCGGTGGCGATCTTCTCGCCGGGCCGGACCACGAAGCGGGTGCCGACGGTCAGCTCGGCCACCGGGACGCGCAGCTCGCGGCCGTCCCGGAGCACCGCGACGTCCTTGGCGCCCAGGTCGAGCAGGGCGTGCAGGGCCGCGCCGGCCCGCCGCTTGGAGCGGGCCTCCAGCCAGCGGCCGAGCAGGATCAGCGTGGTGACGGCGGCGGCCGTCTCCAGGTAGAGGGTGGAGGAGGCGTCGGCGCGGCTGACCGAGAGGGTGAAGTGGTGCTTCATGCCGGGCATCCCGGCATCGCCCCAGAAGAGCGCCCAGACCGACCAGCCGAAGGCGGCCAGCGTGCCGAGCGAGACCAGGGTGTCCATGGTGGCGGCGCCGTGCCGCAGGTTGGTCCAGGCGGCCTTGTGGAAGGGCCGGCCACCGTAGGCGACCACCGGGCCGGTGAGGGCGAAGGCGAGCCACTGCCAGTTGGTGAACTGCAGGGCCGGGACCATGGAGAGCAGCACCACGGGGAGGGTGAGCACCGCGCTGAGCAGCAGGCGGTCGCGCAGGGGGTCCGCCACGGCTTCGGCGGGCTTGTTCTCGGGGGCCGGGGCGGCGGGCGGCGGCGGCAGCTCGGCGGTGTAGCCGGTGCGCTCGACGGTGGCGATCAGGTCGTCCACCGAGACGCCGGGGGCGAAGTCCACCCGGGCCTTCTCGGTGGCGAAGTTCACGGTCGCCTCGACGCCGTCCATCCGGTTGAGCTTCTTCTCGATCCGGGCGGCGCAGGAGGCGCAGGTCATCCCGCCGATCGACAGCTCGACCCGGTCGGCTCCGGCCGTGGCGTGGACGGTGCTACTGGCTGTGCTCATCGTGCTGCTCCTTCTCTCCAGAGGGTACGGGGGGCGGTGGCGGGGGTGCCGCCCCCCGTCGCCGTGCTCAGGCGGCCTGGCCGACCAGTTCGTAGCCCGCCTCGTCGATCGCGGCGCGCACCGCGGACTCCTCCAGGGGCTGCTCGGAGGAGACGGTGACGGTGCCGGCCTTGGCGTCGGCAGCGACGTCCAGCACGCCCGCGATGGCGGACAGCTCGCTGCTGACGGACTTCTCGCAGTGGCCGCAGCTCATGCCGGTGACGGTGTAGGTGATGGTGCTGGCCATGGGGGCCTCCGTGGTTCCGGGGCGCCGGAGCGGCGCCGTGCTGTTGAGAACACCATACCCCCCTAGGGTATTTCGATAGGGGGTGGGGGTATCGGGAAATGTGTGACGGTCGTCACGATCCGCGACAGAGGGTAGTCGCACCCGTACCAGGCGTACGACTCCGCCGCTCCTGGCCGGTGGAAAACCCGGAGCGTCCCCGCCCCGGCCGGCCGCGCGAGCCGCCCGGCGGGGCAGACCGGGTGCCGTAGTCTTCGCAGGTGCGCCGCCCCTGTCCGCCCCTGGTCCCGTCGAATGCCGAGGTCTTCGGCCTGAACCGGGACCGCCGCCGACGGGCACTGGCGGCCGTGGACCTGCGCGACCTCTCCTGGCGGCGGCGGGCCGTGCCGGCGCTGCTGGCGATCGCCGCGGTCTGCCTGGCCGACCTGGCCACCGGGGAGGAGCGCTACCTGGCACCGCTGATGACCGTGGTGCCCTCGGTCGCGGCGCTCACCATGTCCGCCGTCGGCGTGCTCGGCGTCTGCACCGTGGGCCTGGTCGCGCTGCTCGGCCTGAACCAGTACGACAACGTGACCGCGGTGCACGACCAGCGGTTCCTCGTCGGGTCGATGGTCACCTACGCGGTGCTCACCCTGTTCAGCGCCTACGTCGCCGAGGTCCGGATGCGCCGGGCCGCCGCCTTCGCCGCCGTCAGCTCGGTGGCCGAGGCGGCCCAGCGGGCGCTGCTGCACCAGCCGGAGCCGGAGGTCGGGCCGCTGCGGCTGGCGGTGCGGTACGCCTCGGCCGCCGACGAGGCGCGGATCGGCGGCGACCTCTTCTCCGTCCTGGACACCCCCGGCGCCACCCGGGTGCTGGTCGGCGACGTGCGCGGCAAGGGGCTCGGCGCGGTGCGCACCGCCTCCGTGGTGCTCGGCGCCTTCCGCGAGGCCGCCTACGACGAGCCCGAGCTGGGCGGGGTGGCCCGGCGGATCGAGGCCAGCGTGCTGCGCAACGTGCCGGAGGGCGAGTTCACCACCGCGCTCTTCGCCGAGGTGTGCGAGCCCGGGGCGATCGAGCTGCTGCAGTACGGCCACGTGCCGCCGCTGCGGGTCGCGCCGGACGGCACCGTGACGGTGCTGGAGGCACCCGACCCCTGGGTGCCGCTGGGCCTGGGCCGCCTGGCGATCGGCCGGCCGAGCGGCTGGACCGAGCCGTTCGAGCCCGGCGACGTGCTGGTGCTCTGCACCGACGGGGTGGTCGAGGCCCGCCGCCCCGGCGGCGAGTTCTACCCGCTGGAGCGGCGGGCCGGCCCGCTGGTGGCCGGCCGGGGCGGCTCGGTGGCGGAGCTGGAGGAGGCGGTGGCCGGCCTCTACGCCGACCTGCTCGCGCACACCGGCGGCGAGCTGGGCGACGACGCGCTGCTGCTGCTGGTCAGCCGGCGCTGATCAGGGCGCGGTGCTGTCGGCCAGCGCGCGGAAGAGCAGCGCCGTGGAGGTGGCGCCCGGGTCTTGGTGGCCGACGCTGCGCGGGCCCAGGTAGGAGGCGCGGCCCTTGCGGGCCTCCAGCGGCACGGTCGCCCGGGCGCCGGCCTCCGCCGCCTCGGCGGCCAGCGCGCCCGCCTCGCGCAGCGTGAAGCCGTCGAAGGCGGCCCGCTCCAGGGCGGCCACGGCCGGTTCGAAGGCGTCCACCATGGTCTTCTCGCCGACCACCGCGCCGCCGAGCTTGCGCACCTGGTCCAGCCCGGCGCGCAGCGCGGCGGCCAGCTCGGTCAGGTCGGCCGCCGGCTCCGGCAGCGCCGCCCCGGCGGCCCGCAGGGCGCTGCCGTAGAGCGGGCCGGCCGCGCCGCCGACCTTGCTGATCAGCGTGGTGCCGGCCCGGGTCAGCAGGGCGCCGGGCGGGGTGTCCGGGGCCAGGCCGTCCAGCAGCGCGGTGACGGCGGTGAAGCCGCGCCGAAGGTTGCTGCCGTGGTCGCCGTCGCCGATCGCGGCGTCCAGCGCGGTCAGCTCCTGCTCGTGCCGCTCGACGGCGGCCGCGGTGGTGCGCAGCCAGGCGGCGGCCAGGTCGTGGTCCATGGCATAGGGCATTGCTGATGCTCCGTCGGTTCCGTGGGGGGCGCTGGACGGGGTCAGGACCAGCGCAGGGCCGGGGTGGCGACCGGGGCGTCCCAGAGGTCCAGCAGCTCCTGGTCGGCCTTGGTCAGGGTGAGCGAGAAGCCGGCCATGTCCAGGCTGGTGACGTAGTTGCCGACCAACCGCCGGGCCACCACCAGGCCGCGGTCGGCGAGCAGCGCGGCCAGCTCGCCGTAGACCAGGTAGAGCTCGTGCAGCGGGGTCCCGCCGAGGCCGTTGAGCAGGGCGATCACCTGGTCGCCGCGGACCAGGGTGTGGTCGGCCAGGACGGTCTCCAGCACCTCGGCGGCCAGCTCCCGGGCCGGGCGCAGCGGTTCGCGGCGGCGGCCCGGCTCGCCGTGGATGCCCACCCCGACCTCGATCTGATCGGCCGGCAGGTCGAAGCCGGGCCGGCCGGCGGCGGGCACGGTGGCGGCGGTGAGCGCGACCGCGAAGGAGCGGGAGGCGGCGTTGGCGCGCTCGCCGATCGCCGCCACCTCGGCCGCCTTGGCGCCGCGCTCGGCCAGTGCGCCGGCCGTCTTCTCCACCACCACGGTGGCGCCGGTGCCGCGCCGGCCCGCGGTGTAGGTGGAGTCCTGGACGGCCACGTCGTCGTCCACCAGCACGGTGTGCACCTCGATGCCCTGCTCGCCGGCGAGTTCGGCGGCGAGCGCGAAGTTGAGCACGTCGCCGGTGTAGTTCTTCACCACCAGCACCGCGCCGGCCCCGCCGTCGGTGGCGGCCAGCGCGGCCAGCACCTGGTCCGGCACGGGGGAGGTGAAGACCTCGCCGGGGCAGGCCGCGTCCAGCATCCCGGGGCCGACGAAGCCGGTGTGCAACGGCTCGTGGCCGGAGCCGCCGCCGGAGACCAGCGCCACCTTGCCGGGCCGCGGGGAGCCCGCCCGCCGCACCACCCGGGAGACCGGATCCACCGCCAACTCCGGGTGGGCGGCCGCGAGTCCGGCGAGCGTGTCGTCGAGCACGGTGTCGGGCGAGTTGATCAGCTTCTTCATGCGGGACTCCCGGAACGTCGGTCGGACCGTGCTGTCGAACCTACGCCACCCCGGTGCCGTTCCTCATTCGTTCGGCACGCCCGGGCATGGCGGGCCGGTTAGTCTCCTGGGTATGAGGAGCACGGTGGGGATCGTCCTGGTGTCGCACAGCGCGCTGCTCGGCGCCGGGGTGCGGGAGTTGGCCGGGCAGCTGGGCGAGGGGGTGCCGGTGGCGGTGGCCGCCGGGCTGGAGGACGGCGGGATCGGCACCAGCTACGAGCTGATCGAGGCCGCGGTCCGGGAGGCCGACCAGGGGGCCGGCGTGCTGGTGCTGCCGGACCTGGGCAGCGCGGTGCTGACCGCCCGCACGGTGCTGGCCGACCTGGGCGACCCGGAGCAGGTCGTGCTGGTCGACGCGCCGTTCGTGGAGGGCGCGGTGGCGGCCGTGGTGACCGCCTCCACCGGGGCCGGGCTGGCCGAGGTGGTGCGCTCGGCGCAGGACGCCCGGCAGGTGAACAAGTTCTGACGGGGCGCCGGGTGGCGCGGCGTCACTTGGCGTCCGCGTAGCACTCCACCACGGCGGTGCTCATCGGGAACTGCACCGGAGTCGGCCCGAAGACCAGCCCCGTCGCCTCGGTGGCCGCCTCGGCGACCGCGGCCACCACCTGGTCGGCCAGCTCGGCGGGCGTGTGCACGAGCACCTCGTCGTGCTGGAAGAAGACCAGGTGCGGGCGGCCCGGCAGCCCGGCGAGTCTTCGGCGCAGCGCCGCCAGCAGGGCCAGCGCCCAGTCCGAGGCGCTGGCCTGGATGACGAAGTTGCGGGTGAACCGGCCGCGGGCGCGGGCCGAGCGCGGACCCTGCTCGCCCGGGTCGCCGGCCGCCTCGGTGAGGTCCAGCCAGGCGTCCGAGGGCGGGGGGCAGGTGCGGCCCAGCCGGGAGCGGACGATGCCGCCGTCCTCGCCGGTGCGGGCGGCCGCCTCCAGGTAGCCCATCGCGCTCGGGTAGCGCTGGCGCAGGGTGGCCAGCAGCGGCCCGATGTCCCCGCTGGTCTGCCCGTACATGGCGCCGAGCAGGCCGAGCTTGGCCTTCGCCCGGTCGCCCTGGAAGGCGGTGGCGGCCAGCGCCTGGTAGAGGTCGCCGCCGGCCGCGCTGCGGGCCAGCGCCGCGTCCTGGGAGAGCGCGGCCAGCACCCGGGGCTCCAGCTGCGCCGCGTCGGCCACCACCAGCCGCCAGCCCGGATCGGCCAGCACCGCGCGCCGCAGCAGCCGGGGGATCTGCAGCGCCCCGCCCCCGCGGCTGGCCCAGCGGCCGGAGACCACGCCGCCCACCACGTACTCGGGGCGGAACCGGCCGCCGCGGGCCCAGGCGTCCTGCCAGGCCCAGCCGTGCGCGGTGTGGATCCGGGACAGCTCCTTGTAGCGGATCATCAGCTCGGCGGCGGGGTGGTCGACCGTGCGCAGCTCCCAGAGCCGGGTGGAGTTCAGCCGGACGCCCTGGTCGGCGAAGGCCTTGAGCACCTGGGTGTGCGAGTCCGGGTTGAACGGCTTGCCGCCGAGGGCCTGCTGCAGCCGCACCGCCAGCTCGGCCAGCCGGGCGGGCTGGGCGCCGGCCACGTGCGGGCGCGGGCCGAGCAGTTCGGTGAGCATCGCGTCGTGCACCTCGACCCGCCAGGGCAGCCCGTCCTCGGCCATCTCGGCCGCGGCCAGCGCGCCGGCCGACTCGGCGGCGGCCAGCAGCCGCAGCCGGCCGCGCTCGGGCTCGGGCAGGGCCTCGAACCGGCGCTGCTGGTCGGCGTGGACGGCGACCACGGCGGCCAGCGGATCGGTGCCCGGCGGCAGCTGCAGCCGGTCGGGCGCGAAGAGCGAGTCCTGCGCCTCGCCGGCGGCGGCCTCCGGCAGGTCGGCCGGCACCGGCAGGCCGCGCAGCCGGGACCAGGCGGCGCCCAGCGAACGGGCCGCGCCCCACTGCCCCTCGTGCGCCAGCAGCAGCGGCTCGACCAGCCGCAGGTCGTGGCAGCGGCCGAGCGGGCGGGGCAGCGCGGGCAGCAGCGGGGCGTAGCCCGATTCGGCCGAGGCCCAGACCCAGCGCGGCTGTTCGGCTGCCTCCAGCCCGGCGACGGCGGCGGCCAGGTCGGCGGCGGGCAGCGGGGCGCCGACCGCCTCGCCGCGCTCGCCGAGGCGCTGCAGGCGGCCGCCGCGCCCGTGCTGATCGGGCACCAGGGCGATCCTGGACACCATCGCGACCTCCTGTTCGGGTCCGGAAAGGCATGCACCAGCCAAGCTCGACCGTATCCCCCCGGACCGACAACGCTGCGCGTATGGTCGGCGGAATGACGGACAACCCCTTCCTCGACCCCAGCCCGCTGCCCTTCCAGCTCCCGCCGTTCGCCGCGATCGCGGAGGAGCACTACCGGCCGGCCCTCGACCAGGGCATGGCCGAGGAGCGGGAGCAGACCGCGCGGATCGCGGCCGATCCGGAGCCGCCCACCTTCGACAACACGGTGGTCGCACTGGAGCGGGCCGGTGCGCTGCTGCGCCGGGTGCAGCCGGTCTTCGACAACCAGGCCGCGGCGGTCAGCACCGAGGGGTTGCGGGAGCTGGAGGCCGAGTACCGGCCGCTGCTCGCCGCGCACGCCGACGCGGTCCACCTGGACGCCGCGCTCTTCGCGCGGCTCGACCAGGTGCACGGGCGCCGTGCCGAGCTGGGGCTGGAGCCGGAGGAGCTGCGGCTGCTGGAGCGCCGCCACGAGCAGTTCGTCCGGGCCGGCGCCCGGCTGCCGGAGCAGGCCCAGCGGCGGCTGCGCGAGCTGAACGCCGAACTGGCCGCGGCGGAGAGCACCTTCGCCCGACAGCTGCGGGCCGCCAACCAGGCCGGCGCGCTGCTGGTGGACCGGCCCGAGCAGCTGGCCGGGTTCTCCGAGGGCGAGCTGGCGGCGGCCGCCGAGAGCGCCCGCGAGCTCGGGCAGGACGGCCGGTACGCGATCGCCCTGGTCAACTTCACCAACCAGCCCGCGCTGGCCAAGCTGACCGACCGGGCGCTGCGCCGCGAGCTGCTGGAGCGCACGCTGGCCCGCGGCCTGGCCGACAACGGCCCGCTGGCCGCCCGGATCGCCGAGCTGCGGGCGGAGCGGGCCGGGCTCTTCGGCTACCCCAGCCACGCCGCCTACGTGGTGGCCGACCAGACCGCCGGCACGGTGGACGCGGTGGCCGGGCTGCTGGCCCGGCTGGTGCCGGCCTCGGTGGCGAACGTGGAGCGCGAGCTGGCCCGGCTGGCGGCCGCCGCCGAGCGGGACGGGGTCGAGGACTTCGGCCCGCACGACGTGGCGTACTACGCGGAGAAGGTCCGGAAGGCCGAGTACGACCTGGACGAGGCCGAGCTGCGCCCGTACCACGAGCTGGAGCGGGTGCTGAAGGACGGCGTCTTCCACGCCGCCGAGCTGGTCTACGGGCTCAGCTTCACCGAGCGCACCGGTGAGCTGGGCGGCTACCACCCCGACACCCGGGTCTTCGAGGTGCGGGAGGCGGACGGCACCCCGCTGGGCCTCTTCCTGGCCGACTTCTTCGCCCGCCCGTCCAAGCGGGGCGGCGCCTGGATGGACGAACTGGTCACCCAGGGCGCGCTGTTCGGCCGCTCGGCGGTGGTGGTGAACAACCTCAACATCACCAAGCCGGCGCCCGGCCGCCCGGCGCTGCTCAGCCTGGACGAGGTGCGCACCCTGTTCCACGAGTTCGGGCACGCGCTGCACGGCCTCTTCTCCGACGTGCGCTTCCCCCGCCTGGCGGGCACCCGGGTGCCGCGGGACTTCGTGGAGTTCCCCTCGCAGGTCAACGAGATGTGGCTGAGCCGGCCCGAGGTGCGGGCCAACTACGCCCGGCACCACGAGACCGGGGAGCCGCTGCCGCAGCACCTGCTGGACCGGCTGGCGGCGGCCGAGGGCTTCGGGCAGGGCCTGCGGATGGTCGAGGTGCTGGCCGCGACCGTGCTGGACTGGGCCTGGCACACCCGGCCGGCCGGCCAACCGGTGGCGGACGTGGCGGAGTTCGAGAGCCGGGTGCTGGCGGAGGCCGGACTGGCGGTGCCCGGGGTGCCGCCGCGCTACCGGACCGGCTACTTCAGCCACCTGTTCGTCGGCGACTACAGCGCCGGCTACTACTCCTACCTCTGGTCCGAGGTGCTGGACGCGGACACCGTGGAGTGGTTCGGCAGCAACGGGCGCCCGGTGCGGGAGAGCGGCGAGCTGTTCCGCCGCGAGCTGCTCTCCCGGGGCGACAGCGTGCCGGCGATGGCCGCGTACCGGGCGGTGCTCGGGCGCGAGCCGCGGGTCGAGCCGCTGCTGGCGCGGCGCGGGCTGGGCTAGGGGCATCCTGACGGGCCGTGCCACCGGTTGGTGGCACGGCCCGTCGGGCTCCGTGCCGGTTCCGGAATCCGCCATGGCGGAAACATGACAGCTGCCGATACTCTTGATTTCCGCGCAACTATCGGCGACAGTCGGGTCGCAAACGGCCCGGGTCGGACCGGGAGACCGGGGGTGGTAGCGCAGATGACGGAGCAGTGGACCGCTCGGTTCGGCGGCCTCGGCCTCTCACCCGACCAGGAGCGGCTCTACCTCCAACTGCTGAGCACCGCCGGCCTGAGCGCCGGCCAGCTCGGCCACTCGCTGGGCATCGGCACCGAGCGCTCGCTCGCCGCGCTGGTGGTACTGGCCGAACTCGGTCTGGTGGAGCGGCCGGTGTCCCCGGACGGCGCCGCGTGGAACGCGGCCGCCCCCGATGTGGCGCTGGAGGAGCTGCTGATGCGGCGCGAGCTGGAGCTGCGCCGCACCAGGGGGCGGATCAACGAACTGCTGCGCACCTACCGGCGCTCGCGGATCGGCACCGAGGCCGGCGAGCTGGTCGAGATCATCACCGGGCGGGACTCGATCGCCGAGCTGTGGCGCAGCCTGCAGCTGGGCGTGCGGGCCGAGTTGCGGGTGCTGGACAAGCCGCCGTACATCCGCCGGGCCGATCCGGAGCTGGAACTCGCCGCGCTGGGCCGTGGGGTGCGGATGCGGGTGGTCTACGAGAGCCGGGTGCTGCGGGAGCCGGACCGGCAGGCCGAGATCCGGCTCTTCACCAGCGCCGGCGAGCAGGCCCGGGTGCTGCCCGAGCTGCCGCTGAAGCTGGCCCTGGTGGACGACAAGTGGGCGCTGCTGCCGGTGAGTTCCGGCACCGAGCTGCAGAGCGTGCTGCTGGTCCGGCCGTCCTCGCTGCTGGACGCGCTGGCCGGGCTGTTCGAGCTCTACTGGACCAGGGCGATGCGGATGCCGGCCGCCGACTCGGCCGAGCTGCCGCAGGACCGGCACCGGCAGCTGCTGGCCCTGCTGGCGGCCGGGCTGACCGACGAGAGCATCGCCCGGCAGATGGGCGTCTCCACCCGGACGGTGCAGCGCTGGGTGCGGGAGCTGATGGACCGGTTCGGCGCCCGCACCCGGTTCCAGGCCGGCATCCAGGCGGCCCGGGCGGACCTGCTCTAGCCGGTCGCGACCGTCAGGGTGACCCGGGCGCCCCGGCGGACCCGGACCAGGATCCGTCCGCCGCCGGCGCGGACCTCCGGATCCCCGGCGCCGCTGACGGTGAGCCGGGCGCCGGGCGGGGCGGCCAGCTCGGTCCAGCCGCCGGTACTGGTGAAGGTGGCGGACCAGCTGCCGGCCGACCACTGCTCGGCGGCGGGCAGCCCGGCCAGCGCCAGGGCGTACGGGCCGAAGGCGGGCCCGTCCCCGGCGGCCGGCCGCCCGGCCGGGTCCAGGGCGCAGTAGCCGCCGTCGCCCCGGCACCAGTACCACATGGTCCAGCCGCTCGCGAAGCCCGCCATCGCCGCGACCTGACGGCGCACCAGCTCCCGGTTGCCCGGGGTGTCGGGGTCCGGCGGGCCCCACTCGCCGACCAGCAGCGGCATCCCGTGCCGGCGCGGGTAGTCGGTGATCGCGGCGGTGTAGGACTCGATGAAGCCGTCGCCCGGGTCCCAGTCGGCCCCGTTCTCCACCGCCGTGTCGTAGTAGTGCGGCGCGTACCCCAGCCGGGCCGGGCCGGAGCGCGGGTCGGTGAAGCCGGGCAGACTGGTCGGCACGCCCTGGCCGACCAGGACGGTGGGCTCGACGAAGAGCCAGCTGCGCCGGTCCACCGAGCGGACGGCGCCGATCAGCCGCTGGTACATCAGTGCCAGCCGGCCCTGCTCCAGCGCCGCCGAGGAGGCGGCGAGCACCGCCGGGTCGGCCGGGTCGCCGTCCACCGGGCCGAACGGCTCGTTGAACAGGTCGTAGCCCAGCAGCGAGCGGTGGCCGCGCAGTTCGCGGGCCACCCGGGTGTAGAGGTCGGTCTGGGCGCGGCGCAGGTCCGGGTCGTCGTAGAGGTGCCGGAAGGCGGCCTGCACGGCGGGCTGGAAGTAGCCGGCGAACCAGTTCGCCGGGTCCGGCACGAAGGGCAGCCCGTCGTCCCGGGTCGCCCAGCGCGGGATGCCCCCGTCGCCGCCGAGGAAGGCGGGGCCGTAGACGTCCTGGTGGAAGTCCACCAGGACCAGCAGGCCGTCCTGGTCGGCCCAGTCCAACAGCCGCCGGAGCTTGGCGAGTTCGGCGCCGTCGTAGTGGTCGCGGGCGGGTTCCAGCCGGTTCCAGGAGACCGCCGCGCGGATCAGCGTGAAGCCGTGGTCGGCGATCGCCCGCAGATCGGCCGCGGTGGTCTCGTCGTACTTGTCCAGGTCGAAGCCGCGCGGTTCGACGGCCCGGCCCTGCCGGTCGGTGAAGAGCACCCGGCCGTCCGGCGCGGTCGCCGTCCCGACCGGGAAGCCGGCCGGCCCTTCGGCCGCGCCGGCCGGCGGTGCGGCGGTCAGCAGGGCGAGCGCGGTGGCGGCGCAGAGCAGCAGGGCGGCGGCGGTACGGCGGACGCGCACGGGCACCTCGCACGGACGGCGGTGGGGGAGGGGGCCGATGCTTCCGGAGCCCGCCGCGGCGCGCAAGGGGTCGAACGAGACGGATTGTCAGCAGCTCACTCCTGCACGGGAGTCCGGGGCTCGACGGCGGGTTCGGCGGTCTCCGCGGCGGTCTCGGCCGGGGCGGCGGGTGCCGCGGGCGCGACCGGGGTGGGCAGTGCGGCGGCCGCCGCCAGCCGGCCCCAGAGCAGGTCGGCCAGCGCCTGCACCATCTTGGCCCGCGGGCAGGGCTTCTGCTCCAGCCACCAGTCGCCCGCCGCCAGCACCATGCCGGTGATCGCCCGCCCCCAGGCCTCGGAGATCAGCGGGGCGTCCGGCCCGAGGTCCACCTGGGCCGTCACCGCGCGGGTGATCTCCTCGGCGATCTGCCGCAGCGCCGGGGCCAGCACCCCGCCCACCCCGTTGGGGTCGCCGGTCTCCGGATGGGTGAGCAGCTGGTACACCTGCGGCCGGGCCTCGATCCCGGCCAGGTAGGTGTCCAGCACGTGCTCCACCCGCTCGCGCCGCTCCAGCGGCTCGGCCAGCGCGGCCCGGATCGCCGTCAGCAGCCCGGAGGTGTGCCGCTCGGTCAGTGCCTGGAAGAGCCCGCCGCGGTCGCCGAAGTGCCGGTAGAGGATCGGCTTGGTGATCCCCGCCTCGGTGGCGATCGCGTTCATGCTGGCGTTCGGGCCCTCCCGCCGGACCACCCGGTCGGCGGCGTTGAGCAGCTGCTCCCTGCGCGGTTCCTCCAGCGCGGTCACCCCGGCACTCCCTCTCTCCCGCTCCCTGGACTCGTTGACAGTCCCCGGCTATCAGTAGCAGACTCCGTCCACGTTACCGCCGGTAACACCAGGGCGGCGCGACCACCGGCCCCGGAAGACCCACCACCTGAGGAGTGACCCGATGAGCGGCTTCTCGATGGCCCTGAGCGAGGACCAGCTCGCCGTCCGGGACTGGCTGCACGGCTTCGCCGCGGACGTGATCCGCCCCGCCGCCGCCGAGTGGGACGAGCGCGAGGAGACCCCCTGGCCGATCATCCAGGAGGCCGCCAAGGTCGGGATCTACTCGCTGGACTTCTACGCCCAGCAGTACTTCGACCCCTCGGGCCTGAGCATCCCGATCGCCATGGAGGAGCTGTTCTGGGGCGACGCCGGGATCGGCCTGGCGATCGTCGGCACCACCCTGGCCGCCGTCGCCGTACTGGCCAACGGCACCGAGGAGCAGGTCGGCACCTGGGTGCCGCAGATGTTCGGCACCCCCGACGACGTCAAGGTGGCCGCCTTCTGCTCCTCCGAGCCGGACGCCGGCTCCGACGTCTCCGCGCTGCGCACCCGGGCCGTCTACGACCAGGCCACCGACGAGTGGGTGCTGAACGGCACCAAGACCTGGGCCACCAACGGCGGCATCGCCAACGTGCACGTGGTGGTCGCCACCGTCGACCCGGAGCTGGGCGCCCGCGGCCAGGCCTCCTTCGTGGTGCCGCCCGGCACCAAGGGCCTCAGCCAGGGCCAGAAGTTCAAGAAGCACGGCATCCGCGCCTCGCACACCGCCGAGGTGGTGCTGGACGCGGTGCGGGTGCCCGGCCACTGCCTGCTCGGCGGCAAGGAGAAGCTGGACGAGCGGCTGGCCCGGGCCCGCGAGCGGGCCGCGGCCGGCACCGCCGGCTCCTCCGGCGGGCGCAACGCGGCGATGGCCACCTTCGAGGCCTCCCGCCCCGCCGTCGGCGCCCAGGCCATCGGCATCGCCCGGGCCGCCTACGAGGTGGCGCTCGACTACGCGAAGACCCGGGTGCAGTTCGGCCGCCCGATCATCGACAACCAGGGCGTCGCCTTCGCCCTGGCCGACATGCGCACCCGGATCGACGCGGCCCGGCTGCTGGTCTGGCGGGCCTCCTGGATGGCCGCCAACCAGCAGCCGTTCACCGCCGCCGAGGGCTCGATGTCCAAGCTGTACGCCGGTGAGACCGCGAAGTGGGTCACCGCCCAGGCGATGCAGCTGCTCGGCGGCAACGGGTTCACCCGCGAGTACCCGGTGGAGCGGATGCACCGGGACAGCGCGATCTACACGGTCTTCGAGGGCACCAGCGAGATCCAGCGGCTGGTGATCGCCCGGACCGTGTCGGGGATGCCGATCCGCTGAGCGCGGGTTGCTGAGCCCGGGCTGCTGGGCTCGGGCCGCTGAGCCCGGGCTGCTGGGCCCGGGCAGCTGGGCCGCTGAGCCCGGGCCGCTGACCCCCGGCCCGCCGCTCAGCCCTGCTGGGCGGCGCGGCGCTCGACGGTGCAGTCGGGGCCCGGGTAGAGCAGCCCCTCGTGGCCGTCGGTGAACCGGACCAGGTACGGCGGTTCGCCGTCGGTCCCGCGCACCTCGGTGATCTCGCCCTGCTGTTCGTCGATGCCGACGGCCCGGCTGTGGATGTGGATGCGGTCGCCTACGTCTGCGCGCATGTCCGGAAACTCCTCGTCTCGGGGGGAACTGCTCCTGGGGACAGCTCACCAGAGAGTGACTGGACTCACGTCTCACGTTACTCCGTCGAGCCCAGCGCGCAGGCCCGTCAGCCGCGGGCGTTCGCCTCCTGGTCCGCGTCCTGGAAGGCCGGCTCGCGGCGCTCCAAGAAAGCGGCCAGGCCCTCGCGGACGTCCGGCGCCTCGCGCGAGCGCCGCTCCCACGGGGCCAGCGCCGCGACCGCGCCGGCCAGGTCGGCGGCGGCCAGCGCGTCCTTGGCCGCGCCGATGGTCTGCGGCGAGCGGCGGGCCAGCAGCCGGGCGAACTCCAGCGCCCGGGCGTCCAGCGCCCCGGCCGGGTGCACCTCGTCCAGCAGCCCGAACCGCTCGGCCCGCGCCGCATCCACCAACTCGCCGGAGAACAGCAGGTACTTGGCCCGGGCCGGGCCGACCAGCTCGGCCAGCCGGCGGGTCGGCACCGCCGGGTAGACCACGCCCAGCTTGGCCGGGGTGATCCCGAGCCGGGCGTCGGTCGCGCCGAACCGCAGGTCGCAGGCGAGCGCCAACTGGCAGCCGCCGCCCACGCAGGAGCCGTGCACCACGGCCAGCGTCGGGTGCGGGAAGGCGGCCAGTGCCTGCTCCGCCTCGACGTTGCGGGCGTGGAAGGTGTCGGCGGCGGCCGGAGAGCCGTAGGCGTCGGCGAGTTCGGCGATGTCCGCGCCGGCGCTGAAGGTACGCGCGGCGCCGGTCACCAGCAGCGCCCGCAGCCCGGGCAGTGCGGCCAGCTCGGCGAGCAGCCCGGGCAGCGCGCTCCACATCTCCAGGGTCACCGCGTTGCGCCGGGACGGCCGGTCCAGCAGCAGCACCGCGACCCCGTCGGCACCGTGGAACGCGCGCAGGCCCGGTGCGCCGGCCGGGAGTTCGGCGCGACCGGCGGCGAGGTCGGCGGCTTGGCCGGCGGCGTGGCCGGTTCCGGGGCGCTGGTCGGCGGGCGGCTCGTGGGTCGTCATGCGCCCACTCTCGCAGGGGGTGGGCGGGGGCGGGCGCAGCGGGGCGCGGAGCAGCGGCGGTTCGCCGCGGGGCGCGTGCTTGAATGCGGCCCTGGATGCCGGCACCCAGCCGCCTCTGACTCTGACGATCGGAGAGACCGCCGTGGAGAACGACCAGATGCAGCCCCGGGACGCCTGGCTCGCCTCGCTGTCCCGCTCCTACACCGGCTCCGCCGTGCTGCTCACCGACGAGGAGGGACGGGTGCTGGTGGTCAAGCCCAACTACCGCCCGGGCTGGCAGTTCGTCGGCGGCATCATCGACCGCGGCGAGGACGCGGCCGAGTGCGCCCGCCGCGAGCTGCTCGAGGAGACCGGGCTCGACCTGCCGGTCGGCCGGCTGCTCGCGGTCGCCTGGACCCACCCCACCGAGCAGCTGAACCACCCCGCCGTGCACTTCGTCTTCGACGTCGAGCCGCTGCCGGTCGGCACCGAGGTCGCCCTCCAGGAGAGCGAGCTGGAGGAGTACCGCTGGGTGGAGGTGGAGGAGGCGGCCCGGCTGCTCGGGCCGGCCCGCGAGCCCCGGCTGCGGGCGGCGCTGGCGGCCCGGGCGGACGGCGTGGCGCGGGTGATCGGCGGCGTGGTCACCGGGATCTGACCGGGCCGGTCGGCGGTCGGCGGTCGGGGGTCGGTGGTCGGCGGTCGGTGGCCAGCGGTGGATGGTCGGCGGTTGGTGGTTGGCGGTCGACCCAACGGTGCTTCGCCTGCGGAGGGTGAGGGTCAAGCGGCGCCAAATCGGACATTGATCACGATCAGTGATTATGACAATGCTTCAGTTCCTTTGCATGGTCATCACACTCTTGACAGGATCTGACGGTCCGGGATGACATAGGCATCGCTCCGGATGACGACTGCACTGCACTGCGCTTACGGCCCAGGTCGGCGGCCCTCCGACGGGGTATCGGGACCGTGGAGGGGGCGGCCCCGGTGCCCCGTCGAAGGGCCGCGGGCCGTGGGGTTGCCCGGCGGTCAGCTCCAGCAGCCGGTGGCGGCGGCCGCGGTGACGTAGTCCTCGAACCGCCGGGCCGGGCGGCCGAGCGCCTGCGCCACGCCGTCGTGCACCGCGCCGCCGCGCCCGTCGCGGATCGCCGTCAGCAGCCCGGCGAGTTGCTCCGCGAACTGCGCCGGAACGCCGGAGGCCACCGCGGCCGCGGCGAACTCCGCCGGGGCGACGTCCAGATGACGGACCGGCCGCCCCGAGGCCGCGGCGATCAGCTCGGCCGCCTCGCCGAAGCCGATCGCCCGCGGCCCGGTCAGGTGGTAGATCCGGCCCGCGTGCCCATCCTCCACCAGCGCCGCCGCCGCGACCTCGGCGATGTCCTCGGCGTCCACGAACGGCGTCCGCCCGTCGCCGGTGGGCAGCGCCAGGGTGCCCGAGCGGACGGCGGCCAGCCAGAACGCCTCGCTGAAGTTCTGCGCGAACCAGTCCGGCCGCAGCAGCGTCCACTCGGCGCCGGACTCGCGCACCGCCTGCTCGGCCGCCCGCAGCGGGTGGTCGGCCGGCGCCGCGTCCATGCCGTTGGCCGACAGCAGCACCAGCCGCCCCACGCCCGCCGCCACGGCGGCCTTCGCCAGCTCCGGCACGCTGCCCGGCCCGCTCGGGCCGGGCAGCAGCAGGTAGGCCGCGCGCACGCCCTCCAACGCGGCCGGCCAGCCGGCCGGGTCGGCCAGGTCGAACGGGAGGTCGGCGCCGGCACGGGCGGCGGTGCGGACGCGGTGGCCGGCCGCGCGCAGCCGGCCGGTGATGCGGCGGCCGGTCTTGCCGGTGCCGCCGAGGATGAGGATCGGTTCCATGGGCACCAGCCAACTCGCTGCCGGCCGGACGATCCATGGGTGATCGTCCCCGGAACCTTGGTGATCGTCTGCTCCTATGCTGGCGGGCATGGATGTCCTCAGCGACCTGCTGCACCGGGCCCGGGCCCGGGAAGCGGTGATCCGGCAGCTCGTCCAACGGCCGCCCTGGTCCATCGCCTTCGCGGCTCCGTCGGCGCTCAGCCTGGTGGCCGTGCTGGGCGGGCGGGGCGCGGTGCGGCTGGCGAGCGGCGAGGGCGTCGCGCTCGCGGCCGGGGACATCGCACTGGTCGCCTGCCCGCACCCGCACACCGTCGCGGACGACCCCGGCACCCCGCCCCACGTGCTGATCCGCGACGGGCAGAAGCAGATCCTCACCACCGGCCCGGAGGCCACCCGCACCCTCCGGAACCTGGCGCCCCGCACCTACGGCGACGGCCACCCGGACGCCACCGTGATGCTGCGCGGCAGCTACGAACTGCGCGGCGGCGTCGGCGAACGGCTGCTCGCCGCACTGCCGCCGCTCGCCGTGGTCCCCGCCGGCCCGGGCACCCGGGGCGCGCTCGACCTGCTCGCCGCCGAGACCGGCCGCGAGGAGCCCGGCCAGGACGCCGTGCTGGAAAGGCTGTTGGACCTGGTCCTGGTACTAGCGCTGCGCGCCTGGTGCGCCCGGGCGGAGGCGGCAGCGCCGTCCTGGTACCGCGCACTGGCCGTCCCCGGCCTCGGCGAGGCGCTCCGCCTACTGCACGAACACCCCGCCCGGCGCTGGACGGTGGCCGAACTCGCCGCCGCGGCCGGCCTCTCCCGCGCCGCCTTCGCGGCCCGCTTCACCACCCTGGTCGGCGAGCCCCCGCTCGGCTACCTCACCGGCTGGCGGATGACCCTCGCCGCCGACCTGCTGCGCGACACCGAGGCCACCGTCGCGACCGTCGCCCGCGAGGTGGGCTACCAGGACGCGTTCGCCTTCAGCACCGCCTTCAAACGGGCACACGGCGTCAGCCCGTCGGCCTGGCGCCGGCTCCGCCCGTGACCGGCTTGCGCAGCAACAGGCAGGCCTGCTTGCCCTCGCCGCGCAGTGACCCCTCCAGCTCCAGCCCGGCGGCCACCCCCAACTCGGGGATCCGCTCCGGCCGCAGCAGAGAGAGGCTGAGCGCCATCGGATGCTCGTCGCCCTGCCCCCTGCGCCGCTCGTCACCCACGTGGAACCCGAGCAGCAACGACCCGCCCGGCACCAGCACCCGGCGGAACTGCGCGAACGCCACCGGCAGCGCCTCGGGCGGCAGGCGCAGGATCGACTACCAGGCCAGCACCTCCGCCACCGCCCCGCCGGCCGGCGCCAACCCCGCCATGCTCCCCACCGCGAACCGCACCCCCGGGATGCGCCCGCCGTGCCACCGCGACCATGTCCGGCGACAGCTCCACCCCGAACGCGTCCACCCCCAACTCCCGCAGGAACCCCGTTACATGCCCGGCCCGCACCCCGCGTCCGCCAGCACCCCGCCGGCCCTACCTGCTGCGCGAACGCCGTGATCACGGCGTTCGCGCAGCAGGTCCTGCCGGAAGGGCCCGCGGACGAAGTCGCGTAGGCCTCGGCGACGGTGTCGTAGGAGGTGCGGATCTCGGCGAGGCAGGTCGGTTCGGCGTTGGCGGTCACGAGTGACGGTACCGGGGCACTGTGGTGAGGGCACTGGTGGTGAGGGCACGTGGTCCGTGCGCGCGCTGGGGCGGTGCCTGTGCCGAGTGGAACGGCCCGGCCAGCGTGTGCTGGTCGGGCCGTGTTTGCGCCCCCGGCAGGAGCCACAGAACATGGCTGGTCGGTCGGGGCGGCTGGCGGTGCGTCAAGTCGTGGTGCTGGGCCGGTGAAAATGCCACCGATCCGCACCCATAAGCATCATGGCAGCGAGGAGGACGGCCCAGGAAGGTGAGAGCTCTGCTCTCACCCGTTTGAGTGATCAGAGGTCACCTCTCTTTACGACAGGGCTCGGTGGCCACAACGGCCGGAGCCGGCCGCTACTCGGCTGCCTGGCGGATTGGCCGCTCGGGATCGGTCGAATGGCAGGTGGGAACCGAACAGGGGCCACTGCCAAGCGGTCGGAACGAGTGCAAACCGCTCATCTTGGACGAGTTCGCTGGCGGCTGTCCCAAATGCGGGGGAACGGACGCTCTATGAAGCGGGTGCAGCGTTCGGGGCGTCCGCCGTGGGGGACCCGGGATCCGGTGGCGCGATCCGAACTGCAGAGCCGAGCACCCATGCGTACTGCAGAACAGGACTCGACAGGGAGGCAGCGCATGTCGCCTGCAGCGCATCACCTGGTGCTCGACCGAATCGAATCGATGTTCCGACAGCTCTCCACCGGTCCCCGTGCGCTCGCACTGGACGGCGGCGCACTCGGGGGCGTCCTGCCTGCCGAAAGTATGCCACTCGACGAAATGCGGAACTTGCTGCTGAACCCGCCACATCCGGACGCAGCTACCACCATCTGGCGGGAACTGGTCGAGCGGACCCGGCTGCCGACCGACCAGGATCTGTGGACGGTCGTCGCGGTCGGGGCCATGACCCCGGGGCTGCGTGGGATGTGTCGGCGTGCGGGTGTCGGCCCGTCCGATCATCAGGATCTGCAGGCCGAGTTGGTCGCGCAGTTCCTCAGTTGCCTCGCGGTGGTGCGTCCCGAGAATCCCAGGCTCGTTGGACAGCTGTACTGGTCCGCACAGCGCGCCGTCGGACGGTTCCGACAGGGCGTCATCGAGGCGGAACGGTTGTTGATCGCGGGCGACATCGATCCGCGCCTGGTGGCGGGGGCAGGTCTGGTAGGCCATCCCGACGTCGCGCTGGCCCGGCTGTGCACCCGAGGAGTCATCAACGCCCAGGACGCCGACTTGATCGGCCGGACCCGACTTGAAGGGGAGTCGCTTTCCGTAGCCGCCGCCCGCCTCGGTATCACGTACGCCGCCTGCCGCAAGCGCCGCCGCCGGGCGGAGAACCGGATCGTCGAACACTACGTCAGGACCGGCGTTCTACTCCCGGAGCGGGCGCGCCAACTGATGAGGGGAGGCCTCGACTTCACCGTCTCCGGGACCGGTTCGGACACTCCCTGCCGACCTGTCGCGGCGTGACATCACCGGAATCCAGGAGAGCTGATGGGATACGTGCGAGAGAGATCTGTTCTGAAGGCCGTCGACATTGCCGTGAGCGGGCCCGAGGCATGGCTGGGGCCGCTGTTCCTGGACGGTGCGTCCGTCCATGAGAGCTTGCCGCAGCGTGAGTTGCCGATCACCGAATTGCGACCGTTGCTGCTGCGCCCCGAGACGACGTACGAGGCGCGAGACGGTGTCTGGTCGGAGCTGGCGTTCCTCGCGCAGAATCGCGGCCACAAATGGGAGCTGGGTGCCATTTGGATGATGTCGCCGGGGTTGCGCAAGGCGTCCTGGCGGATCGTGAACAACGGCTGGGCGCCGTACGCCGACATCGAGGCGGAGGTCGTCGAGGGCTTCCTGCGTGAGCTCCGGGCCGTGGACATCGACTCACGAGCGGTCGCGGGGCGACTGTGGTGGGCCGGCTACCGGCACGGTCTGCGGGCCCGTGATTCGTACCGTGCCATGCCCGTGCGGGCGCAGGCCGCGGACTTCGCCTGTCTGAACCCTCGTAGCGCGCTCGGGGGTCATCCGGACCAGGTGCTGGACCGGGCGGTGCGGGCGGGAGTCATCACCGAAGACGAGTCCGAACTGATCGGCTGCACCCGCCTCGAGGAGAACGGGCTGGCCGCCGCCGCGCTCCAGCTCGACATCGGCTACCAGCAGTGCCGGGCTCGTCGGACGGCGGCGGAGGAACGCCTCGCAAAGTACCTGGTGATCCCGGGACCTCACCGCCGGTCCGTGCCCTCGAACTGGAGCATCTTGCGAGAGGAGGCAGCGTGAGATGGCGACCGAGACCGAGGAAGGCAAGGGTGGGCTGCGACCCACGCAGGCGCATCCGACTACCGCGCCGGAGCGTCTGCGGGGCCTGTCGCGAGCCCAACTGCTCGCCCTGCCCAGCTTCGTCAGCCTGCCGACGGCCGCGAGAGCCCTGGGCATCGGTAGGTCCAGTGCTTACGAACTGGCTCGGCGTGGACGGTTTCCCTGCCGTGTAGTCACGGTGGGGCGCGGGTATCGCGTCGCCACAGAAGACCTGCGTCGCCTGGCCGGGATCGATCCGGACAGTGCCCCCGTGCCCGATGTCCCCTCCAGCTTGGTTACCGCCCCGCCGGGCCATGTGTCCGCCGGTACGTGGACCGCCGGCCGGTGCCCGACCTGTTACGTGCGCCTTCACCGACGGCGGGACCACATGGCCTGGTAGGACCACATGGCCTGGTAAAGGGACCGCCGTCACTCGGACTCGCGGGCCGTTCACCACGGACGGCCCGCGGTAAGGACACAGCGATGCGAATCCTCGACCGGTACCAGTGCGGGCCCCTGGCCCCGATGGCCGGCTGGCAGCCTGACCGAACGGTGATCCTCGCCGTTCGGGCACTTCTCACCGACATCCTGGAAGGCTTCGCCGAAGACATCCTGCCCGGCGAGTGCGACCTTCCGGACGGCATCGGCGCGGTGGTCACCTGCGACCGCCCCGGTGGCGTCATGCGGCCCGTTGTCTACGTCCGTGCGGACCAGCCGACCGGCCTTCGGGCCGACCTCTGGGGGTTCTGTACCGCGTTGGCCGTGCTGGCTTGTGAGGGCCGCTTCTCGCTCCCTGCCGGCGAGTGCCTGTTCATCGGCAACGAACGGAGCCCGGTTCGGCGGGTGGGTGCGGCGTTGCTCGGCGCGCTGATCCTCCAGTGGCTGGGGCGAAAGCCGGGCGACTGCGACTTCCCCATCTACACGTGGGCCGGGCAGGCGGGTACCCCACGCGCCGCTGCCTGACTGGGCGAGGGCGACTGATCGCCAACGTCATCGACAGGAAGGGATGAACCGTGTCCGACGAGATCACTTGGCCCGACGCTGATCAACCAGACCCGCGACCCGACTTGGCGATGGCGGAGCGGGAGACCTACCGACTGCGCGCACACGATGCCTGGGCGCTGCCGCTCGGCAAGCTTCTCGAACACCTCGGAATGACGGCGATGGAGACACCCGCGCCCGAGGTTGTTCTTGGTGCGTTGTTCGCCGACGCTGCCAGTGGTGGGCGGATCTACCTCTGCCCCGGGCTGGAGGACAAGCGGGCCGAACACGTCATTCGGCTTCTCGTGTGCCGCTACCTCGCGAAACCCGCCTCTCTGCTGTGCGCCGAGCCCTCCTCCGGACCGAGTGGGGCGGTGGTCTTCAGCGCCGACGACATATCCGGGTTCGAGGACGAAGCGGCGAGCCCGGCTCCGCCCGCGGAGCTGTCGGAGACCGGCCTTCGGGCGCTGTACGGAGAGAGCCCCTGGGCACCAGTGGCCGGCTGGCGCACCGACGAGCAGGTCATCGAGGCATTGAAGGACCTGATCGTGCAGCACCTCGACGGTATCGCCGAGGATGTTCCCCCACACGTTCGACCGGTACCCGACGGAATCGGTGCCGCGGTCGCGTTTGGCTACGACGCCGACGGTCAGGCCCATCCGATCGTCTACGTCGATGCAGACCTGCCCAGCGGATTGAGAGCGGATCTGTGGGGCTTCTGCGCCGCCCTTGCCGGTGGCGCCGACCCGGGCGGGGTAGACCCGAGCTCCGACGGCGTCTATTACGTCGGAACCCAGCGCTTGCCTGTCACCGGGCCAGGCGTTTCGCTCCTCGCGGCGCTGATGGTCCAGCAGTTGGGGAGGCGACCTGGCGACTGCTCGTTCCCGTTGACGGCGGCTCCGGAAACGGCGTCGTCCTCGCGAACGGAGGTGGCCGATGCTGCGTGAGGCCGGGCGCACGCGGACCACGGAGTCGGCGAAGCCGGTGACTCCGATGGTCATCCGCTCAGCGTGTGGTGCGGCGGGGCGAGGCAGGCGGGCTGCATGGGACGTGTCATCCGATCCGGGCTCGCACGCCGTATCGGTGCGTGTGCGGGCTGTTTCCGAGAAGCCGCCCCGACGGGTTGAGGGTTCTGCGAAACTGTTCCGCGTGGACCCCGCACTATCGCCGCAGCCCTTCGCCTACCTCAGTGCGCCGAAAGCCGAGCTGTACGGCCAGGTGCTGGGAGTGTTCGCCCAGGCGCGTGCGCGGTTCATCGTGCACCTGCGTCCTGAGGACGTGGCCGGCGAACTGCGGCACGCCGCGGACGCGGTGGTGGCCGGGGTCCCGGTCGACGCCGTCGGCGGGGCGCTGGAGCAGCTGGTGGCGTGGGGCAACCTGCGTGCCGATGCCGACACCGGCCGGGTCACCTCGGTCGAGGACTTCCACCGCGCCCGGTACCTGTACCAGCTCACCCGGTACGGGCAGGCCGCGCTGCGCGCCGTCGCGCTGTACGAGGAGGCGCTCGGCCAGCGGGGCCAGCTGCAGTCCGTCGCCCTCGCGGACATCGCCGAACAGCTCGGCTCGCTGCTGGCACTGGCCGAACAGGACGACCCGGATCCGGTCAAGGCCCATCTGCTGCTGCTCCAACTCGCCGACCGGTTCGGCAGCCTCGCCGACAACGCGCAGGCGTTCATGGCCTCACTGCGCCGCACCATCGACTTCCAGGACGGCGACGAGGACGCGTTCATCGCCTACAAGGACCGCCTGGTCGAGTACATCGAGCGGTTCATTGCCGACCTGGCCAACCGCGGCGCGCAGATCGCCGATCTGATCGACCGGCTGGAGGGTGCCGGTGTGGCCCGTCTGCTGCTGGCAGCTGCCAGACGTGAGGCCACCGACGCCGTTCCCGCTGGTGACGGGGACGGTGGCGAGGCCGCCGAGCAGGCCAGGGCAACGGCCTTGACGGCCGCGCACACCGGGTGGGAGAACCGCTGGCGCGGGCTGACCGACTGGTTCCTGAGCCGCTCCAGCCGCCGGCCCTCCCAGGCGAAGCTGCTCCGCGGCGCGGCGGTCAGCGCGATCACCGCCCTGGTCAACACGGTGGCGGCGCTCAACGAGCGGCGCGGCGGCCGCACCGACCGCTCGGCGGACTTCCGGGCGCTGGCCCGGTTCTTCGCCGAGGCGCCGGATGACGCGTCGGCGCACCGGCTGTGGCGCGCGGCGTTCGCACTGACCCCGGCCCGACACCTGACCGTCGACGCGGTGACCGAGGCGGTCTGGCAGGACGCCGACCTGCCGCCGGCCACTCCCTGGCGCGAAGCGCCGCCGCTGGAGATCAGCCCGCGCCTGCGGGAGACCGGCTCCTACGAGCGGCGCGGTGCGCCCAACCGGGTCGCCGACCGGGCGTCGGCGCGCCAGGCACTGGCCGAACAGGTCGAACGGGAGGCGGAGCAGACCGCTGCCGCAAGGGCCAGGCTGGCCACCGACGGGCCGGTGCTGCTCTCCGCGATCGCGGGTCCGGACGGGCTGGACGCTCAGGAGTTCCGGCTCTTCCTCACGGTCCTCAGTGACGCACTGTCAGCTCGGATGCCCGGGGAGAGCGAGTCTTCGGCCATCACCGGTGACGGCACGATGGAGATCCGATTGAAGCTGGTGGACGCGGAGCGGGTGGTGGAGATCCAGACGGTGGACGGCGTGCTGTCCGGCCCGGAGCACGTGGTCGAGATCATCGATCTGGCGCCGACGGGAGACACCGCGTGAATGCCGTGCCACTGGTCGACGTCCAGGCGGAGCGTCGCCGGGCAGCCCGTGCGCTGCTCGCCGCGCCCTTGCTGACCATCGCGGACGAGGAGTTCCGGCTGGTGCGCAAGCACGCGGCCGAGCTCGCTGCCTGGTTCACCCAGGAGACCGGCTGGCGGCTGGTGGTCGACGCCGAGACAGCCCGACTGTTCAAGACACCGGCCCGGCTGGACGATGCGACCCGTCCTGCCCGAGCGCCGCGCACCAAGGTGCCGTTCACCCGCCGCCGCTACGTGCTGCTCTGCCTGGCCTTGGCGGTGCTGGAGCGGGCCGACGCGCAGATCACGCTCGGTCGGCTGGCCGAGGGCGTGCTGACTGCGGCCGCCGATCCGGCCCTGGCAGCGGCCGGGATCGAGTTCCGGATGGAGCGCCGCGAGGAACGCTCCGACCTGGTGGCCGCCGTCCGGCTGCTGCTGGAGCTGGGAGTGCTGCACCGGGTGGCGGGCGATGAGGAGGCGTACCTGTCCGCCTCCTCCAACGACGTGCTGTACGACGTGCGCAGGCGGGTCCTGGCCGGCCTGCTGGCCACCACACGGGGGCCGTCCACCGTCGCCACCGCCGACCCGGACCGACGATTGGTCGCCCTGACCGAGGAAGTCACGCCCGATACCGACGAGCTGCGGCTGCGCTCGCTGCGTCACCGGCTGACCCGCAGGCTGCTGGACGATCCCGTCGTGTACTACGCCGAACTCGCCGAGGACGAGCGCGCCTACCTGGTCTCCCAACGGCACGCGATCACCCGCCGGATCACCGAACTCACCGGACTGGTGGCCGAGCCGCGTGCCGAGGGGGTCGCGATGGTGGACCCGGACGACGAACTGACCGACGTGCGGATGCCCGAGCAGGGGACCGAGGGCCACGTCACACTGCTGGTGGCCGCGCACCTCGTCACGGCCGACGGGCCGTGCACCGTACCGGAGTTGGCGCGGCTGATCCGCGAGCTCGCGGTCCAGCATTCGGCGTACTGGCGCAAATCCGCCGCCGAGCCGGCTGCCGCGGCTGACCTGCTGGCGCAGGCACTGGACCGGCTGACCGCCCTGGACCTCATCGACCGGGACGGTGACCAGGTCGGTGCCCGGCCCGCGCTCGTCCGCTACGCCCTCGCCGCCCCGACCATCCGAAAGGCCCGCTCCCGCTCATGACGCTGCCCCAGCCCGCCAAGACCCGCTGGCAGCCGCTGCGCGCCGGACTGGTCGACATCTTCTACTACGACGCCGAGGAGTTCCGCTTCCACGACGGCCGCCTGCTGCTGCGCGGCAACAACGGCACCGGCAAGTCCAAGGTGCTCGCCCTCACCCTCCCCTTCCTGCTGGACGGCGAACTCGCACCCAACCGGGTCGAGCCGGACGGCGACCGGGCCAAGCGCATGGAGTGGAACCTGCTGCTCGGCGGCAAGCACCCCAACGACGAGCGCACCGGCTACACCTGGCTGGAGTTCGGCCGGATCGACGAGGACGGCCTACCTCAGTACCGGACCATCGGCTGCGGGCTGAAAGCCGTCAAGGGACGCGGCATCGCCAAGCACTGGTTCTTCACCACCACTCTGCGCATCGGCCCGGACCTGCCGCTGCTCTCACCGACCCGGGTCCCGTTCACCCGGGAGCGGCTGCGCGACGCCCTGCAGGACCACGGCCTGGTGCACGACACGGCTACCGAGTACCGGCGGGCGGTGGACGAGCAGCTGTTCGGCCTGGGCCAGGAGCGCTACGAGGCGCTGGTCGGCCTGCTGATCCAACTGCGCCAGCCGCAGCTGTCCAAGAAGCCGGACGAGAAGCTGCTGTCGAAGGCCCTGACCGAGTCGCTGCCCCCACTGGATCCCGCGCTGGTCGGCGAGGTCGCCGAGGCGTTCCGTGGCCTTGACGAGGAGCGGCAGGCGCTGGTGGCACTGACCGAGGCGTCGGGCGCGGCGGGGAGTTTCCTCACCCACTATCGCCGCTACGCGCAGATCGCCGCCAAGCGCCAGGCCGGCGTGTTGCGTGCGGCGCACAGCCGTTACGAGCACCTGGGCCGCGACCTCGGCGAGGCGGAGTCCGAACACGCAGCAGCCGAGGAGGATTTGGCGCAGGCAGAGGGGAGCCTGGCCGAGCTGGAGGACACCCGGGTCCGGTTGACGGCAGCCCGCGACGCGCTGAACCGCAGCCCCGAGATGGACGCGGCCCGGGAATTGGAGCAGGCCGGCCGCACCGCCGAGACCCTGGGCAAGGTCGCGCTCGACCGGGAGGCCGCCCGGGAGACGGCCCGGCGCACCGCAGCCGACTGGAGTCGGCGCGGCGCCGCCGCGCTCGCCCAGGCCACCGCCGACCAGGCCGCTCTCGCAATGGCTCAGGCCGCCGCGCGCCAGAGCGCCGACGCCGCGGGCATCGACCACACGCCGGTGGCCGAGGAACTGGAGCGCGACCGCGCGCCGCACCAGGACACCAGGCGGGCGGCCGAGCGGGCCGTCGAGCGCCGCCGCCAAGCCGTCACCGGCCTGACCGACCTGCTGACCGCCGCCGAGCGGACCCAGGGCCGGGCCCGCGAGGCACAGGCGGAGGCCGGCCGGCGCAGCTCGGACCTGGAAGCCGGGCGGGAGCGCGCCGCGCTCGCCGCCGAGGCGGTCGCCCACCGGGGGGCCGAACTGCTCTCGGCGTACCGGAGCTGGACGTCGGGCACGACCGAATTGAGGCTGGCCGACCCTGATCAGGCGCTGGCCGAGCTGGAGTCCTGGACCGAGACCTTGGCGGGCCCGAACCCGGCGGCCGAGACCGTCGCGCAGGCGTACAGCGAGTACTCGGCGGCCCTGACCCGCCAGGAGACCGGGCTCGATGCCGAGCGCGCCGCGGTCCGACGCGAGCAGCAAGCGGTGGAAGAGGAGATCGCCCGCCTGGAGTCCGGCGGCCACGAGCCCCCGCCGGTCCCCCACACCCGCGACCACCGCACGCGTCCCGGCCGCCCCGGCGCGCCGCTGTGGCGGGCGGTGGACTTCGCGGACGGTGTCGCCCCGGCGGACCGCGCCGGGATCGAGGCCGCGCTGGAGGCGGCCGGCCTGCTCGACGCCTGGCTCACCCCCGACGGCTCCCTGTTGCGCGCGGGCACCCATGATGCCGTGCTGCTGGCCAACTCCCCTTCTGGCGGCGACTCACTGGCTGCCGTGCTGTGCCCGGCCGTCGACCGGGCCGACCCGCAGGCAGCCGCGCTGAGCGACGAGGCGGTGCTCGCCGTCCTCGCCGCGATCGGGCTCGGGCCGGACTCGGACGCAGCGGGCTGGGTGACCGTCGACGGCGGCTATCGACTCGGCACCCTCGTCGGCTCCTGGAACAAGTCGGCCGCCCACTACATCGGCGAGGGCTCCCGCGAAGCAGCCCGCCGCGCCCGGCTTACCGAACTCGCCGACCGCAAGAACGAACTGACTGCTGCTCTTGCTGCGTTGGACGAGCAGCGGGCCGGTCTTCGGGAGCGGGTAGCCGTGCTGACCGCCGAGCACCGGGCGGCCCCCGCTGACCAGGACCTGCGTGAGGCGCACGCTCGTCAGGGCCACGAGGCCGAGGCGGTCCGTCGTCTGGCGGAGCGTCAAGCGGAGGCCGAGCAGACGGCTGTGGCCCTGCAGGAGGAGGCCGAGGAGGCCGTCGCCCGGGCCGAGGAGTACGCGGCCGACACCGGTCTGCCGGCCTCCCGGGAAGGGCTCGACGCGGTGCGCGAGGCACTGGCCGGCTACCGGGCCGCGCTCGCGGCCCTGCTGCCCGCCGCCACCGCGCTGGCGCGCTCCGCCGCCGACGCAGCCGAATCGGCAGCCGAGGCGGAAACGGCAGCCGAGGCGCTGGCCGAAGCCGAGGAGACGGCCGGCGCAGCTCGTCGCACGGCGGAGGCGGCTACCGAGCGGCATCGAGTGTTGGCCGAGACCATCGGGGCGAGTGTCGAGGAGTTGTTCCGCAGACTTGCCGAGACGGACGCAGCTCTGGAACGGCGCGAAGCCGCCGAGAAGGCCACCCGGGCGGCTCGCGACGCGGCCCTGTCGGCCCGGGCCCGGGCAGAGGGCCGGCGCACCGAGATCCGCGCCAGGATCGCGGACGCCACCGAGGAACGCGAGCGCGCGGTGACCGCCATGCGCGCCTTCGCCGCCACGGGCCTGCTCGGCACCGCTGTCCCGGAACTCGCCCTGCTGGGCCCGGAGGAGCCCTGGGCGCCCACCCCGGCGGTGGCCCTGGCCCGGGCCGTGCACCAGGAACTCGAAGCCGTCGACGAGAGCGACCGCCGCTGGGACCTGGTCCAGCAACGGATCACCACCGAGCACAAGCTCCTCACCGACGCCCTCGCCCGGCACGGCCACTCCGTCGGCATGACCCTGCACGAGGGCGTCATGGTCGTCGACGTCCTGTTCCAGGGCCGCACCCACGACGTGCCCGCACTCGCCGCCTCGCTCCGGGAGGAGGTCGAGCAGCGCGGCCGCCTGCTGTCCGCCAAGGAACGCGAACTCCTGGAGAACCACCTGGTGGGCGAGGTCGCCGGGGTCCTGCAGGAACTGATCGCCGGCGCCGAGGAGCAGGTCCAGGCGATGAACCAGGACCTGGCGGACCGTCCGACCTCCACCGGCATGGCACTGCGCCTGCTCTGGCAACCCGCCAAGGACGCGCCGCAGGGCCTGGAGGCAGTCCGAACCCGCCTGCTGCGCCAATCCTCGGACGCCTGGCGGCCGGCCGACCGGGCGCTGGTCGGCGAATTCCTGCAGACCAGGATCGCGCAGGACCGCGAGGAGCATCCGGGCGACTCCTGGGCCGACCAGCTCACCCGCGCGCTGGACTACCGGACCTGGCACGTGTTTACCATCCAGCGCCGGCAGGACGGCCAGTGGAAGCCCGCCACCGGCCCGGCCTCCGGCGGCGAGCGGGTGCTGGCCGCCTCCGTACCGCTCTTCGCCGCCGCCTCCTCGCACTACTCCTCCGGCAGCCCCCACGCACCGCGCCTGATCGCCCTCGACGAGGCCTTCGCCGGGGTCGACGACGACTCCCGGGCCAAGTGCCTGGGCCTGCTCGCCGCCTTCGACCTCGACGTGGTGATGACCAGCGAGCGCGAGTGGGCCTGCTACCCGACCGTCCCAGGGATCGGGATCGCCCAGCTGACCCGGCGCGAGGGCATCGACGCGGTCCTCGTCACTCCCTGGCGCTGGGACGGGCGCGAGCGGGTGCGCGAGCAGCGGGCGCATCTGCTCGGGAAACCGTTGGCCGCTGAACAGCCGACCCTGCTCGGGGACGAGTGACCCGGTGACCGACCTGCCCCGGCTGCGGCGGCTGCTCGGTGGACCCGACACGGCGTGGCTGGTTGAGCGGGTCCGCGAACGGCTCGCCACCGGGCGCGCGTTGGACACTCCCGCGACCCTCAAGGACGCCACCGCCGAGCAGCGGCGCGCGGTCGAGCTGCTGCTCGGCCGCAGGCTGCGCAGCGGCCACTCGCTGTCGGTGCCGCTCACAGAGGTCGACCGGACCCTGCGCGAATCCCTGGCCTGCCCCGATGGCTTGGCGGTGGCCGTCGTCCTACTCACCGGACCGGTCACCGACCGGCGCGCCGAAGCCGCGGCCTCGGCCGACGCGTGGCGCGACGCCTTCGTGCCGCTCGACACCGTGTGTGATCGAGCCGAACTGGCCGCGTGGCGCGCACGGCTGGAGTCCACCGGCCTGCTCAAGCGCCTCTCCGGCGCCGACCCGGCCGCCGCGCGGCAGTTGGCCGAGCAAGCAGCGCTCGTCCTCGCCCAACTGCCAGCCGACCCCGCCACCGCGCTGACCGTGCCCGTGCTCGCCGCCCGCGGCCTGGCGGACGCGCACGCGCTCGACGAGGGCCGCCCGCTGGCCGCGCTCGTCCGCTCCGCCCTCAAGGCGCTCGCAGGCCTGCCGGAGTCGGCCACTACCGGGGCCGAGGGCCGCCGGGCCCTGTGGGCGGCCGTGGGCGTGGCCGTCGACGACCTGTCCTCGCGGGTGCTGACACTGGGGCTGCCGGGTGGCGACCGGGGCACCACCGCCCGGATCCTCGCCGCCGCCCGAGAAGGCGGCGAGCCGTGCGTCCTGACGCTGCGCCAGTTGGCGCGTGCCGGTGACGGGGGACCGTTCACGGACGTCGGCTCGCTCGTGCGGGTCTGCGAGAACCCGACGGTCGTCTCCGCTGCGGCCGCCTCGCTCGGCGCCGACTGCCCACCGCTGATCTGCGTGGAAGGCAACGTCTCGCTGGCCGCCCGCACCCTGCTTGCCCGACTCTCCACCGAGGGCACCCGCCTCGCGTACCACGGAGACTTCGACTGGGGCGGCGTCCGCATCGCCGCCGGTGTCATGCGACTGCCGGGAGCCGTCCCCTGGCGCTACGACCGCGCCGCGTACCTCGATGCGCTGTCCGGCGGGCTGGGCACCCCGCTCACCACGGGCGTCCCGGCCCCGACCCCCTGGGATCCGCAGCTGAGTTCGGCCATCGAACGGCACTGCATTCGGGTGGAGGAGGAGCTCCTGCTGCCACACCTGCTCGCTGACCTGCAGCCGTAGGCGCAGCTCAGCGGTAGCGGGGGAGACGGTCCGTGCTGAGCAGCCAGCGGCCGACCGGTACGTCCTGGCCGTAGTCGTAGGTTTCGGTCTTGCGGTAGCTGGTGCCGTCCGGCTCGGACATGACCTGGGCGATGCCGCGGCCGGGGTCGACGATGAGGTAGAGCGGGATGCCCATCGCCGAGTAATCGACGATCTTGTCGCGGTAGTCGTTCTCCGGGTTGGACTTCGAGACGACCTCGATCACCAGCTCGACGTCGTGCGGATTGACCGCCTCATCGGGCTGGGAGTCGATCAGATCCGCGGGAAGGACCATGAGATCCGGCACGCGCATGCGGCCGATTGCCGCATCCTGCATGTCGGTGTCCGTAAAGACGAGCACATCGGGTGTCTGCTGCTCGAGCTGCCGGCGCAGATGGATCGCGGTCAGTCCGTGAGGCGTGGTCGGCGACATCATCATGACCAGACCTTGCGGGCCGATCTCCACCCGGGGCTTCATCGGCAGCTGGGACAGCTCGTCCGCGATCTCGCGCAGGCGGGCGAACGTGGCGGCATCGATGCTCATGCGTCCAACCTACGGCACGGTGAGACCGGGTACGTCGACTTCGCGGGCAGCGCTCCCGCGCCTTCGGGAGGCCTACCGGATCGAGAACAGGTGACGTGTACATGCCATTTGTTCAACCTGCCTTGTTCTGCGTGTCCCCGGGGGCGCGAAGTGGCTGGTACCGCAGATGAAGCCAGATGGCCCCTGAGCTGGCCTTTTCTGTTCCAGTCAGCTCGAACTGGCCAACGGATCAGTGGAACCTCATCGTCGGCCAGTGGCCTGACCTGCGGAAACGCAACCACAGGTTGTGCGCCCCCGGCAGGAGCAGCAGGACATGGCTGGTCGTTGCGGGCGATTGGTGATGCGGCGGGTCGTCGCGCTCTGACGCCAGGCCAGACATGTAGAGCCGCATGGTCTGCCTTTCCCGACCAGCTGGTCGTGGGAGGTAGGCCGGTCGGTGCGGGAGCATCCGGCCAATTCCTTCCACGCACTCACTGGCTTGCACTGATCCACTACACCACTTCTTCCCGCAGGGGCTGGCTGCCCGAGGCGTGGGCTGCTTCCTGTGTTTCAGGGAGAGTCGGCGGCGCGGCGTCGACCTGACTTGCCCAGGTCCCCGGCGTCCACAGCAAATTCCATTGCTCAGTGGGGTAGTTGAGTGGCGGTGCCAGCTACGGTCCGGCGTCGGATTGGGCGACGGGCGCTGAGTGCCGTAGGGTTACTTCTACCAACGCGGGGTGGAGCAGCTCGGTAGCTCGCTGGGCTCATAACCCAGAGGTCGCAGGTTCAAATCCTGTCCCCGCTACGAAACGATGGGTCCGGCACGCAGCGCGCGCCGGACCCATCGTCATTGAAGGGGTGTGTCTCGAGCGATTAGGCTGAGCCGGCTCGTGGCACGGCTTGTCCGTCGTGGCTCGGTGACCTGGGCGGGTGGATTTCTCGGAACACGTCCTGGCCCTGCGGACGCATTCCCGCCATCCCGACGCTCAATCGCCATGACCGTGTGGTGCGCGGCGATTGAGCGCATGCTGGCGTGATCGGGCGGGTTCCTGGAATCCAGGATTATGAGAGAAGAGTCCTGATTTCGTGCCCTTCCGCAGTCTTCCAGAATTTCATGCCGTTGGTTGCCGGGTGCTTGCGGCTAGGGTTCAACGCTGCAACGACCGCGCTTGCTGCCGCACTCGGCGACTCAAACTGCTGTCCTGAAAGGACACCTGATGCGATGTGCACGTGCCTAGTCGCCTTGCTGAAGACAGCCCTGATGGTCTGGCCTGCGTATGCGCCGAAAACAGGTGCCTCGTCTGCTCGCAGGATCTCATGGTGCCCGCCAGAGTTGCTTCGCGCTGCGAGCCACTCCTGCAATAGGAACGCTACGACCTTGGCGATAGTCTCATTCCGCACCGCGGCCATTGACCGCAAGGCGGTACCTGTAGCCTCATCGAACTCGATCTGCATCTCTTGTCCCCACTTCTATGCGGCTCGTCACGGTGCCCGTAGAGCCCCGAGCTCACCGAAGGCCTCCCGAGCTTGCCCGAGCTAACATCATCACGGTGCGAGCCGGATGAGTCAACCGGCTGGGCGCTGTTCTTGGCGCGCCACGAGATTCGGCCTCAGGCATCGGTGCCGGTGTCTGACGGCCTGGACCCGATCACGATCGAGACAAGGGCTGTCCTGATGTGCTTGATCACCGAGCTCGACTAGTGCCGCATCAGACAACGTTCGCCCCGTTGTGATGTGACGCGTCGTCCAGAGAGATGCTCTGGGCGGCGCGTGTGCGCCAAGCTGTGCACGTGGCAGAGCGAGTACAGGTCAGAGAGATTGATGAGGACGAGGGGCGGCGGTTGCTGCGGATCGTCCGGCGGGGCACCGGGTCGGTGGTGACCTGGCGGCGGGCCCAGATGGTGATCCTGTCCGCGCAGAACATGGATGTCGGCAAGATCGCCGAGGTGACGTTCACCAGCGCGGACCGGGTCCGTGACGTGATCCACAACTTCAACGCCGACGGCTTCGACTCCCTGTACCTCGACCTGGAGCCTGGCCAAGCTGGCCGACTTCCTGGTCGCCGAGGGGGTGGTCGACGACATCAGCCACGAGGGCCTTCGGGTCCTGCTCCGCGAGGAAGGCGTCTCCTTTCAACGCGTGAAGACCTGGAAGACCTCCCGCGACCCCGACTACGCCACGAAGAAGGCACGCGTTGAGCACCTCTACGCGATCGCCGACGGCGAGGTCATACCCGAAGAGGGCGAGCCGGAAGTCGTCTTCTGCATGGACGAGTTCGGCCCGCTCAACCTCCAGCCCCACCCCGGACGGCAGTGGGCCGAACGCGGCGGGCGGCACAAGGACCCCGACCGCGAACCCAGGCCCCGCCGCCGGGCTACCTACACCCGCCCCCACGGGGTCCGGCACCTGTTCGCCGCCTACGACCTGGCCAAGGATCAGCTCTACGGCCACATCAAGAAGACCAAGAACCGCTCCAAGTTCCTGGAGTTCTGCCGCTACCTGCGCTCGCTGCACCCGATGGACGTGCGCATCGCCATCGTCTGCGACAACTACTCACCCCACCTGACGACGAAGCGGTGCCAGCGGGTCGGGACCTGGGCCGCGGCGAACAACGTCGAGATCGCCTACACCCCGACCAACAGCTCCTGGCTCAACCGGATCGAGGCCCAGTTCACCGCCCTGCGCTACTTCGCCCTCGATGGCACCGACCATCCCACCCACAAGGCCCAGGGCAGCATGATCCGCCGCTACATCATCTGGCGGAACAAGAACGCCACCGATAAGCACCTCAACGCCCTCGTGGCCAGGGCAAACGTCGCCTAAGCCTGGCCGCGGTAGCCGAACTCACCAGCGGTGCAGGAAGCTCCGGACGTCGTCAAAGCCGTCGAGTGCCCGCCCGTCCACGTCCGCCGGGTCCGCTTCAGCCCGCGCCGCCAGCGACTCCGCCAGTGCCATGGCCTCATCGCTGAGACGACCGAAGCGCCGAGCGGTATGTCCAAGGCACAAGCCGGCCAGCCCGAGAAGGGGGCTGCCCGGCGCAGCCCGCGTCCCGACCTCCACGCACCAGTGCTCGACGAACCTCTGCTCGTCGTCATTCAACGCGGTCCCAACCAGCACCCTCGCTGCCTCGGGCTCATGCACCCGGTCCCGGAGCGCCCGCTCCAACGTTTCGACGACCACGTCGTGAGGCAGGGCAGGAGGATTCTCGAAACGACGATGTGAATGCATGCCGCGAGACTACGTAATGCGCAACGGCACCCATCCGTTCGCCCCAGCCCTGCGGGACGGGGCAAACGTTGTCTGATGCGGCACTAGGTGATCAGCGATGGGTCGCCGGCGACCCGCGCTTGCTGTCTTCATGCTCGCCTCGCTGGTTAGCTTGGGCGGATCCTGCCCGCCTGGTCGACGGACCGATGACCCACTTCTAGGCGCGGGACCGACCGCCGACACCGCCGGCGCGATCCAACGCCGCAGGTGGCAGGGGGCACATCTGGAAGGTGCGCCGTAAGGCGCTGATGGATCGAGCGGAGGTAGAAGACGTTCGCCGCTGGCCTGTCGCAGAGGGCATGAAGAGCACCACCCAGGCGGACGCGGGTATGAGGTGCGGATGGCCAACCGCAGCTGTGAAACCCTTCCCCGCCTGTGCTGGCATCGCCCGAGGCCCGTCGCAATGACGACTGCCCTGATCTGTTCGTCCAGGTAGCTCTGGACGCAACCGGCAACAACGACGGGCTGCGCCTCCTCGTCACCGGCGGGACCGGCTCGTCTGGAAGAAGTGGGCCCTGCTAGTCGTATGTGCCGCATAGACTTCATCGGGGCAGAGCAGGCGACCCGCGCCGCTGGCCTCAGCTTCAACTGTCTGGTTTCAAGGGGTAGCTCACTCGGCATGGACGTCTTCGAGGTACACCAGCGGCTGATCGACGACTACGACTCGTTCACCAGCGCTCTGGTTCATGTCCGAGACCCCCGGATCCGCTACCACCTTGACGCCGAGCGCGGTGCGAAAACACGCTGGCCCGAACCGTGGCTTTCGCTGAACCCGAACTTTCGCAAGGCTGGTACGGTCGCCAGGCTGATCGAGGATGGACTCCTCCAGCCCGAGTGTGGGGACTATTTCCGGGCAAAAGATGGCCCGGACGATCCGGGTGATCGTACGCTCACCTTGTACCAGCACCAGAAGGACGCCATCGAGGCCGCAGCTACCGGCGACTCGTACGTACTCACGACGGGCACCGGCTCAGGCAAGAGTCTTGCATACATCGTGCCAGTCGTCGATGCTGTACTTCGTAATCCCAATCCGGGCGGCATTTCTGCCATCGTCGTCTACCCGATGAACGCGCTCGCGAATAGCCAAAAGCATGAGCTGGAAAAGTACCTCGAGTGGGGCGTCCCGGCTGGGCAGCGCAAGGTTACCTTCGCTCGATACACGGGGCAGGAGGGAAAGGGTGACAAGGAATCGGTCCTGCGTGCCAAACCGGATATCCTGCTGACCAACTACGTCATGCTGGAGTACCTCCTGACCAGGCCGGACGAGCGGCGTGAGCTGATCGGCGCAGCCCGCGGCCTGAAGTTCCTGGTTCTGGACGAGCTTCATACTTACCGCGGTCGGCAGGGAGCCGACGTTGCCCTGCTGGTGAGACGTCTTCGGGATGCCTGTGAGGCCCCCGACCTGCAGTGCATCGGCACGTCAGCGACCATGGCAACGGCTGAGACGTTCGAGGAGGCCCAGGAAGCCGTAGCCAAGGTGGCGACGGACCTCTTCGGGACCATCGTGCACCCGAATCGCGTGATCGGGGAGACATTGGAGCGGGCTACTGCTCCGAAGCGCAGTTCTGCGGACAGTACGTCGGAGGAGCTGACGGCGGCGGTGGTCAGAGCAGCGGCCGGCGAGCTGTCGGCTGACTATCTCACCCTTGCCGAGGACCCGTTGGCCCGCTGGATCGAAGACGCCTTCGGCCTTACCCTTTCCAAGGATCAGAAGGCTCTGATCCGGCGGTTGCCAGTTACCGTATCCGCGGCTGCCGTGCAGCTCCAGGAAGCTACTGGGGTGGACGCCGATCGTTGTACGGCAGCGATTCGAGCCATGCTCCAGGGTGGGGCCGCGGCCACCCACCCAAACACGGACCGACCACTCTTTGCTTTCCGGTTGCACCAGTTTCTCTCCAAAGGCGACACGGTCTACGCCAGCCTGGAACCGGCCGCCACTCGTTATCTCACCAGCCAATACCAGGTCTCTGTCCCCGGTGATCGCGAGCGCCCGCTGATCCCGCTCGCATTCTGCCGGGAATGTGGCCACGACTACCTCGTCGTCTCTCGCGACACCCACCGGGCGGAGGGGCGCATCGTCGCCCGGCAGGATCCGGAAGGCCCCAGCCAGCAGGACGACGGCTACCTCTACGTCAGCGAGACGGCGCCCTGGCCAGCCGAATGGGATGGCACTGCGGACGCGCCAGGCGTGGTCGACCGTCTCCCCTCCACTTGGGTGGAGACCGATGACAACGGCAACCGGAAACTTGTACCGGCCCGCCAGGGGGATCTTCCCCGTGAAGTGTGGCTGGCCCCGGAGGGTAAGCCCACCACGGCTGGCGAGGGCTTGCGCGCCTGGTATGTCAGCGCACCGTTCCGCTTCTGCCTGCGCTGCGGCGTCTCCTATGAGCAGCTCAAGTCCAGCGATTTCGCCAAGCTGGCGACATTCTCAGCGGAGGGCCGCAGCTCTGCGGTGTCCTTGATCAGCGCGAGCGTAATTCGGTCCTTGCGCTCGCAGCCACTGCTCAAGGAGGAGGCGCGAAAGCTCCTGGCCTTTGTCGACAACCGACAGGACGCCAGCCTCCAGGCTGGACACTTCAACGACTTCGCCCAGGTTACCCAGGTGCGCGGCGCGCTCTACCGAGCCCTTGCCGCCGACCGTGACGCGGGCGGCCAGGGGTTGCGCCACACCGCACTTCCAAAGGCGGTGTCGGACGCCCTTGACCTCCCGATGCCCCTCTTCGCCCAGCACCCCGAGGTGAAGTACAATCAGCGCGAGGAAGTGCTCTCGGCGCTGCGCTCCGTCCTTGCCTACCGGATCTACGCGGACCTAGAGCGTGGCTGGCGGCTGACCATGCCCAATCTCTCGCAGACTGGGTTGCTGCATTTCGATTACATGAGCCTTTCGGAGATCGCCCGGGACGAGGAATGCTGGGAGGGCGCACATCCGCTGCTAGCCGGGGATTCCTATGATCATCGGGAGCAGATCGCCCGAGTCCTCCTCGACGAGATGCGCCGCTCCCTTGCGGTGAACGAATTTTTGCTCACTCAGGAGGGCTTCGACCAGTTGCTCAGCCAGTCCCAGCAGTTGCTCATTGGTACATGGTCGCTCGCGCCGAACGAGCCTCGTGTCTCCTCGCGCATCGCGCTGCCCAAGCGTGGCACGAAGACTGTCGAGTCCAAGGGGCGAGGTCGGAGCCGGCGTGGGCTGCACGAGAAGGACGCGGTCTACTTCAGCGGGCTTGGCGCGTACGGCCGCTACCTGCGCCGTCCCGGATCCTTCGGTGCCTTCGCCAAGCACATGGGCAAGCGCATCTCGGTCGCTGACGCCGAGGCTGTGATCCGCAGTCTGATGGCTGTGCTGGAACGCTTCGGACTGCTGTGCGTCGTCCACGAGGAACCAGATGGCACGCGGGGCTACCAGCTCAAGTCCTCCGCACTGATCTGGCTGCCTGGCGAGGGCAAGACCGCTGAGCCCGACCCGCTGCGCAAGGTGACAGACGACGGGGCCGGCGGGCATGTAAATCACTTCTTCAGGGACCTCTACCAGTACACCGCCGAGGACCTCGGCGGCCTGGTCGCGCGCGAGCACACCGCACAGGTCACCTCCGAAGACCGGATGGCCCGCGAGAACGCTTTCCGCAAGGGTGAACTCAAGCTCCTGTACTGCTCGCCCACCATGGAGCTTGGCGTCGACATCGCGAGCCTTAACGCGGTCGCGATGCGCAATGTCCCGCCGACCCCGGCCAACTACGCGCAGCGCTCCGGGCGCGCCGGCCGATCGGGCCAGCCCGCGCTCGTCACTACCTACTGCTCCACCGGGAACGCTCACGATCAGTACTACTTTCGGCGTTCCGCGCTCATGGTGGCAGGCCGAGTTCAACCACCGCGCCTCGACTTGTGTAACGAGGACCTGCTGCGCTCCCACGTCCAGGCGCTGTGGCTGGCTGAGACCGGCGTTCACCTTAAGGAACGGATGAGCCAGGTCGTCAATGCCGACGCCCTGCCCTACGAGCCGGGCGGCGAGCTGCCGCTTCCGCTCGACCCGGACCTGTTGGGCCAACTGGAGAGCCCGGGAGCGGCCCGGCGTGCGATCAGCCGCGCCCGCGACGTGCTGGCACCGCTGGAAGCTGACTTCCTGCGCACGGGTTGGTGGTACGAAGGCTGGATCGAAGACACCGTACGAGCGGCTCGTGAATCCTTCGACGCCGCCTGCGAGCGATGGCGCAGGCTCTACCGCGCAGCGAATGCCGAACGCGACGAGCAGCACCGCCACGCCGGTGACCTGTCGACCACTCCGGCTGCCCGCCGCCGCGCCCAGATGCGCCGGGCAGAAGCCGAGCAGCAGCTGCGGCTGCTGCGTAACGAGGACGACGAGCAGTCCTTCAGCGACTTCTATACCTACCGGTACTTCGCCTCCGAGGGGTTCCTGCCGGGCTACTCCTTTCCACGGCTGCCGCTTGCGGCCTATCTGCCGGGGGAGCGCCAGCGCGGCTCGTACATTCAGCGCCCCCGCTTCATTGCGATCAGCGAGTTCGGCCCGGGAGCCCTGATTTACCACGAGGGCGCCCGGTACAAGGTCAACCAGGTGCAGATCCCGGTTGGGGAGAAGACCGGCGAGATCGCCACCACCGACGCGAAGATCTGCGGATCCTGTGGCTACTGGCACGACCGGCACCTCGGCGCGGACAAGTGCCAGCATTGCCATGCGCCCCTTGTCGAGCTGCTGAGCCGGCTTATGCAGCTGAGCACGGTGAAGGCCCAGCCCGTACGGCGGATCTCCTCTGACGAGGAGGAGCGCCTGCGGGCCGGCTACCAACTGCGAACATCCTTCCGCTTCAACGAGACCGGGGTCGGTCCTGGTAGCACAGAGGTCTTCTTCGTCCCGGCTCACAGCGCGCAGGAGGGCGTCGCGGCGGCCATTGCCCGGCTCTCCTACGGGGATGCAGCCACTGTCCGCGTCGTCAACCTCGGTCGCCGCCGCCGACAGCACCAGGCTGACATCGGGTTCTGGCTCGACCCGGTGCGCGGAGTGTGGCTGGGTGACGGCCAGGCCGCCAAACGTGACCAGGAGTTGGCAGCCGAGGACGAGGGCCTCGGTTCGTTCGCCGATGCTCAGCGCACCACCAAGGTCGTGCCCTACGTCCAGGACCAGAAGAACATCTCTGTGTTTCGTCTGGAGCGCACCCTTTCCGGAGACGAGGAGCAGCGTCGGACCACGGCAGTGTCCTTGCGCTATGCCCTGGAACGCGGCATTGAGGCATATTTCCAGCTGGAGGACTCGGAGCTGTCCAGCGAGGGGTTGCCAGATCGCGAGGACCGCGCCCGAATGCTGTTCGTCGAGGGTGCAGAAGGCGGCGCGGGCGTTCTGCGGCGATTGAGGGATGAGCCCGGAGCCCTGGCGGACGTGGCGCGCACGGCGCTGGACATCATCCACATAGACCCGGCCACGGGTGCGGACCTGGGCCAGGCCCCTGGTGCGCGGGAGCGTTGCGAGCGAGGCTGCTATGACTGTCTGCTCTCGTACGCCAACCAAGGCTTCCACACGCAGATCGACAGGCACAGCGCCGTTCCCCTGCTGATGGCGTTGGCACACTGTTCGGCTGTGGGAGCTGACGGCTCCAGCCCGGTAGCCGGTAGCACTGTCAAAGCCGTCCAGGAAAGCCTTCAGCAGGCTGCCGAGACCCTGGTGGGCGAGGTGGAGCACCAGGCCGGCCAGGACCTTGTGCGCTGGCTGCGCGAAAGGGGCCACCGGCTCCCGGACATGGCTGGAGCCGAGGTGGCAAGGGCCAGGGCCCTTCCTGACTTCATCTACCGCTTGCCGGGTGCGGATGTGGCTATCTTCGTGGACGACATCGGTCACGACACCGGTACCGGTGATCGGCGGACGATGTCGTCAGGCAGGGATCTTGCGGCTGAGGACCGGCTCGCCAATGACGGCTGGCTGGTCATCAGATTCCCGTCCCGCAGTCTGACCGGTGGCAACGAGGACGAGACGATGAACGACAAGTGGGAGCAGACCGTGCGTGAGTACCCCAGCGTCTTCGGCACCGGCAGGGCCGCACGGTGAGCCAGACTGACTCGAACCCCGTCTCCCGGAAGTACGCGCCCGGTGACCTGGTCAATGCACGTGGTCGCGACTGGGTAGTCCTCCCCAACTCGGCCGGGAATCTAGTGGTCGCCCGACCCCTCGACGGCGACCTCGAACTTGTCACGGCGCTGTTCGAGCACGAGATCAAGGAGCCTGGCTTCAAACCCCCGGCTGTCGGCAGCGATGAAATCGGGGACTTCGCTGCCGCCGGATTGCTGCGCACCGCGCTGCGGGTGTCCGCCACCGCGGGTCCCGGCCCCTTCCGCAGTCTTGCGGGCCTGGCCGTGCAGCCTCGGCAGTACCAGCTCGTGCCGCTGATGATGGCACTGAAGATGCCCGTTGTACGACTCCTCATCGGCGACGACGTAGGCGTCGGCAAGACCGTCGAAGCCGCTCTGATTGCCAAGGAGCTGCTGGAGGAAGGCGCTGTACGCGGCCTGACCGTGCTTTGTTCCCCTGCTCTCGCCGACCAATGGCAGCGAGAGCTGCGCGACAAGTTCGGCCTGGAAGCAGAACTCGTCCTGCCGTCGACCGCCGCCAAACTGCAGCGTGGGCTCAACCCCGATGAGAGTATCTTCGATCGCCACCGCATCACGGTGGTCTCCACCGACTTCATCAAGCAGCCCGAGCTCCGCCTACGATTTCAGGAGGCATGCCCGGATCTGCTCATCGTCGACGAGGTTCACTCCTGTGTCGGAGTCGGGGCAGGACGACAGCAGCGCTACGAACTGCTCCAGGGGCTGGCTGCAGACCCGACCCGTCACCTGATCCTGGTCAGCGCCACCCCGCACAGCGGCAATACCGACGCCTTCGACAAGCTGACCGCGCTGCTCGACCCCAAGCTGGGCCCTCCCAGCGACAACGGCCTCGCACGTGGCGGAGACGCGTACAGCAACCTGCTGGCGCGGCACTTCATCCAGCGCCGCCGCAATGACATCCTGCGCTTCCACGGCCAGGACACCCCTTTCCCTGCTGATCGGAAGCTGCGTCAGGCGCCCTACTCGCTCGACGATTCCTACAAGTCGCTTATCACCGACATCCTCGCCTACGCCCGTGAAGAGGTCCGGGGAACGGACGGCACACTCGGCCAGCGGATGAGCTGGTGGGCATTGCTTACCCTGTTGCGTTGCGTGCTCTCCTCACCCGCCGCGGCCGTTGCCACGTTGAACACCCGAGCCGGCGTCGCCAGCGCGAGTACTCCGGAGCAAGCCGACGAATTTCGCTTTGCGATCATGGAGCTCACCAACGACGAAAATGTAGAAGGCATCGACGGTATCCTCGGCACCCTTCTCGACAAGGATTTCCCGGCCGACGGCGCGGCCCCTGGGGTCGCGAAGAAGCTGGCGAACCCGCGGCTTGCGGGCTTCGCCAAGCGCGCCGGCCAACTGGAAACCGCAGGGGCCGAGAGCGATGCGAAACTGCGCACGCTCATCGACGAAGTCGACGCCCTGCTCCTCGACGGCTATGACCCCATCGTCTTCTGCCAGTTCATCCCCACAGCCAAGTACGTCGCCGAGCACTTGGCAAAGACGTTGGGCCGCAACGTCCACGTCGAACACGTCACGGGCGAGCTCCCCGCAGAGGAGCGCCGCGCCCGCATCGACAAGCTAGGAGAGCTTCCCGGACGCCATGTCCTGGTTGCCACTGACTGCCTCTCCGAAGGCGTCAACCTGCAGGAGCACTTCGGCGCAGTCGTCCACTACGACCTCTCCTGGAACCCCACCCGCCATGAGCAGCGCGAAGGCCGCGTCGACCGCTTCGGACAGCGCCGGGAGCTGGTCCGTGCGGTCACACTCTTCGACAAGGGCACCGGCATCGACGGCGTCGTCCTGGAAGTCCTCATCCGCAAGTACCGTGACATTGCCCGACGTACTGGCGTACACGTAGCCATCCCGGACGGCGGCGAGAGCGTCCTCAAGGCCTTGACCCAGAGTCTCCTGTTGCGCGGCCGCGGTGGGCCGGAGCAACTAGCCCTTGATCTAGGCCAGGACCACGAGCTCGGAGCTGCTCGCGACCGTACTCACAAGGAGTGGGAGAGCGCTGCCGCTCGTCAGTCCAAGACATTCACCAAGCACGCCCAGGCTGGACTGCGGCCCGAAGAGGTCACTGCCGAACTCGATGCGCTCAAGCAAGATCTAGGCGAGCTTTCTGACATCGCTGACTTCACCCGCGAAGCCCTCGGCGCACTCGGCTCGCCCGTGCGCGCGGACTCAGCCAGCCTTGGCTTCACCGCTGCGGCCGAACCCCTGCCCCCAGGCCTGCGACACGCCTTCGGGGTCTACGACGAAGCCGACCAAGCCCTGGCTGCCGCCATCGGCGCCACCAGTGCCAAGGGCGCGATCACGGCGCGTGGTGCACGTAAGAAGGCCGTAGGCCACACTCTGATCTTCCGCGCGGACCTGCCCGTCGCCCCAGGTGAGCAGGCACTCGTCCGCACCGACCCCGCCGTTCGGGCCATTGCCCGTTATATCCTCGACGCTGCCCTCGATCCCACCATCAGCGACCGCGACCGCCCCGGTCGGCGACTTGGTGTGATTCGCACCACCGCAGTCGAAACCCGGACCGTCCTGCTGCTCACCCGCTTCCGCTTTCGCCTGACCTTGCCCGACCGATCCGCGCCGGCCCGCGGACAAGCAACCGGCACCAGCCGACCTGACGTCGAACGCGTTGCTGAAGACGCTCGCCTTCTCGCCTGGCGTCCCAGCGAGACAGTAGACGGCAGCAATACCGCAGAGTGGCTGACGGACGAGCAAGCAGCCGCACTCCTCGCCAGTGTCCCGGACGGCAACGTCCTCCCTGAGCTCCGCCGTGCTGCAGCGAAGTGGGCTGTCACCCGTACGGCGGAGCTCAAGCCTGAGCTCGAACAGCAAGGCCGAGCCCTCGCCGAACAGCTAAGAGATGCCCACATGCGTGTACGTGAGGCATCGGGTGAGCGCGGCCGCGCCCGCGGCGCCGCCGCTGCTCGCCGTATTGACGCCCAGTCCGTGGGAACGCCCGACATCCTCGGGGTGTACGTCTACCTGCCCGCCGGAGGATCTCGGTGACCACATACGCGCACCTGACCCCCGCCGACCAGCAGCCGGCGATGTCCGCCTTCACCGCCGTACGCGTGGAGAACGGCCTCCTGCCAGTCGCACTCCTACAGCAGATTGCCAATCAAGACCCCGAGCTGCCAGGAGTCACCCCATCCGACTACTGGCTCGGCGCGCGAGGGAGCCTCGGGGAAGCGGCTAGCACCCAGTGGGCCACCCTTAAGGCCGCGTACGCCAACTTTCGCGCAGGCCTCTCCGAACACCCTGGCGGTGTCTCAACCGAAGGCACTACCCGTAGCGACTGGATGCTGCTTCTCTTCAAGGCACTCGACTACGGCAAGCTGTCCTACGTCGGCAAGTTGACGGCCGGCGCCCGACCGGACACTGTCTGGCCCGTCAGCCATCAGTACAGCAGCCACGTGCCGATCCATCTGGTTTCCTGGGACACCTCGCTTGACCGGACACTTGCCACCCGTGCCCCGCAGTCCATGCTGCAGGACTTCCTCAACACTTCGGACAAGCACCTATGGGGCCTTCTTTCCAACGGCCGGACGCTGCGACTGCTGCGCGACTCCACCGCACTGGTGGGCTCCGCATACATTGAATTTGACCTTGAAGCTATTTTTGACGGCAACCTTTACCCGGACTTTGTTTTGCTCTTCGCGCTGCTGCACGCGTCGCGATTCGAGCTGGTCGCCAAGCCGGAGAAGAAGCAGCGGAGGAATGCAAGCGGGCCTGATGGTGTAAATTCCGGTCAGGAAGCGCTTGTCGACGTCACGCCACCTGAAGATGAAGCTGATGCGGAGGAGGAGGGAGAGGGTGCTGCCGGCGAGGACATCGGGCTTGCCCTCACTGCGGCCGACTGTCGCCTGGAATGGTGGCGCAACTATGCCATCGAAACTGGTACCCGCTCTCGGAACCGCCTGCGCGACCAGGTCGAACGTGCACTCAGTGAACTTGGTACTGGATTCCTCCAGAACAATAAGCACCTGACGGATGCGCTGGCCACGGGCGGCCGGCCAGCCCTCGAGGAGTTCCACCACGAACTGCTCCGGCTTGCCTATCAGCTGATCTTCCTCTGCGTTGCCGAAGACCGCGAAGCCCTCCTGGATAGCCGGGACAATGCGGCGGTCCGGGACGCTCGCAAGCGTTACCTGGACTACTTCTCCACTGCCCGGCTGCGCCGTATCGCCTCCCGCAGAAAGGGTGACCGTAATACTGACCTTTGGGAAGGGCTGGCCCTGGTCCTGAACGCTCTTGGGGCTGAGGGCGGTTGTGAGGAGCTGGCGCTCCCCGAACTCGGTGGGCTGTACTTTCGCGAGGACCACGAAGCGCAAACCCTTGACGGCGCCGGAGGCGGCCGGGCCGCACGAGGCACCCTGCTCGGGAGCTTGGAACCTCTGCGCGGCAGTGAGCTCTCGAACGAGCATCTCCTCAACGCAGTGCGTCTGCTCTCCATCGTCGCCGACGACCAGGGGCGCGCCCAGCGTGTGGACTACCGTCACCTAGGCGCGGAGGAACTCGGCAGCATCTACGAGTCGTTGCTCGAGCTCATCCCGCGCTACGACTCGCAGACTGGGGCGTTCTGGCTGCAGAACCTCGCGGGAAACAAGCGTAAGGGCACCGGCTCCTACTACACCCCGTCCTCCGTGATTGAGAAGCTACTTGACAATGCCCTGGATCCGGTAATCGAGCGATTCGCGAAGAAGAGAGGAGCCCCCAAGGACCTCCTCAAGATCCGCTTCGTCGACCCGGCCTGTGGATCGGGGCATGTGCTGGTCGCCGCCGCCCGGCGAATCGCCCGCCGTTACGCGGTCATGGAAACTGGCCACGACGAGCCGACTCCGACCCGGGTGCGCGAGATCATGGCCGATGTCGTACGCGAGTGTGTCCATGGGGTAGACCTCAATCCACTGGCAGCCGAGCTGGCCAAGGTCTCCCTGTGGCTGGAGACATTGGTGCCGGGCCAGCCCCTTGCCTATCTCGACAACCGGATCAAGGTCGGCAATGCGCTTCTGGGCACGACCCCCAACCTGCTGGCGGCAGGACTGCCAGACGGCGCCTTCGAGCCGCTCCCGGGTGATGATCGAAAGATAGTGTCCTCACTCAAGGCCGCCAACAAGAAGGAGCGGCCCGCCTATCGGGGCGGCGCGGTGCAGGACGCACTGATGGAACCGCTGGTGCGAGTCGGGACCGTAGAACTCCGCGTCGCCGCTGACCAGCTTGCTAAGCTACCCAGCCGCACACTCGCGCAGGTTCGGGAACAGGCGCGCCAGCACCGTGCTTTCGCGGCATCCGCAGGCCTGACTTTTGCCCGCCGGGTGGCTGACGCCTGGTGTGCCGCATTCCTGTGGCGCAAGCATGAGGGCGCCCCGCCGGCCATCACCAGCGCTACCCTGCGGAGGGTCGCGACCGGCGGCATGTTGCCGGGAATCCCCGCGCCGACCGCTGCAGAACTGGCCAAACGGGGCCCTGAATCAGCGCTGGAGATCCTGGAGCGGGAGAAGGCCGGGGAGCAGGAGCTCGAAGCGATCGTCTCGCGTAACCAGTTCTTCCACTGGCATCTCGAGTTCCCCCGTATCTTCAGGGTGGAGGACGATGAATCCGGGGACCATAACGCGTTTGCCGGCTGGCAGGGCGGCTTCGACGTGGTGCTCGGAAACCCGCCGTGGGACCGCGTAAAGATCCAACAGAAGGAGTGGTTCGCCGCCCGGGACGAGGCAGTCGCCGATGCCCCTAACGCCTCAGCCAGGCAGAAGCTGATCGACTCGTTGGCACTGAGCGAAGACTCCGTGGAACGCGAGCTCCACGAAAGCTGGCGGATCGCTCAGCGCGAGGCAGCCGGTACGACTCGTATGCTTCGCGACTCCGGTCTGTTTCCGCTGGCTGGCCGCGGCGACGTCAATCTGTATGCCGTCTTTGCCGAGCAGGCGCAGACGCTGCTCGCGCCTGAAGGTATGTCAGGGATCGTGGTTCCTACGGGGATCGCGACCGACAAGACGACGGCACCGTTCTTCGCTGACCTGGTTGAGCGGCGACAGTTGGTGGCGGTATTGGACATGGAGAACGAGGAGAAGCTCTTTGCTGATGTGACGAACCGCTACCGATTTTGCCTGTTCGTCACTGGGCGTCCGGAGAAGGCAGTTCAGGAGGTGCGCCTTGCCTTCCAGGCACGGCGTCCGGACCAGTTGGACGACCGAGAGTTCACGCTCGATGCGGCTGGTTTCAAGGAGATCAATCCGAACACCGTGACGTCGCCGGTGTGCGAGGGGCCCGAGCACGTACGGGTACTGCGAAAGCTGCACGAAGGCGGGAGAGTGCTGTGGCGTAAAGTAGGCGGCGACAGCAATCCATGGAAACTCGCCTTCCAGGTTATGTTCCACATGTCAGGCGACTCCGGCCTGTTCCAGACTGCTGAGCAACTCGAAGCTGACGGTTGGACCCGCGATGGCACGATTTTCCAATTGGGCCAGGGACGTGCGGTCCCGCTGTACGAGGGTAAGCACGTTCACTTGTACGACTCCCGATTCTCAACCTATGAGGGCGCCACGCAAGCTCAGCTCAACAAGGGAACCTTGCCCCGCCTGGCCCTCGAGGATCATGCTGACCCGTCACACCTTCCGGTGCCGCGCTACTGGGTGACTGAGAGCGAGGTGGATGACCGGCTCGCGGCTGACCCGAAGAAGGGTAAGCCGGAATGGTCGCATGACTGGGTGATCGGATGGCGTGATGTGTGTCGCTACTCTGATGAGCGTACGGTCATCAGCTCGGTGATGCCGCGAACTGCGGTCGGGCACACGGCTCCAGTGTTTCTTCCACGCCGGTTGGACTTGCCTTTGGAAGCCCTACTGGCAAATCTCTCCTCGATTGCCCTCGACTTTGCGGCGAGGCAGAAGATCTCCGGCGCTCACCTCACCTACACCTACCTCGAGCAGCTGCCCATCCTTCCGCCGTCCACCTTCAGGTCTCCTGCCGCGTGGCTCGCGGGGGCAACTCCGGATGCCTGGATCCGCGCACGTGTCCTCGAGCTCACATACACCGCCTACGACCTGGCTCCCTTCGCTCGTTACCTCGGTGATACCGGCGGCCCCTTCGTATGGGATGAGCAGCGCCGCTTTCTCCTCCGTGCGGAACTCGACGCTGCTTTCTTCCACCTATACGGCATTCCAGCGGAGGACCTTCCGCTGATCCTGGACAGCTTCCGCGCCTTCCGTAATAGGACCCCTGAGCTGTTCGAGGCCACCAAGAGGCAGATCATCGAGCGCTACGACGCGATGGCTGATGCCTCAGCCTCCGGCGTCGCCTACGTGGACCCTGCGCTCACCCCGCTTCCCGGCCACGGTCCGCGCCATCCCGCTGGCTCCGTACCCCTCACCCGCCCACTACTGCCGGAGCCTGCCGCAGGTGCTCCTAGCCCGGAGGGCAAGTCTTCGTATCATCAAACGCCTGACCTAGGATCAGCATCCGAGCCCTCCGCCGAAGATGGCCTGTTCAGCCTCAGCGAGATTGGGCATGACGCACAGCTCGGTTTCTGGGGCTGAGCTCGCATGTCTCACCATCTCGACAACCTGTCCCCTTGCCCCCTGAAAGGCTCCGGTGCCGACCGTAACTGAGATCACTGGGCGTGCTCTGCGTATCGCCGCTGACATCCTCTCCGAGAAGCCGGAGGGGCTTGCTCGACGCGCCCTGTGGCCGCTCGTACTGGAGGCGGACCCGGAGTTGGAGCCCCAGTGGGCTGAAGCGGTGGAGGAGTACCCCACCTCGCTCCTGGAGGGGGTGAGCCGGGCGGCCACGAATCTGGTGAAAGCGGGTTGGCTGCGTCGTCCTCGTCAGTATGGCTGGCGGCTCACGGGGCTCGGCAGGGATGCCTTGGACGAGTTCAAGAGTCCGGCGGGGTTTTATGGTGAGGCGACGCGTGCCTACCGCTATTGGGAGGCCCGCCAGGAAGTCTTCAATGCCGCTGGCCAGTTCCTCAGCCTGCTGCCAGAAGAGAGTTGGGCGTCGCTCTCAGACCTCGCTGAGCTATTCGAGCTCAAGGAGGTCCGGCTGGCTGGCTGGCTGCAGACCGAGCGTCCTGACGGCTGGCACCGTGCCCTGAGCCGGGAGGGGGAGATTCCTGCGGGCGCGTACAGCATGCAGCAGGAAGACCGCGACGAGTGGCGCGAGCTCCTCCAACAGGATGGTCTCTTCAGCGAAGCAATCTCGAGTGCGGACCGCATCCGCGCAAAGCCTGAGGCGCGACTGGAGTTGTCTAAGCTCTCCAAGTTGAACGAGCTGGGCCGTCAACTTGATACAGAGGCCGCCCAGGAGAGCGGTCTGGCCCCCCGCCGCTCATGGCTGGTACGTGGTAGTGAGGAAGGCACCGGCGCAAGTCTGATCAGATCGATGTGGCGAACCAACAACATCTGCTCGTTGCGGACATTTGGGCTGCCCAGACTGTCACCAGGCTCTGCTCCCGCGAGAGTGCGCGCTGCGGTGAAGGCTAGCTTTCCCAGTGCCGATCAAAATCGTCAGGACAGCCTCACCCGGCAGTTCCATGCCTTCCTCTCGAGTATGGCCGAGGGGGACATCGTGCTCTGCAACGACGCATCCAAGGTCTATCTCGGTGTAGTCAAGGGTCCCGCCCGGTGGCCCAGCCATGAGGACGAGCACGCTGTCCCCTCATGGGTGCAGCGCCCCGTCGACTGGCAGAACCTCGACGAGCCGCTCAGGTACCGGGTTGACCTCCCGGAGACCCTGATCAACCGCCTGGATGATCCGAGCGTGGACCTGATCGATCTCACAGAGTTCACCAGGGATCTGGAACGGCTGCTCAGTGAGGAGCCTCGCCGGCCCGGGACCGCAGACGAGCAGGCTGCTCTCCCAGATGTCACCGGCGAGCTGGCGGCTGATCTCATGACAGACGGGGCGTGGCTTCAGGAGTGTGTGGAACTACTGCGCGACCGGCCGCAGATGATCTTTTACGGGCCGCCTGGCACGGGTAAGACCCACATCGCCCAAGGGCTTGCGGACCACCTGACCGGCGGGCGCCCGGAGAATACGCAGCTGGTTCAGTTCCACCCGGCCTACTCGTATGAGGACTTCTTCGAGGGGTACCGTCCTCGCCTAGTTCGCGGCAGCGCGGACCGCTCCTCCGCAAAGACCGAGGCCTCAGAGCCGTCGGCGGCGGGTCTGGCATTTGACCTGGTCCGAGGTCCCCTTCGCAGGCTTGCTGATGCCGCTCGCCAGCACCCAGCCCAGGTCTATGTACTGATCATTGATGAGATCAACCGGGGTAACCTCTCCAAGGTCTTCGGGGAGCTCTACTTCCTCTTGGAATACCGGAAGAAGGCTGTCCGCCTGCTCTATGGGTCCGAGGAAGGCAGCAGTTTCGACCTCCCGTCCAACCTCGTCATTCTCGGCACGATGAACACCTCTGACCGTTCCATCGCGCTGATGGACAGCGCCATGCGCCGCCGCTTCTTCTTCCAGGAGCTGCACCCTGATGCTCCTCCCACTAACACTCTGCTCGAGAAGTGGCTTGAGAGTAAGGATCTGCCGCAGGACAGTGCCCGGATTCTTCGTGAGCTGAACGGCGCTATCGCCGAATCCCCTTCCGCTGACCGGGACTTCCGCATCGGTCCCTCCTACCTTATGCGCGAGGCTGTCCACGAGAGTCCGAAGGGACTCGAACGCGTGTGGCGTACGCAGATTCTCCCGTTGCTCGCCGAGTACCACTGGGGCGATCGCACAGACATCTCCGCCACGTACGGCTTGGATGTGCTCCGGCAGCGGCTCGGACTCCCGACGATGCAAGTTGATCCAATCGGCCCGCTGGAGAGCGACGAAGACGCGAACGCTGGACAGATCGGGTGAGTAGCGCCGTTCGGTTCCGCACCCTGCCCGGCCTTCGAATTGAACTGACTGAAGGCGGCGGGTGGGTCCGGCGTACCCTCACGCCGACGCAAGCGGCGATTCTCAGCGAGTCCGAGCTCGTGCAGGTGAGGCCGACGCGTTGGTCGATGGAGTGGGACCTCAAGCCAAAGGACATGATCGGGGCCGTCCAGCTGGGTCGAGGCGAGGACACGGTTCAGCTTCGCCTGCGTCCCAAGGTCCTCGTCGACCGGCTTCTCTATCTCCTCCAATACGCGGCCAAGCGCGCTGATTGGCGACCCGAGCCGGTCGAGGCAGATGACCGCCCGGACCTTGTACCCGCCATCGCCTACGCTTTCGTCGCGGCGGCCGATCGCGCGCTCATCCCCGGTGTCCTGCTCGGCTATCAGGAGGTCCAAGACTCTCTGCCGGTCTTACGCGGCAGGCTGCTTGTCGGCGAGCAGCTCCGCCGACGCCCGGGCCAGCCGCTGCCGCTGGAAGTCAGTTATGACGAGCACACTGCCGACATTCCCGAGAACCAGATACTCCTCGGTGCGGCGCGGCAGCTTCTGCGACTCCCCGATCTGGCCCCAGCGATGCGGGCACGATTGTGTGCCATTGTGGCGCGCCTCGATGGCGTGACCCCAGTCGGCCCCGGCCGGGCGTTGCCGCGCTGGAATGCGGACCGCCTCAACGCCCGTTACCTGCCAGCCCTGGCCCTCGCGCAGCTCATCCTGCGCGGTGGCTCGTATGAACTCGAAGATGGCCGTAGCGTCCTCGTCGACGGGTTGCTGCTGCGAATGTGGCAGGTGTTTGAGGACTTCATCGGAGCCGCGGTAGGCGCTGAGCTCGACGAGCAGCACAGAAGTGCCTACAGTCACACCCCGGACAAGACCAGATATCTGGACCGTCGCAGTCGATACATACTTCTGCCCGACCTGGTCCATTACAGGCCGTCCGCCGCCGGCCTGGCGCGGCCGTACGCGCTGGTGGACGCCAAGTACAAGAGAACCCACAGCCGAGACGATCTATACCAGATACTCGCTTACTGCCTGCGCTTTGGACTCACCGAGGGCCACCTCGTCTACGCCGGTGGGCCCACCAATACCGTGGAGATCCCTCTCGCTGACGGCCACATCACGATCCATCGCCACCCGATTGACCTGGCCGCGCCGCAGGGAGAGCTCCAGGGCAGCATCCAACTGCTTGCCGCTCGGATTCAGATGGCTAGTCAGGGAGGCGACTGAAGTCGGACGGCGGGCAGGGGACCGCGGTCTTGAGGAGGTGAAGGTTCACCGAGAGTACGGTCTCCCGGTCCTTTGCGCTGGTTCCAGCTGTGCGTGCCGGCTCTTCGGGAGAATCCCGCGGGACAGCACACATCATCAAGCATCGACGACCGAGACTGGCGCGGTGGCGGGGAAAGCCCAGCCCCACCACCACGCCAGTATTTGTCACGCGTCGATGCGGGCGATCCTCCGGCCTGCCTTGAGGTAGAACGTCGCTTCCCCAGTGATGTCCGCCTCGCTGACGAGGGCGGACAGCAGCTGCTAGGTGGTGTCCTGGTCGAGCTGGGTGGTGTGCTGCTCGCCGTCCGCCGTCCGCCGTCCGCCGTCCGCCGTCCGCCGTCCGCCGTCCGCCGTCCGCCGTTTCGGCGATGAGATGCAGGCCGTTCTGGGCGGCGACGCGGGGGCGGCTGAGTTGCTGGTGGCGAAGCCCAGGATCTGGGTGAGCAGGGTGAAGTTCCCCCGCTGAGCTGGACAGCCTGATACTGGGACGGATGGTCCCGGAGGAAGCAGTCCAGTAGTGAGTGGCAAGAGCAACATGAGCAAGCGGTACACGGCCGAGTTCAAGCGGGATGCGATCGCTCTCGTTCGGTCCTCGCCGCACCGCAACGTCACCGAGATCGCCAGGGAACTGGGCGTGAGCCCCGAGGGGCTGCGGGGCTGGGTCAAGCAGGACCGGACCGACCGGGGCGAGGGGCCGGCGGGCGCGCTGACCAGCGATGAGCGCGAGGAACTGCGTCGCGTCCGTCGCGAGCTGGCCGAGGTCAAGAAGGCGAACGAGATCCTGGTAAAAGCCGCGGCCTTCTTCGCGAGGGAGATCGTGAAGTAGGCGCCGTGTGCCTCTTCATCGATGCGGAGAAGGCCGCCGAGGACAACCCCGACGGCTACAGCGTCGCGCTGCTGTGCCGCGTCCTGGGCGTCAACCGCTCCACCTACTACGCGTGGCTCGCCGCGCGGCCGGCGGTCGCCTAGCGGCAGTCCGCCGAGGACGAGCTGGCCGATCGGATCCGTGAGATCCACGCCGCTTCCCGGGGCGCCTACGGCGCCCCGCGTGTGCACGCCGAGCTGCGGCGCAAGGGCCACGGCATCAACCGGAAGAGGGTCGAGCGGATCATGCGCGAGCGTGACATCCGCGGGATCACCCGCCGCAGGCGCCGTCACCTGACGAAGCAGGACACCAAGGCCGCCCCGGCCCCGGACCTGGTCGGCCGCGACTTCACCGCCGAGCGGCCGGGCACGAAGCTGGTCGGGGACATCACCTATCTGCCCACCTTTGAGGGCTGGTGGTACCTGGCCACCGTCATCGACCTGGCGACCCGCGAGGTCGTCGGCTACGCGATGGCCGACCATCACCGCGCCGAGCTGGTCACCGACGCTCTGAGGATGGCCGCCGGTCGCGGCGGCCTGAAGCCTGGCTGCATCATGCACACCGACCGCGGAATCGAGTACACGAGTAGTGAATTCCGCACGGAGATAAGGAAGTTGAACCTGAGGCAGAGTATGGGCGGAACCGGCATATGCTACGATAACGCCGCAGCGGAGAGCTTCTTCGGACTGCTCAAAGCGGAGATCGGAACCACAGTCTGGGAGAGCCGCGCGGCCGCCCGCACCGACGTCTTCCGCTTCATCGAAGTCGAATACAACCGCACCAGGCTCCGCAAGCACCCCGAGTTCGGGTATCTCACCCCACTCGAAACCCGAGCCAGGCTGCAGCACGACTTCACCCCCGCAGCGTAAGCACCCGCTGTCCAAGATCAGGGGGGAACTTCAGGGCGTCTCGGCGTGCTCCTTGAGGGAGATGACCGGGAGGTTCTGCGTTTCGCAGAAGGTCCGCTTGGAGAAGAAGGCGGTGAACTCGGCGCGGGCGGCCTCGGCAGCCTTCAGCCCATGCAGGGCCGCGGTGACCTCGCCCGCCAGGATCCGCTTGACGGCCATGGGGTGCGCGGTGCCGTCCGTCAACCGGCCCGTGACGACGGCGATCTCCTCGTTGGTCCACTCGGTGAGCTGCTTGAGGTAGGGCTCGATCAGGTGATCGGGGATGGAGATGACGCGGCCGAAGGTCTCGTCCGGGGAGGAAGAGGGTCCGAAGTAGTTGACCTTGGACTTGCTTATCTTCGCGCCCGTGCCGTCGGGGTCCTCTCTGGGGTTGGTCAAGGAAATCGGGCTGCATCGCGGGTGGGGGCCGGGCAGCATGGCGGGATGCCAGATCTGCTGTGGGACGACGTCAGGAACTTCTTCGACCCTGACCTGATGGGGTCGCTGCCGGACGCGCGTGTCGTAGACACCTCGGTCGAGGACTGGCAGGCGGTGCTGGATTTGGTGCGGTCGAAGGGGTGGTCGTGCGAGTACTCCGAGGACGGTGCCTCCGTCCGGCTGCCACGGGCAGTGGACATGCTGGCCCGCAGCCAGAACACCGACGCGTTGTTGAGGGTCTGGCCCGCCACCGGATTCCTGGTGATCTTCCGGGCGTATGAGGCCAGCTCCATCGACTTCGATGTTGATCTGCGGGAGCTGCAGGGCCAGGACGGCGTCAATCTGCTGTGCCGTCTGCTGCGGGCGATTGGGCGTCGGCTCGGCAAGCCGGTGACGTTGACTCCCGAGTCTGATCCACTTCATCCAGTTCTGAGGTTCGATATCGATGCCGACCGCGTGGTCCTGCTGGCGGATCCGCTGTTCAGCTGATCGCCGCAGCCGGCCTGGACTCGTAGAAGGTCCCGTCGCGGAGCACCGCGAACAGGACGTCGACCCGGCGTCTGGCCAGGCAGAGGAGCGCCTGGGTATGCCGTTTGCCCTGGCCGATCTTCTTGTCGTAGTAGGCGCGGGAGGCCGGGTCGCCGAGTGAGGCGAACGCGGCCAGGAAGAACGCCCGTTTCAGTTGCTTGTTGCCCCGTCGGGAGGGTTGCTCGCCGCGTATGGAGGAGCCGGAACTGCGGGTCGCCGGGGCGAGGCCGGCGTAGGAAGCGAGATGGGCATCGGTCGGGAAGGCGCTCGCGTCGCCGACGTCGATCAGGACGCGGGCGCCGGTCCTGGTGCCGATGCCGGGCATGGAGGTGAGGACCTTGGAGAGCGGGTGCTCGTCGAGCAGTTCCTGGATTCGCTTCTCCAGGAGTCTGCGCTGGTCGAGGACGGCCCGCAGCGAGCCGGCCAGGCTCGGCACGATCAGTGCGGCCGCTTCGGTGCCCGGGACGATGACGGTCTGTTCGTCGAGAGCGGCGAGGAGGTCCTCGACGAGGTGCTCGAACATGCGCGGGGCCAACGGCCGGGCGACGCCGAGCAGGCGGCGGCGTCCGGCCTTGCGCAGGGCGGACGGGGAGCCGAACCGCTCCATCAGGGCCAGCACCGCCGGGTGGTCGATCCCGGGCCCCACCACTCGCTCCAGGTTCGGGTGGATCTGGGCGAGCAGTCCGCGCCGGCGGTTGGCGACGCGGGTCGCTTCGCCGGCGACGTCGTCGTCGAAGCCGACGATCATCTCCAGCTCGGCGACGGTCTCGTCTGTGAGCTCGATGCCGCGCAGGGTGTGCGGCATGGTGCGGGCGGCGTCCGCGATGACGAAGGCGTCGCGGGCGTCGGTCTTTGCCTCGCAGGGGTAGAGGTCGGCGATGCGGCGCATCGTCAGGCCGGGCAGGTAGGCGACGCGGCAGCCAGCGTCCCGGGCGACCGCCAGGGGCAGGGCGCCGATGGAGGCGGGCTGGTCGACGACGACCAGGACTGTGCCGTGCTTGGCGGTGAGTTTGTCCAGCACGGCCCGCATCTTGGGCTCGCTGTTCGGCAGCCGCTTGTCGAAGACCCGCTTGCCGGTCCGGGTTACCGCGGTTCCGTGGTGTTCGCCCTTGCCGACGTCCAGGCCGAGGAAGACGTCCACATCGCCGGTGTCGATCACGCTGATCCCGTACGAGGTCGTGCTGTCCCGGCCTCGTTGGCGTGGCACCAGTCGTCGGCATCCACGTGACGAAGAGCCTCCCAGCATGCTGGTGGTCCTGCCCCTATCAGCGGTCTACCGATGCCTCCGGCCCGGTGACACCCCCCCGGACATGCGAACTACAGGGGGGAACAGTCATGCCGGGCCGGAGGCCGGGAGCCCCGTTGCGGGGCCACGAAGAAGACATCCGACGGGGGGTGATGATGACCTCGGGGGCCTGCTCGCGGATCTCCATGACCTTGCGGCACATCTGGAGATTCAGGAGTTGGTCCACGCCCCCGAGTTCGACGTCCGCCTCGATGGCCACGGAGTCGAGGGCCATGACGACGGAGTAGACGAACTCGGCGACCGACAGGCCGTCGCCGACGGCGAGGCGGTTACGGAAGTCCTCGCGCTGGAGGGTCATCGAGACCGGGACGTGAGCTAGGACGCCCACCGGTGCGGGGAGGCTGACCTTGTTCAGCCACTCGCCGTTGAAGCGGAGGTCGGCGCGCGTGAAGTCGATGAACGGGGTGACCTGTTGCTGATATCCGCTGAGGTTCTGGGCGATGTCGGCGTCGGTGAGTGCGGGTCGCTCGGAGGAGCGGCCGGACGGGTCGCCGATCTTGGCCGTGATGTCACCGATGATGAAGACGACGTGGTGGCCCATGCGTTGGAAGCGTGACGCGATGATGATCGGCACTGAGTGGCCCAGGTGGACGTCCGGGGACGTCGGATCGATGCCGTACTTGACCACGAGCGGTCGGCCCTCTGCCTGCGCAGCGGTGATCTTCTCCGCGAGCGCGGACGCGGAGGGGATGACGTAGATCGCGCGGCCTTCGACCAGCGCGGCTTGTTCGGCCAGGGAGAGGTCGGACAGGTCCAGCGAGCGGCGGCTATAGGTCTCTTCCAAGAGCCGGGCGACCGTATAGTCCGCGGCCAGGTCCGATCCCTTGAGGATCTCCATTGCGCGGACTACGGACTCGCTGAGACGGCTCATGGCGTCGTTACGCTCCTGGGTCTGTCGGCCGGTGTGGCCAGCGGGTATGTGGGAAGCGCGAATTGTTGCAGCGTGGTCCAGGGCGCCGCACATGATTACTCACGCGCCGCTGGGGTGGAGCGGCAGAGGAATCGTCGCGGTCGGAACGTGGCCCGGGTCGGCGGTGGTGGCGCGGGGAACGCTGCCGGCACGGGGACCAGAAGTAGGTCGAGTGTCGCCAGGGCTGACCGCGCTGGATTTGGGCCCGGTCGACAGCAAAACCACTACGTCCGACGCGTCGTGACGGTAGGTTGACGTCGTGTCACCACGAATGGTCGGCTGGTGGTAAGGGCAGGGGCGAGGTGGCAGCCAAGGCGCGGGAGATCGTGTCGGCGGGGTCGGAGCAAGCGCGGCTCGGGGCCGAGCTGCGGAGGTTGCGTACGCTGCGCGGGCTGAGCATGGCCCGGCTGGGGGCGATGATCCACAGCAGTCCTGATCTGGTGCGGCGAGTTGAAGCGACGGAGAGGTTCCCGACCCGCGAGTTCATCGAGGCATGTGATCGAGCGCTGCGTGCGGATGGCGTACTGGCGGCTCTATGGCCGGCTGCTGATGAGGAGCGTCGTCGCACACGGTCAGTCGGCCCCGTACGCGCGGTGAGCACGCAGCCGGCCAGGTTTGCTCCGGAAGCCTCTGAGTCGTTAATCGCCTCGTGGGCGGCGACAGAGCCAGAGACCGCCGCTCCGGGTGCTGCGCATGGCCGCCTGTGGGTCACTGACGAGGACGTAACGGTGGCCAGGAGCACTCTCGCGATGTTCCGGCAGCTGGACCACGCTCACGGTGCCGGTCAGTTCGCGGTGAACCTGGGCACGTACATCGACACGGAGCTCACGGCATTGCTCTCGCGGCCGGTAGCGAGCCAGGAAGTCGCGCTCAGCCGCGGCCAGGCGGCCGCCGGGCTGCTCGAACTGGCGGGCTATCAGGCCGTGGATTCCGGTCGGCCCGGGTGGGCGCAGGCGTACTACAAGCGGGCGCTCGAGCTGACTGTGGCGACTGGTGACCGTTCCTACGGCGGGTACCTGGTCGCGGTCAACCTTGGTCATCTGGCATTGCACTGTGATCACCCGGACGCCGCCCTCCGTTGGTCGCAGGCCGCCACCGCTGCAGTGGGAACGTCGGCGAGCCCGGCAACGCGGGCCGCGATCGTAGCTGTAAGCGCCCGGGCACGCGCGCGCATGGGCGATGAGCAACAAACGACCGAGCTGCTTCTCCAGGCTGAAGGGCTGCTGGATGCATCCCTGTCCGACGACGAACCGCCGTGGATCACATACTTCACGCGTGCGTACCTGGCGGACGAAATGGCGCACTGCCTCCATGACCTCGGGCGTGCGCCGGCCGCTCGGACCCAGGTCTCCGACGCGCTCGACGGTGTCGGTCGGGACCGAGTCCGTCGCTTGGCCATCGACGCGGCGCTGTTGGCCTCGACGTGGCTTCGCTCGGGCGATCTCGAGCAGGCGTGCGCCGCCGGGCATGAGGCCGTCGGGTTTGCGGCACGCACATCGTCAGGACGCAGCGTTGACCGTGTCTCTCGGCTCCTCGCTGACATGGCGCCCTACGCAGGACATCCAGCCGTCACTGAACTCGGAGACTACGTACGCGAGGTGCTGCCGGCGGCGGCGCGTCAGGCGGATGCTATAGCGTCTCGGGCATGAGTCGTTGGTAGAACCGCAACTCGGCTTCGAGTGCCGTCTGGAGGTTGGCGGGTGCTGACAGGTAGTGCCCGACACCTTCGAGAATCAGCGCCTCGTGGTCGAGCTTCAGCGCTGACAGACCTTCAGCGAGCAGCTGGGCATCTGCCACTGGGGCAATGTCGTCGGCGTTTCCGTGAACCAGCAGTACGGGCCTGGCGATTGCTTCGGCGCGCACTGCGCCGGCCGGTCCGGCGAGGATCGCGGCGTGGGGCTGTTGAAACCGTGGTGCTGTCGCGGCCCACCGGGCCGGGTCGATGATGGCCGAGGTTGCCGTGGCCGCCGTGAACGGTCCTGGGCGGGAAGCGGCTTGGAGTGCGGTGTACCCGCCGGCACTGGCTCCAGAGATGAAGACTGCTTCTGGCAGGGCGAGCCGGTCCGCGAGAAGCTGCTTTGCGACGGCCTCGCAGTCCTCGACGTCGTACTCTCCCCAATGACCGTGCAGAGCTTGGCGGAAGACGCGGCCTTGGCCGGTGCTGCCTCGGTAAGCCACCTCGGCGACGGCGAATCCTCGGCTGGTGAAGAACTGGACGGTCCAGTCCAGGCGCAGCGACACGTCATCGGTGGGCCCTGGATGGGCCCGTACAAGCAGCGGGGCAGGGGATTGGCTGTCGCCCGCTGTCGGTAGGTGCAGCAGATACCGGACAGCGACACCACCAGACTTCGTCTCGCGGAGGGTCGGGCTCGAAAGGCTCAGGTTGTGGCTCGTCTGGGTTGGACGGCTGGACGCAGTGGCCGGGAGAGCGGCATCGACCAGGCAGACAGAGGGAGTGCTGAACGGGGTGGAGCCGATGACAGCCACTTGATCGCCGCACGCCGCGATGTAGGGCTTGATCGAGGTCAGACCGCTGTCAACTTCCATCTGGCTGCCGCTCGAGTCGACGGTGACCAGGCGGGTTCGAAAGCCATCGTGAACGGTCAGTGCGATACGGCCGTCGGGAAGAAAGGTGTACGACTGGTAGCCGGCCTCCCAAGGCGCAGGCGCGCAGTCGGCCTCCAATGGGACGACCTCGTGGATGGAGCCGTTCCAGCGGTACAGGTTCCACCACCCGGTGCGGTCGGAGAGGAAATACAGCGACCCGTCCGGCCCCCAGGTCGGCTGGACGACGGACTCGTGGTCGCCGCCGGCCACGAGCTTGCCCGCGCCCAGTCCGCCGGCAGCCACGTACTCCGTGACGTAGAGCCTGCTCGCGTCCCACGGCATCTGGTCGCCATTCCACTCCAGGTAGGCGATCGTCGAACCGCGAAGCCGCGGTGCGGCGAGGAAGCCCGGCGAGCGGACCAACACCCGCACGCTCACGCCTTCCCCGGCGATTTCGACGATCTCGTCCCCTTCGTCGGTGCCCCGGACAGCGAGCAAGGTGTCATCTGCGAGGTGCAGGTCACCATAGAGATAGTCGTCATTGGACGGCACCGCGCACCGGAGCGAAGAGTCCGGCCCGAGTTGGTGGACCTTGCTGTCATCAGCGCCGATGATCCACTGGCAGGTACGCCCAACGGCGTAAGACCCGCCACCGTAGGCATGCAGCCAGCCGCCCACCGACACTTCGGGCGGGGTTTGCGGCCTGGCTTCCGCCCCAGGGGTGGCACACATGAGCCGACGGGCACCCGCGAGGTCGGGATCGGACTGAAGCCACCACAAGGCGCCGCCTGCCGCGATGAGTTCGTCGTAGGACGCCTTCTTGCGCTTCGGTACGAAGATCGAGTACGAGCTGGAACGCAACGGCGTTGCCCTGTGCGCTGCGGATGAACCGATCAGCACGGACGGCCGTGCCAAGCGCGCGACCCCGACGCTCACCCGGCGCGTCAAGCAGGCGGTGTCCGAGTGGTACGTGCTGCAGATGCTGGAGCTGTCCTGGGACGGATTTTGCGAGCACACTCGCCAGGGCTGGAACATCGGCAAGCCGCCGTACGGGTACCTCGCGGACAAGGTCCCACACCCGGTGCCCGCCCGGCGGGCCGAGGGCCGGACCAAGCACCGCCTGGTCCCCGACCCCGGGCGGGGAGCAGTGGTCACGGAGATCTTCCGACTGCGTGTCCTGGGTCGGCTGAGCTACTCGGCGATCGCCGCACGGCTCGATGCGGACCGCGTCGCCTACCCGCCGCCGGAGGCCAACCGACCGGATGCCACGGTCGGCAGGTGGACCCCCTCCTCCGTCCGCGGAATCCTGGAGAACCCCAAGTACACCGGCTATCAAGTCTGGAACCGCCGCGCGCGGAAGAAGGGTAACCAGAACAACCCGCCCAGCGAGTGGATCTGGTCCCCGCAGCCCACCCACGAACCGCTGGTCACCCGGGAGATGTTCGACGCCGCCGTCCCCGTTCCCGGCACCCGCCAGGGGTCACGCAGCGGCGCAGAGCAGAATTCGCACCCGGCCACCAGGCGAAGCTACCTCCTGCGCTCCTACGTGTGGTGCGGCTTCTGCGGACGGCGGATGTTCGGCAAGTTCAGCAAGGGTTCGGAATACTACGTCTGCCAGCCCAAGAAGCAGGTCCACCTGAAGGAGCCCTGGTACGAGGCGCACCCGAAGGCGGTGTGGGTGAGCGGCGCGCCGCTGACCGACCTGGTCCACACGTTCTTCGCCGAGCGGGTCTTCGGCCCCGACCGACAGCAACTGCTCGCCGAGGACCTCCAGGCACGCCAGACCAAGCCGGCCACGGAGCACGAGAAGAAGAGAGCCGCGCTGGAGAAGGCGATCGCCGACAACGAGAAGCGCCAGCGCAGCCTCGTCCGCCAGCTCGCCGACCCCGACGATGATGACGACCTGGAACTGTCCGCACGGTTCCGCAAGGAGATCAAGGCGAGCTTCAAGGAGCTCGAACAAGCCACCCAAAAGCTGCGCCAGGAGCTGAAAGACCTTCAGGCGGAGCCGGACGGCGGCGAAGGGCCCCAGGACGCGAGCCTGCTCGATGCGGTCCCACAGCTCGGCACCCGCCTGGCCGAGGTGCCGGAGGCGATCCAGCGCGAGCTGTATGACGCCTTCCAGCTGCAGCTGCACTTCAACCGGGGGCGCCGCGAGGTGGAGATCCAGGTCACAATCGCCCAGGCAGCCGCTGGCGGGCTCCTAGAGCTGGCGGACCGGGTCAGCAGGTCGGGGCCGGCGAGTGGGCCCGACCTGCTGGTGGTCGACCTCAGCGATCATGACCGCCGTGGCCGTGACTGGTCCAATGACCAGCCATGTTCTGAGCGCCCCCGGCAGGACTCGAACCTGCGGCCAAGTGCTTAGAAGGCACCTGCTCTAACCCTGTGCGCTAGGTCGCTGACCTGCGACTGAGTGCCGCTTAGTCGTTATGCCGGGTTCCCGTCGACACGCAATCGACACGGGGCTGCATGTGTTCGCCCGTGAAGACTGCCTTCGTTGGTGACCTCTTGCGGTCGACCTTGAGCGGGTCGATGCCGTGGGGCGGGCCTGCCAAGGCTGTAGTGCAAGTCGACCTACGCTACTGGCCAGTTCCGCTGCCTGGCGATGTGGCTTGATGCCAGACTCTCCGCGTGAAAGACACCATCCTCCTGTTCGCCGGCGCCTTGCTCGGCTGGTTGATGACGGCGTTCCTCTACCCATTGGCTCGGCCAGCGGAGGCGCTATCCAGACGCGTATGGAAGATCCGGCCAGTCGATGCTTGGGTGGAACAAGATCCATCGAACATCTGGGCCGGAACCCCTCCTTGGGTCGGCGCCAGTTACTGGTTCCCGGGTTTGATAGCTACCGCCCCTCCTGAGTTGGCCACTGAGTGGTGGGGGTGGGCTCGCGAACGTTCTGGCCAGGATGCGGGTCAGACCACGCTGAAGGTGACCGTGCAGGCCCGCGATGGCATCTCGTTGATCATCGAAGGTGTCAAGCTGCATGTCCGGGCACACCGACCGGTTCCGGAAGGCGGAGTTGTGGCGCGTGCGAGAGTCGGAGGCGCATCCATGAACCCACGTCGGATCGAGATTAATCTCGACTGGAACGGAGTGGGGAGCATGTCCTGGTTGGATCGAGACGAGCACCTAGCCGGGCCGCCGTCGTTCACGCTGGCTCCGGGAGAGATCGAACAGTTCCATGTGTGGGCGCAAACCCGTGAGGGCTACCACGAATGGGAGCTTGAACTGCTCATGGTGATCGACGGCCACCGCCACTCTCAGATGATCAATGACGGTGGCAAGCCCTTCGTAACTATCGGAACAACCGGCCAGCGAGTCCTTGCCTGGAACGGCAGTACGTGGACTGATGAAGAGACGTTCAGTGGATAGCCTCACGCTGGGCGCGCCCCTAGCTCTTCGCACGGAAGGTCTATGGTCCTCCCATGGGAGACCCGCTTATTACCGACTGGCTAACGGCCGTCGGGACTGTCGGAACACTGTGGCGGCAGTTGGCCAAATTTCCTGGAGCGAGACGCTCCGGCGAAGGGAGTCGACCCGCCAGCAAGCAGAGCTAGTCAGCGCGTGGTTCCTGGAGGGGACAGTCAACGAGCACGGCGACCAGCGGATCGCTCTCTTCAACAACTCGGGGCAGCCGGTGTATCACGTCGTGGTGTCTCCTGTAGTTCTCCAGGGTGCCGGCCCACGTGACGGCCGCGACACGCCACCGACTCTGCGTCGCACAATCGGCGTCCTACCGCCAGGGCAATTCTGCGTGACTGTAGATCGTTTTGACTATGGCATGCATCGCCTCCCTGCCGTGGAGATCGCGTTCACTGACCATGCCGGGCGGCATTGGGCCAGAGCGGGCCTAGGAAAGCTCATGCGTCTCAGTACTGAGCCCACGACTCAGTACAAGATCTCTATGCCGACCGGCTGGATCTCGCCCACCCCCTTCGACCAGCGTTAACAGCACCCCTGACCCACCGCACTCACCACATCCGAGCTGCGCCCGTGCGCCGGTCCTTGAGTCCCCTGAGGGGAGCCCCCGGGGTTCGGGCAGAGCCCCGTTGTCTTCTCGCTGGCCGCTGATCGCGGCACCGCCGGACGGGCGCCGAGCGGGGCGGAGAGGAGCGGCGGACAGCCGGGCGGGGCCGCGGCGCTGCGCGCCGCTCCTTGGACCCGTGGAGAAGGCCTTTGCAGCTTAGGTGGCTTTCCTTTGGGCTCCCAGATGATGCCCTCAGCGGCTCATCGTGGCGGACAGCGATTCGTGATGAACCATGGCAGCACTGGCCCGCCACTACGCCCGTTGCTCGTGCTTCCCGCGAGACCCAACGCGCCCTTGCCAACAGCACCTTCACGCTCGACTGTCGAAGTTCGTGCACCGCACTGCGGGCAAGGCAGCGAAGGGGAGAAGGATGGCAGGTTCGGACTCTGCATCACCCTGGGCACGCGCGACCTTCGGATCTTTGGCAGAGCAAGTCGGTCAAGCAGTACCGGCGAGCCTCGTACGCGCGCACGAGCGGGCCAGGGATGGCCACCAGGGTGTGCACACCCAGACCCTGGAGGCCTATGGGCATGGCCTTTACGCCGTGCAGTATGAGGAACTCGCTACCGGCCTCAGCCAGCTGCCCGGCGCCATCCCCGTGCGCTTGCAGGGCCGCACCGTCATGGTGGTCGCTGGCTACGTCATCTACCCGCTCCGCTACGCCAAGACCGACGTGCCGGTCACAGCCGCCCGCCTCCGACGCGCCACAGGCATGCGAGCGGACCTAATCCGTCGCCACGGTCCGGACCCCATGCAAGGCGAACTCGACCTGGGGCTTGAGCCCCAGGCGCCCGAGGAGATCCACCGGGACTTGAGCCAGCTCGATCCGGCAACGGGGCTGGTACTCGTGGCCTACGCCTGTGCCCAGCACACCGGCATCGTCCGGATGGAGTGGGGTGCGGCCGAACTTCGCGCCAGCGACAGGGCCCTCATCTGGCACCATCACGAACCCCTTGCCCTGCCTGGCGTGCAAGGCGCTGCCTAGCTCCGGCGTCCAGTCGTGGCGGCGTACGGAGGATCCACTGCGGACAGTGAGGCTTGGTCGATTCGCGGATGCTGTGAACCTGGCAGAGTTAGGAGTCGAGAACTGGTTGGAGCGAACCGATGTAGAGGGGTGGCTAGTGGCCGAGCGGAGTCCTCGGGGCACGTACCTGCTGGTGGCGGACGCGCTACGAGCCCGGATCACGGGCGGCGCGGATGAGGGCCGGCTCCCCTCCGAGGCTCAGCTCATGGCTGCGCACGGAGTTGCCCGGACGACGGTGCGGCGGGCACTCGCGGTGCTTGAGCGCGAGGGGTTGGTCAGGTCTCAGCCGGGCGGCGCCTGGCTGGTGGTCACGGCTGGCGAGCAACCGCCGTCGTTGCTGGACCAGCTCACTGCGCTCATCGGGCCGGCGTCCGACCAGCTCTCGGTAGGGGACCGGTATCCCTCGGAGAAGGAACTCTGCGAGAGGACGGGGGCCGCGCGCGGGACCGTGCGCCGCGCGCTCGCCCAGTTGGAGGGCGCTGGAGTCCTGGAAGCTCAGCACGGAAAGGGGAGGGTCGTACTGGCCATTCCCGAGACCAAGAATCCTGCTCACTCTTCCTAGAACGGGGACTAGATCATGTGGGCGTATGACCTGGCAGAGTCACTTCTCGCCGAGCCGCTGCCACGCCGGTGGGCTCATTCGTTGGGCGTGGCCAACCGGGCTCGATCGCTACAGCCGATCCTTGGGCCGGACGCCGAGTTGCTTGAGGCTGCGGCCGTGCTGCACGACATCGGCTACACCCCCAAGCTGGCCACCACCGGGTTCCATCCGCTTGACGGCGCCCGATTCCTCCGCGACGCGGCCGGCGTCGACGATCGCGTGGTGCGGCTGGTTGCCAACCACTCCTGTGCGTTGCTCGAAGCTGAGGAGAGGGGCGGGACCCTTCAACGAGAACTCGCTGAGGAGTTCCCGCTCGAAGAACCGAACCTGGTCGACGCCCTGATCTACTGCGACATGACGACCACGCCGGACGGCGAGCTGACGACCACGCCGGAGAGGATCGCGGAGATCGTGGGCCGATACGGCCCTGACAGCGTCGTGGGCCGGTTCATCCGCCGAGCCGAGCCGGAGATCCACGGCGCTGCTCAGCGGGTGGCGGAGCAGTTGGAGCGGGCCGCAGCCGGCGCTTAGCCGATGTACGGCTGCGTGCGGTCAGGTTCAAGGCCGTGCTTGATCCGCAGTCGGATTGACTGGTGGATCGGAAGGCGATCGAGGTCCGCCGGGTCGACCCAGCGGACCTCTTTGCTCTCTGAGCTGGTCCGCAACTCGCCGCCGATGGGCCGGGCCCGGAAGCAGATCGAGAACTGCTGGCGCACCTCACCGTCGTCGTAGGCCATGACGTGGCCCGGGTCGGTGTACAGCCCGGTCACAGCCAGCACTTCGACCTCGATTCCGGTCTCCTCGCGGACTTCGCGCACCACGGTCTGCGCGATGGACTCGCCGATGTCGTGGCCGCCCCCGGGCACCGCCCAGAGGTCGTTGTCGGTCCGGTGGATCAGGAGGATCCGGCCGGCGTCGTCCTGGATGACTGCCGTGACCGACGGCACGACGGAGTTGGCGGCCGGCGCTTTCGGGTCGTGGAAGTAGTCCACTCGGCTCATGACGACTCGCTCTCGAACTGGGGAGACGTGATCCGGCGGGACTCTTCCCAGATCCGGTCGATGCTAGTGGCGTACGTGTGGAACAGCTCACCGCCGGCGACCTGGCGCAGGTGCAGGACCGGTGACAAGTACGCCCCGACGCCGTACACATGGCCGTTGACAAGCATCTCGTCGTCGGCGCGGTAGAGCGAGTTGTAGAGGGTGGTCGCGTGGATCCGGAACTCCACGTTGGGCAGGCCGAACAGCGGCCCGTAGTTGGCGATGGCGTTCCGGATCTTCCCGGCCATCGCCGCTCCGATTCCTTCGTCCTCGCCGCGCTGCGCGACGTTCGCTGAAGATGGATCGCCAAGCATGAGCCGGACAGGTATGCCTTCCTGGGACTTCTCCTTGATCAGCCGCAGAAAGAGAGGGTCCTCCGACAGCCAGAAGCCGGCGTACACCACGAGGTCGAACTGTCGGGTCGCCTGTGCGTAGAGAGACGTCCAGAGCTCCTTCGGGGCAACTGCGCGGTGCGGGTAGACCCTCACCAGCTCTGCACGTCCCGCCTCAGCGGTCTGCGCGTTCGTGTGCTCATCGGGCCACAGGTCGGAGAGGCTGCGGCCCAGCAAGTTCGCCAGCGCGTACTGAGAACGCCGTTGGGGCCGCCGGCCGTCCTTCTCCGCGATCCACCGATCGAGGGTCCTCACGTTCACTCCGACCCGGTCGGCGATCAGCTCGTACTTCATGCCGCTCGCGAGGATCGCACCGCGGAGCCGTTCATTAGCCATCCCGTCCTCCCCTGGACGATGTTGTGGCGCCTGGACGAAGTTGGACGGTCTGACCGTACTCGGGACTGTCCGTAACCGTCCACCTGCGTCGTGTTCTGACGCTTCGGAACGCGCGAATCTTGTTCTGCGCTGCCGGACACACTCCGGCAAATCACAGAAGGACTTGACGAACCGTCGGCTTCTCGGCATCGTAAGAGACATGTTCAACATGTCTCGCAAGACGAGGCGGGCGAACTGACGGTCCATGAAGGGCCTTCTTTGACCTGCGCAAATGCGCCCGGAAGTCAGCTCCTCGGGGTTGGCCATGGAAGCCGTGTTGCTTGAGAACTGAAGAGTGATCGTGCGGGACCGACGCGAGGGCGGCGGTCACGGTAGGCGCCTAGGTCGAGAGACCGGGGGCGAACCGCCGTGATGAACGTGGCCCTCCCCCTACGCAGTGGCATGCCACCCCTTTCGGGGTGTGGGGACGGACGGACGCTGACCAGGCCGATTCGTACGGCTGGATGGCGAGCCGAGTGGACCAGCGGGGTTCCAATGCACGTGGCGGGATGAGACAGACCGCCCCCGAGGCGACCGGGTGATGTTCGCCGGCGGCAGCGAGACCACGCAGCGCCTCCTTTTATATGGGCGTGCCGCCCTGCTGGTGCTGAGCAGGGATGAAGCACCGGACCAGGCCCGACAGACCTGACGCCCGTGGGACGGGCACTTCCAACGACCTTGCCCTCTAGGGGCCTTGACCAGGGAGTTTGAGCATGCCTCGAACCCATAGGTCGCCCCGTCGCTGAACTTCGCGGCGGGGCTCTTCGCTTCTGGTCGCTTCACGAGTGATCACGGTGCTCGGCGTGCACCACCTCGCCCTGTTGTTGCGGGTGGGTGTTCGCCGGGCGCCGCGGCTGCTCGCCGAGCAACCGGCTTCCTTCGTCCGCATGGCTGCGGCCCCGGTGGTGGTGCACCGGGGCCGCTCAGGGCCATCCCAGCTAAGGAGTTATGACCCATGCGTTTGATTGTCGCAGGCCAGATGGCCAGCACGCCCCAGGAGTTCGAGGAACTGGCGCTCGGCGTCGACCTGGACACCGACCCCGATGACGATCCGGCCGCCGGCGCGGTGCACGGGGTGGTGCGGGACTTGCAGCCGGTGGAGCGCCGGTTCAAGGCCCGGCTGCTGCGCAGTGCGGACCGGGTGCAGGTGCGTGAGTGGAAGGCGGCCTGACATGGTGCTCCACTACATGCGTGCTGTGGGCGTCACGGTCGACGGCCCGATCCACGGCACCCGCACCGCTCACCTGACGCCCCGTCCGACCGGGCCCGACGCGTTCGACTTCGCCCCGGACGCCGCGGGCGCGCTGCCCGGCGCCGCCTGCGGCGGTGCCGCGGTGGACCTGTGGTTCGGCCGGGACGAGGACGAGCTGGCCGAGCTGGCCGACGGCGACGACGAGAAGCTGGCGCTGCTGCGGGCCGAGGAGGACTGGTCCGGGCGGCGTGCCAAGGCGATCTGCTCGGCCTGCCCGGTTCGGGCCGCCTGCCTGGCGGGTGCGCTGGAGCGCCGCGAGCAGTTCGGCGTGTTCGGCGGCCTGACCGCGGACGAGCGCCGCGCGGTGCTGCGCCGCCGGTACCGCGACTCTGTCCGTGCGGCGGGGACGGCGGTGGCTGGATGAGCCGGGAGGCGGATCGGGTCCAGGCGGGCGAGGGGCTTCGGCGGGTGCGTGAGCGCGCTCACCGTCTGGTCGGCATGGTCGCCGAGATGGCGGACGAGGTGGCCCGCGGACATGAGCGGGACCGCGCTTGCGCCGCTGCCGCGGCCGATCCGGAGCGACGGGTTCTCGTGGTCGCTCACGGGCGCTCACCGGTGCTCACGGAGTCCGCGAGCGTGCTCCCGGGCCGCTCACGGGCGGCAGAGGGGCGGGCCGGGTGAGCGGGCCGGTGAACCTGGGTCAGGTCCGCTCGGCCGAGCGGGCACTGACGGCGGGGACGTGGACGATCACGGTTGGCGCGGTGCTCTACTCCGTGCTCACGGTGACCCCTTTGATGGCCGGCCATACCCCGTCGGGGTGGCGGTGGACAGCGCCGGTCCTGCCGCTGGTGGTGGATGCGGCGGTGGTGATCGTGGTCCGGATGGACTCCACCTTGGCCCGGTTGGGCGGGGACGGCGGTCACTGGCCGGCGGTGCTGCGCTGGCTGACCGGCGTCATGACGGTGCTGCTCAACGTGGGATTGTCGGCGCTGCAAGGCGATCTGGTGGGGGTGGCGGTCCACTCGGTGGCGCCGCTGCTGCTGATCGTCACGTCGGAGACCTCGCTTGCGTACCGGCGGGCGATCACCGCCGCGCTGGTCGCCCGGGAGGCCGCTGAGCGGGCTGAGCGGGCCGAGCGGGGCCGGCTTGCCGAGGAGCGGCAGCAGCGGGAGCGCGAGGAGCGGGCGGCCGAGCGGGACCGTGCCGATGCGCGGGAGCGTGAGCGCCTTGCCCGCGAGGATGAGCAACTGCGTCTTCAGCGTGAGCACGAGCTGCGGATGGCCCGCGAGGCGAACGACGCCGTGGCCCGCCGTGAGCAAGTCGAGCGCGAACGCGAGGAGCAGCAGCGGGCCGCGGAGCAGGCCGAGCACGTCGAGCGTGAGCGCGAGGCGAGCGAGCGTGAGCGCCGTGAGCGCGAGGACGCGGAGCGGATCCGGCAAGAGCTGCTGTCGTTCGGGCCTGCTACTGCGCGGTTGCCGGAAGAGCAGGCGCGGTCGACGGCTCAGGCGGCGTTCAAGGCCGGCATGTCGCAGCGCCAGGCGGTGCAGCTGACCGGCTGGTCGGCCGGCTGGATCGCCGCCCGCTACCAAGAGGCCCGTGAGGCACAGCAGGCCGCGGCCGGCGCGCCCGCCGAGGTGGCAGATCGTCTTCGGCCTGCCGATGGACTTCACCTCGTTCCTGCGGCTGGCGAGCGATGAGCCCGCCCGCAGTTTTGGGACCCGGAGAGTTCGCGGCACGGCGGCATGCCGACCTACCCGTGGCGCATGGCCCCCGAACATCTGCTGATTCGGCGGCAGTTGCGAGAACGGGGATTGCGGCCCGGGTGGACGAGGCGATGCCTGTGCGGCCGATGACGCCGGGCCGCTGGCGCGCACCAGGCGATGATGCGCGCCCGCCGCACCTGCCCAACCTGCCGCACCCTGCGCCTGTACGTCATCTCCACCCGCTTCGGCGAGTGCCTGCACTGCATCGACTCGGCCGCCGATGCGGCCTGACCAGGGAGAACACACCATGACCACGGACACCGCGTCCATTCAGATCAAGGCCGCCGGGACCGCGCTGGCCATGCTGACCGCACACTCCGACCTGCCGATCCCGCACCTGCAGCTCGGCCTGATCTTCACTCCGACCTTCACCGGTCTGGGCTGGGGCGTGCGGATCTCGTTCAGCGACGACCTGAGCCAGTTCGAGCAGTGGCGTCAGGCACTGGACATCGACCCGGCCACCATCACGAAGGACCGCAGCGACGACACCGACCAGTGCTGGTGGCAGGCCATCGGCCACTTTGCCGGCACCCCCGTCGAACTGACCGGCTTCTACCACGCCACGACTGCCGAGGAGTCCGAGTGATCAGCGTCCGCGCCGCGCGGTTCGCCGCCGCGTATGCCCTGCTCAGGGCTGCGGCGGACGTGGCGGACCACTGGGTCCAGACGGACCATCAGGCCCGGACCAAGGGCCAGCACGACCACCACGAGGGGCAGTCGAGTGCGGCCGGGCGTCGCGCCTGTGCTGCCCACGTGGCCACCTACACCGCCACACAGGCCGCGGCCCTGGTCGGCGGCCTGGCCCTGCTCGGCGTCCGGGGCCGGCCGAGCCGGGTCGCGGCGGCGCTGGCGCTGTCGGCCGGCACCCACTACATCGCCGACCGGCGCGAGCCGCTGCGCCGCTTGGCTACTGCGACCGGCAAGGGCAGCTTCGTCCACCTCGCCGACCACGGGATGAACGGCGCCTACCTGCTGGACCAGTCCTGGCACCACCTGTTCGAGACCGCCGCCGCGCTCATCGTCGCGGCCTGACCAGGGAGAACACGACATGACCGAGACCATGCCGGAGATGATCCGCTACACCGCCGACGTGGTGTGCGTCCGGGGCGACGACGTGCTGCTGATCGAGCGCGGTTGGGAACCCTGCCGGGGAATGCTGGCCCTGCCCGGTGGGCACGTGGACGCGGGCGAGACGTCCCGCGAGGGTGCCGCGCGGGAGCTGCTGGAGGAGACCGGTGTCCGGGTCCGGCTGGAGGACCTGGTCCAGATCGGCGTGTTCGACGCGCCCGACCGGGACGAGCGGGGCCGGTACGTCACCGTCGCGTACCTGGTGACCGTCCCGGAGAGCACGATGGCCAGGGCCGGGGACGACGCCGCCCGCGTGCAGTGGATGCCGCTGGACTACCCCGGCCGTCTGGCGTTCGACCACAACGAGATCGTCGCCGCCGCGGCCCGAATCGCCGCGGAGGAAGGTGGCTGGCGATGACGGTGGTCCGGGTGGTGAGCTTCGGGTTCCTGCACGGCGGGCCGCCTGAGGGCGCGGACCTGGTGCTGGACTTGCGCCGGCACTTCCGCGACCCGCACGTGGACCCGGCGCTGAAGTACCTGACGGCGCACGACGAGCCGGTGCGGCGGGCGGTGCTGTCCACCCCGGGCATCCGCGAACTGGTCGCCTGCACGGCGGGGGTGGTGGAGGCGTTCGACCTCGGGCCGGCCGGCGGCGTGGTGCTGGTGGCCGTCGGGTGTGCGGGCGGCCGGCACCGGGCCGCGACGGTGACGATGGCACTCGCGGCCCGGCTGACCAAGCTCGGCTTGCCCGTGGTCATCGAGCACCGTGACTTGGACAAGCCGGTCGTGGAGCGGGCCCGGACGGGGACGCCGCGGTGAGCGGCGCCGGACCGGGCCGCCAGGGCCGACGGTTGACGAGTGCGGAGAAGCGGGCCGAGCGCGAGCAGCGCCTGAAGCAGCGTCAGGCCGAGCACCGGGCAGCGGCCGCGGCGGAGGGGCCGCACCGGGTGGCGGCGGTCGAGTGGGACATCCTGCGCTCGGCGGTCGGCCGCCTGCCGGCCGGTCAGCAGGAGGGCGAGTGGGCGCGGCTGGCCGCCACTCTTCGCGCCCTGTCATCGAACCTGACCGATCGTCACATTACGTAGTCGGTTTGCGAATTTCGCATCGCGAATACACATCGCGATGCGAATTTCGGCGGCCCCAACGCGTAGAGGCGCGCCCGGGCGCGCGCGAGTATGGCGGGTCACGTCGCGTGACGCAAGGGCCCGTTTCAAGATTCTTTGGCCGGTCCGTCGGGCCGGTCTTTCCCATGATCCAACGACCCTTGGAGGGGGTTGCGATGACGGTTGTGGACGGCATCGTGAGTGCCGGCGTCGGCGTGCTGAGTGTCGGTGTGTCGGTCGCGCTGCAGGTGTTGGCGGCGGGCGGGTCGACCGTGACCGCCGGGTACGGGCGCCGCTACGGCACCCAGGGCCAGGCGGGACCGGGGGCCGGCCGGCGCGGAGGCGGCGGGGACGCGCTGACGGGTGCGCTGTCGTCGGTGCTCGCGAAGCTGGAGATGCCCCGGCTGCACGTCGCGCTGTTCCTGACGGGCGGGGCAGGGCTGGCCGGCACGGGGCTGGGCCGGGTGCTCAACTCCGTGGCGACGTGGGCCAACCACCTCGTCGCCTCGTGGCTGGCGCACTTCGTCGGCGCCGGGCTGGGGTTCGTCGTGTCGGGGGCGGTGCTGGTGATGGTCGTGCGCGACGTCGCGTACTCCAAGATCGGCCCGCGCACCCTGGGGGCGGCGCTGATGCTGCCGTGCCTGCTGTCGGCGATCCCTGGCCCGGTCGGGCACACCGCGACGCTCGCGGTGACCTGGGTCGTGTCCACCGTCGCCCACTGGATCGGTTCCGCGTTCGGTATCCACTAGCCCCTGAGGGAGGGACCACGCAGTGGAACTGCTGATCCTGATGGCGCTGGCGTACGCGCTCGGCGGCGGGGTCACCGCCGGGCACGCCACCGCCCAGCAGCACGCCAAGGCCCGCGACACCAAGACCCCGAAGCCGATCGACTGGACCGACAAGGGCCAGCGCGCCGCCCAGGGCGCGCTCAACGGCGTGGCCCGCGCCTACACCTGGACCTCCGGGGCCAAGGAAGGCTGGCGCAAGGCCTGGCCCGAGACGAAGGCCACGATCGGCGAGCGCCGCGCCAAGACCAAGGCCGACCGCGAAGCCCGCCGAGCCGCCGCCACGGCCGGCGGGCCCGCGGCGGCCGGCGGCGTGGTGGTCGACGCCGAGGTGGTCGAGGACGACGGCGTGATCGACGCCGAGATCGTGGAGGACGAGACCGCAGTCAATACCGGCGGCCCGGTCGCCCCGGACGCGGCCCGGGTGGACGCCGCCCGGGAAGCCGCCGCGGCGAGTGCGGACGCCACCGTCCACGTCCACATCACCACCGATCCGCCCCCGCCCGCCCCGGCGTCCGCTCCTGCTTCGGCGCCCGCCGGCGAGCAGCCGGACACCGAGCGGGACACCCCGGATGCGGCCGGTCCGCCGGCGCCGGTGCCCGCTGCGGCGACGGTCGCGCCCACGGGGCCGGACCCGGACGGGTCGGGTCCGCGCCTGCGGCTGGTCAAGCCCGCCGCCACCGCTCGGCAGGCGCCGGCGGCGCCCGCGCCTGCTGCGGCCCCCGCTCCCGCGGTGGCCGCTCCGCCCGCCCCGGCCGCAGGCGGCGGCGGGGGCACCGCCTATTCGGATGGGAGTTCGAACGTGTCGACGCTGCCCGCTTCCGCGTCCCGGGTCACCGAGGTGACCGGTGTCGAGTCGCTGATGCAGTACCTGGCCCAGCTGTCGCGGTGGGCACGGATGGAACGCGACGACGCCTCCGCGGCGGTCCAGCGGCTCACCCAGCTGGAGGCCAAGGCCGAAGCGGCGTACACGGCCGCCGCGGCGGCGAAGTACGACGATGCGACGCTGGGCCAGCTGGCCGCGATCACCGAGCAGTTGGGGCAGCTGCGGCTGAGCCGGCAGGGCGACCTGAAGGCCTCCGAGCTGGCCGAGCAGAACGCCTCCACCGCTTCGTCCAACGTCTGGTCCCGCCACGGCGGGATCCAGGAAGCCGTGGACGCCGCGCCGGTCGACATGGCCGAGTCCACCACCTACGGCGACTGACCGACCCCCCGTTCACCAGCACATTTCAGGAAGGGAGATCCGCATGGCGGAGATCACCTACAGCCAGGTGCGGGCGGTGCTGATCGCGCTGGCCCGGGCCACCGCGGTTGAGGAGCAGGCCGCCCGCGACCGCCACTCCCGGGTCATCGCGAAGGTGGTGGAGGCGGACCGCAACTACCAGGTCACCCTCGCCCTCGGGTTCGACCCGCTCACCCTGAACGACTTCCGGCTGGTCGGGGACGCTCTGGTGTCCCAGGCCGCCCAGGTCGTGGCCGCGGCCAACACCGCGATCGAGCTGAACGGCATGGCCCTGACCGCCGGACGCGACATCGAGCACCGTCACGGCGGCATCGACCGGGCGGTCGCCTCCGCCCCGGTCCCGGCCGCCAACCGCGAGGCTTACAACCGGACCTGATCACCCGCGCCGCCTTGCCGGAGTGACGTCCCGGTCGGACACCGTCCCGCCCACCCCGAACTGCTGGTTCGGGGTGGGACGGGCCGGTGTCCGGCCGAGGTGCCGCCCCCTTGGGCCCGGAACCGCACGCCACCTGACCTCAGTCAGGCCGGCCGGCGGCCGGCCGGAAGGGACCCGTCCGTGAAGACCCGGACCCGGGCCGTCGCGCCCGCCCAGGACAACCCGCACCAGACCCACGCTTCCGCTGCCCCGGCCGGTCGCGGCGGCGGGCCCGTCTCCCTGAGGCTGGCCCGGTTCGCGTCCCGCAAGCTGTACCGCAACCGTCGCCACCTGCCGCCGCTGGCCGGCTCGATAGTGCTGGCCGCCTACGGGCAGGCCCTGACCAGCCTGCCCAACGGCACCACCGGGGCGCTGGCCATGGACGCCGCCCTGCCCGCCGCCGTGTGGGCCGCGCGGGCCTGGCGCCGCAAGAAGCCCTACCGCGGCAGGTTCGCCAAGTTCGCCCACCTGCACCGGGCACTTCCGACACCGCCCAACCGGCCGATGAGCCGCGCCGAGACGATCCGCACCGGCGCCGCCGCTGCTGCGGCCGGCGCGCTGCTGACCGCCATGCCGCTCGCCAACACCGGCCCGTTCCAGGCGCCGATGGCCGGCTGGTGGTGGCTGGCCCTGACCCCCGCCACCGCGATCCCGTGGTGGTGGCGCCGCCGAATCCGCGGCGGCGGCCCCACCACGGCCGAGACCGATCAGCGGATCGAGGTCTGGGAGTCCAAGGTCGGCTCCACCCGCGGCATCCTCCCGGGTTCCCGCCTGACCGACATTGTGGAGCGGCCCGGCGGTGGGGCTTGGGAGGCCGTGGTGGAACTGGATGGCGGCCGGCAGACCACCGCCACCGCGATCAGCGCAACCACGATGATCGCCTCCGCCTACGCCCTTCCTGTCTCCTCCGTGGCCATGGACGCCCTGCCCGGCGGGGCCGCGTCCCGGGCCAAGCTGCTGGTCTTCGAGCGCAACCCGCTCAAGACCGTGCCGGTCTTCCCCGGCCCGCAGGTCCTCGACCTATCCACCGGGATCGCCCAGCTCGGCCTGCACATCGACGGCACCCCCGCGCAGTACCAGATGTGGCGACCAGGGTGGGGCGCCGTCCACACCCACATCTCCGGCGCCACCGGTGCCGGCAAGTCCGCACTGCTGCGCTCACTGTTCACCGTCGAGCGCCACGCCGCCGGCCTGATCAGCTCCTGGGGCGGGGACCCGCAAGAAGGCAAGTCCTTCGGCTTCTGGCAGGACTACCTGGACTACTTCGCCCCCGGGGTGGACGAGTGCATGGGCATGCTGATCGCCCTGGACGCCGAGCTGACCCGCCGCAGCAAGTCCTCCTCCCTGAGCACGTGGCGCGACGTCGACGGGGACCTGATGTGGGGCGACACTGACTGGAACCCCACGGTCGAAGAGCCGCTGATCTGCGCGAGCTTCGACGAATGGCAGGACATCTGGGGCACCTACCCCGAAGCACTCGACTACGCGGTGCGCGTGGGGGTGCTGGGCCGCAAGGTCGGCATCAAGCTGCGGCTGATCAGCCACCTGCCCACCCTCGACGCCATCGGCTCGGCGAAGCTGCGCCAGCCGCTGACCGCGGGCAACAACATCGCCTTTCGCACCACCGAACGCTCGGCCGGATACGTGGTCAACCTGCCGGCCGACCCGAACGACATCCCCGCCACCTGGCCGGACGATCCCGGCGTGCCGACCTCCGGCATGGGCTACCTCAAGGGCACCGAGGAGCGCTCCGCGATGTTCCGCGGCTGGGCGCCCGAACCGCAGGCCACCGCCACCCGGTGGGCCAAGACCGGCACGCCCGGCACCCTCGGCGCTGAGGCGGCCGAGCACGTCGGCCCCGCCTACACCCAGTGGCGCGAGCGCCTGGACGCCCGCCGCCGCGGCGAGATCCCGCCGGTCCCGGGCGTCACCGAGGTCGAGCTGGTCGAGATCGAGGGGGCCGAGGCCGACATCACTCTCACCAAGACCACCCGCACCGCCAAGGCCCCTGCCGCCGGCGGGAAGAAGGTCGCCCCGGTGACCTCGGTCTCCTTCGGCAAGTCCGCCCCCGCCGCTGGCGGGTTCGAGCAGCAGGTGAACGCCCCCGCTGCTGCGCAGCCGGTGCGCGGGGACAAGAAGCGCCAGATCCTGGCCCTGCTCGCCGCCGAAGGCGAGGCGACCACCGGCATCCTCGCCCAGCGACTCGGCATGCCGTTGTCCACCGTCACCACCACCCTCAAGCGCGCCGCCAAGGCCGGCGAGGTCGCCGACCTCGGCCACGGGCACTGGGCCACCCCAGCCGCCACTGAACAGGCCGCCTGACGAACCGCCAAAAACCCGCTCAGAACGGCCTCACGGCACTCGCGCCGGACCCGTACCGCCCTGGGCGGGTCCGGTGCGCCCTGACGGCCGTCCAGCGCCCTGCACGGCCCCGCCCCGTCTGCTGCTGACTCTTCCGGAGATGCCCCATGGACAGCGTCCACCGCCAGTTCGCCGCCCCCGCCGCCGACACCGTGCTGCCGACCGCAGGGCCGGACGACTACCTCCTGCCGCCCGGCCACGTCGCCGCCCTCACCCCCGACGGCCGTATCGTCGCCGTTCCCATCGCCGACACCGCCACCTTCGCCGCGCCGGTCCCGCACTCCGCCCCGCTCGGCGAGCAGCAGCACACGGCCGAACCGGGCACGGCCGGCACGGAGGAGGCCGGGCTGTCGCTGGCGGTGCGGCAGTGCGCGCTCTACGGCTCCCTGATCACCCTGGCAGCCGGCGGTGCGTTCTGGATGGTCGCCGCCGCGGTCACCGAGATGGCCCCTGCGATGGACGGCATCGTCCACGTCCTCAAGTGGTTCGCCATTGCCCTCGCGATGCTGGTCGGCGCCGTGGTCGCGGCCAAGGTCCGCACCCGCAAGAGCGAAGGCGACACCACCTTGTCGCTCTTCCACTCCACCAACACCACCACCAAGACCACCAGCATCGGCAAGCAGATCGCCAAGGGCCGCTCCACCTTCACCAACAACCTCTAGGAGACGCCGTGACCACCATCGGCACGTCCTACCGGGCCTTCGAGGGTGGGGGAGTGGGGTTACGAGGACGGGTCCGTGGCCGTTGTCTTCGCCGGTCACGTCCCGCCTCGGCTCGCGCTGGCCGCTGCCAACCATTACGCCCGCACCAACTGGGACTTCTGCTCCCTGCGACGTGACGATCGCCGGCGCGCTCGGCACGCTCCCGGGCTCCCCCAGCACGCTCACCTGCGGCCCACTCTGCCACGACCCCGCGTGCCCGTACGAGACCGGCGAGCACAACCCGCAGATCTTCGACCACCCCGCACCCGGCACCGCCCCCGCCACCGTCATCCGGCTGGTCGAACCGGACAGTTGGGGATGGTGGGTCGCCACCGAAGGTGGCGACCAGTGAGCATCGCTCCTGCTCAGCCCTGCTGTGAACCGGTCACAGTGACGCCAGTGGAAATCCGTCGAAGCCCTCGTCAGTGCGGATGACCAGGGCGATACCGAGGTCGCTGAGCAGCGCACGAAGGTCCTTGCCCGGCTCACCTGGCAGCAGCACCGCAAGCCTCAGACCAGTCGGGGCGTCGATGTGGCGGCGGTAGTCGAAAAGCTGACCGATGGCCATGCGGACGTCATCACGCCGGATGGTGCCCTTGGCCTCGTAGAGCACGTTGTCGGTCACGTCGTACAGGTCGGTCTTCAGCGTGGTGGCCACGCCCTCCACCGAGATCTGGAACCGCGTCACCGTGTGACCCGCAGCGACCAGATGGGCCTTGTAGGCCTTGGTCAGTCGGCCTTCCCGCCGTTGGATCGTGCGCTGGCCACCGGGGATGTTCGCCACCGTCTCATCGGTGGCGTGCTCCTCCGTCTCAACCTGCGACGACGATGGGCCCGTCGGCGCGCTCTGCTCTACCTCGACATCGGTTTCAAGCTCTTCCTCGATGTCGAGATCCACGACGGCGTGTGCCGTCGCCGGAGGGATGGCATCCGCGGGCGTGAACTTCGGCGGGAACGTGGCCTGCGGGTCGGGGCGCAGGTGAAATACGATCACTGACCGCTCCACACCGTCCTGGCCCGGCGCGGTTCGCCGGTCGTAGGGCGTGTCAGGGTCGACGATCATCTGGCCGATGTAACGCTGCCGCTTGCCCTTCTTCTTCTTGTTGGTGACTGGGTCGATCACGTTCCCGTCCGCCACGAACAAGTGGACCGTGCGGCCGTCCGCGGCATGCTGCAGGAGGGCCTTGTTCCCGTCGGTGAACTCCTGCTTCCCGGTCTTTCCCTCTCCGGTGTACAGGTACAGCGGTCCGTGCTCGTCGTCTTCGGCCTGACCGTCGAACGTGTAGCCGTGCAGCTCGCCGACCTTCGGGTCGGAGTACACCAGCACCATGCCGGAGTCGACCGCTGGTTCGATGCCGCCGAATCGAGCGCCGCCGTAGGCCGCGGCAACCTCCGTGCGGGTGGTCAGCAGTCCCGGAACGAGCTCAAGGTCATGGTTCGCCATGACTGGACTCTATTGCCCCAGCCCGACAGGAAGTTCGTCCGGCAAGCACCTGCGCTGCTGCCGGGACATCAGTAGCCCGCCCACGTCTCAGGAGCCCCTATGGCACCTGTCCTCGACTGGCGCGACGCATCCCACTTCGACCACACCTGGGACCTGCCTTTCCGCTGGTGCGCTAAGCCCACCCCCTCCTCGTCCAAGGAGGAGTTGCCAAACAGGCCGCGCCTGTCGGCGGGCCGCTCGCCGAAGCGGTTGCTGACGGCACTTTCAACCGCGACATCGGCCTGCGCCTGGCTTACCACCTCGGACGTGCCCGACTGGCTCCCGCCGCAACCAGCGGCGGGACCAGCAGCACTCCGTGCCCTCAATCACCCATCCCACGAAAGCTGAGGTCAGACCTTGTCTGGAGAGACCCCGTTCACGATTGTCGGCAACCTCACCGCCGACCCCGAGCTGAAGTTCACCACCGGCGGTGTGGCGATGGCCCGCTTCACCATCGCCTCCACCCCGCGCACCTTCGACAAGACCACCAACCAGTGGGTGGACGGCACCGCGATGTTCATCCGCTGCACCGCCTGGCGCGACATGGCCAACTACATCGCCGAGACCCTGGCCCGCGGCATGCGCGTGATCGCCACCGGCAACCTGGTCCAGAACAACTGGAAGACCCCCGAGGGCGAGAACCGCTCGATGCTCGGCCTCGACGTCCAGGACATCGGCCCGTCCCTGCGTTTCGCGACCGCCAAGGTCACCCGCGCCCAGCGCACCAGCGCCCCCGCCAGCGGCGGCCCGGCCACGGACTCGTGGTCCACGCCTGCCCCCGCCGTCGCGGGTGCCGCGGCCGGCAACTGGGGCGGCGACGGCCCCGTCGATCCCCCGTTCTGAGCGGCCCGTTCACGCAGCGCAGGGGCCCCGCGATCAGCCGTCCACCTTGGCCGGGACGGCGGCTGACACGGGGCCCTGCTGATCCCAACCGAGATGAGACCGGAGACCAGCATGCCCGAGTTCACCCCCGACACACTCGCCCTCGCCGACGACGTCCACGACCGCGAGCACGCCTCCAACCGCTCCTCCCGCTACGGCGCCTACCTCGACCAGCACGCCCACCTGTTCACCGACGACGGATACCCGCTGGACGCCGCCCAGTTCGCCGCCGCCGCGTGGACCGTGGCCACCAGCCCGATCATGGCCCCCGGCTACGTCCGGATCCGTCCCGACCTGCTCGGCGTCAAGGTCTACACCGACGACGACGGTGTGCTGCTGATGAACGTCCTCGTCCCGGTGCGCCAGCACGCCCTCGCCCACCGCCCGGCCGGCCTGGCGGACTGGACCAGCAGCCTCTACGCCCAGGACACCGGCACCGCCTGGCGCCCGCTCGCCGAGCCGACGATGGGCGCCCGGTCGGCCCTGCTGCTCACCGCGTCCCTGGTCATCCCCGTGCCTGCCGGCATTTTGGATGAGCCGGCCGCCAAGGGCCCCGGCCCACTGCTGCTGATCGAGGCCAAGGAAGCCGTCGCCGAGCTGGTCGACGTGCTCAATCGGCATGCCCGGGTCGTGAACGAGCTGACCGGGGGCATGCGATGAGCGAGCCGATCGCTGCCACGTTGCGGGTCCTGTCACTGGGCGCCGGCGTGCAGTCCACCACCCTGCTCCTGCTCGCCGCCGAGGGCCGGATCCCGGCCTTCGATGCCGCGATTTTCGCGGACACCGGCTGGGAACCCGCCACCGTGTACACCCACCTGGACAGGCTCGAACGGGAGGTCGCCGAGCCGGCCGGGATCCCGATCCTGCGCGTGCAAGCGCAGGCCAGCGAGGGCAAGAGCCGGGTCAGTGGCAACCTGCGCGCTGACTCCCTCGCGCCCGGTTCCTGGGTGCGGATGCCGGTCTTCGTGGCCGACCGCACCGGCGAGCGGGCCGCGGTCGTGCGCCGGCAGTGCACCGAGGAGTACAAGGTCAAGCCCGTCAAGGCGGCCATCCGCGGCCTGCTCGGCTACCCGCACCCCAAGCCCGTCCCGGCGCGGGTCGTGGTGGAGCAGGCGATCGGGATCAGCCGCGATGAGTTCCACCGCGCCAAGGATGCGCACGTGCGCTACCTGCGCAACGTGTTCCCACTGCTGGACCTGCCCGCACCCGGGGGCGCCGGGATCGGCTGGTCCCGCACCGACTGCCTGCGCTACCTGCGCACCCACGGCTGGGAGTCCACGCCGAAATCGGCGTGCATCGGCTGCCCGTTCCACGGCAACGCGGCCTGGCGCGACCTGCGCGACAACCACCCCGACGAGTGGGCCGATGCGGTCGACTTCGACCACCAGATGCGCGCCACGACGCTGCGCGGCATCAAGGCAGCCCCGTACCTGCACCGCAGCCTGCTGCCCCTCGACCAGGCCCCGATCGACAAGGTCAGCCGCTCCGAATGGGCCGACCGACAGGGTGACCTGTTCGCCGCTCTCGCCGACCAGGACGAAGACGAGGACGAGCAGGAGCGGCCCGGCTGCTCGCCCTGGTCCTGCCGCAGCGACGCGGACGAGGAGGCCGGCGCATGACCACACTGCCGCTCGCCGGAGCCAAGCTCTGGCAAGCCGTCACCACCCGTGCCGGCATGCGCTGCCAGTGCAGCGGGGTCTGCGGTAAGGACCACGCCAAGGACGGCGGACGCTGCCCCCACCTCCACGACGGCTACCACAGCCGTCACGGCGCCGGCAGCCACCGCATCCGCCTCATGGTCGCCCCCGCGCAGCCGGCTGACCTGCTGCTGGCACCGCACAAGGCCGCCGCCCTGCCCACGCGGGAGTTGGCCGCCTGGTGCCCCGACTGCCACCACGCCGCCCTGTCCGCCGCCCGCAAGGCCGCACGCACCAGCACCCCGGCCGTCGAGCCGGACCCGCTCTTCACGCTCTGACACGTCCCCCGCCGCCTGCCCCGCAGCAGTCCCGCGGGGCAGGCCGGCGGCGATCACGAACTCGGAGTTCCCATGACCAACACTCCTGACACGGCAGTACTGATGACCGCCGCGCTGGCCGCAGCCGACCGCGGCTGGCACGTCTTTCCCCTGACGCCCGGCGCCAAGCGGCCGGCCGTCGTGCAGTGGGAGCAGCGCGCCACCACCGACCCCGACCGGATCCGCCGCTGCTGGACCAGCGGCCCCTACAACATCGGGATCGCCTGCGGCCCCTCCCACCTGGTCGTTGTCGACCTCGACGTACCCAAGCCCGGCCACCGGCCGCCCGCCGACTGGGACCTGCCCGGCATCACCGACGGCACCGACGTGTTCGCCGAACTCGCCGCCCGCCACGGCCTGATGACCGCCGACCAGACGTTCCGCGTGCGGACCGGCTCCGGCGGACGCCACCTCTACTACCGGGCCCCCGAGGTGGCGCAGCGCTCCACGATCGGCTCGTTCGGCTGGTGCGTGGACACCCGCGCCGCCGGCGGCTACGTCGTTGCCCCGGGGTCCGTCGTCGACGGCCGGCCCTACCCGGTGGAGCTGGACGTTCCGCTCCTGCCCTTGCCCGACTTCTTGCTGATCAGCAAGAGGTCGGTCCCCACCGCGACCCGCACCGGCAGCAGGACCGGCCGGATCAGCGACCCGACCGCGTGGGCGAACGCCGCGCTGGACCGCGAGTGCGACAAGGTCGCCACCACCACCGAGGGCGGACGCAACCACGCCCTGCTCGGCGCCGCCCGCTCCCTGGCCCGCATGATCGCCACCCGCACCCTCACCCGCGCCGAAGTCGAGAACCGGCTCATGGACGCCGCCCATGCCGCCGGCCTCCACGACAAGGAAGCCGCCCGCACCATCCGCTCAGGCCTCGACTGGGGCTTGACCCACACCACCGCGAGGCCCGCCGCATGAACCACCCCAACCCGCCCCACCCGACCACCAGCGCGGGCCCCGAGGACGGCGCCGCCCTCCTGGACGACGTCGAGCGCCACCACCGCCGCTTCAACGTCTTCCCCTCCGAAGCGGCCTACGTCGCCGTGGTGCTGTGGGACGCGCACACCCACTTCATGGACTGCTTCGAGGCCACCGCCCGCCTGGCCTTCCTCTCCCCGGAACCCGGCAGCGGCAAGACCCGCGCGCTGGAGATCATCGAAACCCTGGTCCCGCGCCCGATGACCACCGTCGACATCAGCCCGTCCGCCCTGTTCCGCTCCGTGTCTGCCACCGATGCCCGCCCCACCGTGCTGTGGGACGAGATCGACACCGTCTTCGGCCCCAAGGCCGTCGGGTCGGAGGAACTGCGCGGCCTGATCAACGCCGGATACCGCCGCACCGGCGGCATCTACCGCAGCGTTCGCGAAGGCGAAGACCACAAGGTCGTGAAGTTCCCCGTCTACTCCGCCCTCGCCCTCGCCGGCCTCGGCGACCTGCCCGACACCATCATGAGCCGCGCCGTCGTCATCCGGATGCGCCGCCGCGCCCCCAACGAGACCGTCGAGCACTTCCGCCAGCGCGTCAACGAGCCCGAGGGCCACGCCCTGCGTGACCGCCTCGCCGAGTGGGCCGAGCAGGTACGCGAGAAGGTCGACGGCGCCTGGCCCGAAATGCCCGAAGGCGTCACCGACCGACCGGCCGACGTGTGGGAACCCCTGCTCGCCGTGGCCGACGCCGCCGGCGGGCACTGGCCCACCCGCGCCCGCGCCGCCTGCCTCGAACTCGTCAACGCCGCCAAGGCCAACGACAAGGGCAGCATCGGCATCCGGCTGCTCGCCGACCTGCGCGCCGTCTTCGACGGCGCCGCGCGGATGACCAGCGCCTCCATCCTGGAACGGCTGCTCGCCATGGACGACGCGCCGTGGGCCGACGTCGACGGCCGGCCGCTCAACACCCGCACCCTGGCCCGGATGCTCGGCGATTACGTCACCGCCGACAACGACCCGATCAAGCCCCGCAACATCAAGGTCGCCGGATCCGTCCTCAAGGGCTACTACGCCACCGACCTCACCGACGCCTGGACCAGGTACTGCACCCCCCTCTCCGAGGACCGGTCCGAGGAGAGCGCTACCGGCGCTACTGCCGCTACCGCGCAGGTCAGGCCCCTTTTCCCGGTAGCGGACCAGGTAGCGGTAGCGGACGAAACCCCGCACACCGCCACCCCCGCCGAGGACGGCCTCAACCCCACCGGCTGACGCAGAGCAGCCGCTACCGCTACCCCTCCCGCTACCGCCGCACTGCTGCTGACCTGCGAGGTAGCGGCGTAGCGGCGGTAGCGGACTTCTGAGGAACAAGGAGACGCCAATGCCTAAGTCCTCCGCCGCCCGCAGCATGCTCACCGTGCCCGAGCTCTGCGAGGAACTGGAGATCTCCCGCTCCACCTTCTACGACTGGCGCCAGAAGCACCGTGCTCCGCGCTGCATCAAGCTCCCCAATGGCGAGCTGAGGATCCGGCGCGCGGACCTCGACGACTGGCTGGACGACTGCGAGGACGCTGCCTGATGGCAGATCAGACCAGCTACAAAGTCCGCATCTGGGGCATCTTGGAGTACCACGGCGCCCGAGGCACGACCTACACAGTCAGGTGGACCGTGGACGGGGCGCGGTTTCGTTCTCCGTTCGCTACCTTCGCGCTCGCTGAGTCGTTCCGATCCAAACTGGTGACGGCCGCGCGTGAGGGCAAGGCGTTCTACTGCGACACCGGGATGCCGGTAGCGCCCAAGGGCAAGACGGCGTCGAAGGGGTGGTACGACTTCGCGCTCTCGTACATCGACATGAAGTGGCCACACTCGTCGGCGAACAGCCGACAGAACGCCGCCAAGGCGCTGGTGCCGGTCACCGTTGCCATGTTGACGAGAGATCTGCCGACGGACTACCACCCCGTCAAGGTCCGGGCGGCTCTGCGCGAGTGGGCGTTTAACAAGGAGTACCGAGAGGCTGCTCCGCGCGACGTGCAGCGGATTCTCCGCTGGGTGCAAGGACACAGCCGCCCTACCAGCGACCTTGAGGACAGCGCGGTGTTCGAGCAGGTGATGACGGCCATCACCACCAAACTCGACGGGAAGCGGGCCGCCGCGTCATCCCGGAGCCGGAACCGTCGAATCCTGAGCAACGCCCTCGACTTCGCCGTGCGCACAGCACAGTTGACAGCCAATCCGGTACAGCAGCCAAACGAGCCGCAGGCGAAAGCGGTGAAGACCAGCGACGTGGTGGACAAGCGGTCCCTGCTGAGCCCTGAGAAGACGGCGGAACTGTTCGAGTGGATCCGGAATCGGCCACGGGGCGGTGCACGGCTGTACCCCTTCTTCGCGACGCTGCGCTATGCCGGGACGCGGCCGGAGGAGGCGGTCGCCCTGCGCGTCAGCGACCTGACTGTTGGGGAGAGCGGATGGGGCGAACTGCTCGTTCACACCGCCACCCCTGAGGTAGGGAAGAGGTGGACGGATTCCGGTCAGCGTCACGACCAACGGCATCTGAAGGGGCGTGAGGAGAAGGTAGTGCGGCCGGTGCCATGCTCACCTCTGCTGAGCCGCATCCTTCGCCAGCACATCGCGGACGAGAAGCTCAAGCCCGACGACCTCCTGTTCCAAGGGGAGAAGGGCGGGGTGCTCGCCGGAATCGTCTACCGCCGAGCCTGGGGCCGTGCTCGCGAGAAGGTCCTGACCGAACAGGAGCAGGCGTCCCTCATGGGTAAGCGGGTGTACGACCTGCGGCACACCCGACTGACCGAGTGGCTCAACGCCAACATCCCGCCTGCTCAGGTCGCCGCCTGGGCAGGCAACAGCGTCGAAGTGCTGCTGCGGAACTACGCCCTCTGCATCGACGGTCAGCAAGGCGAGTACCAGCGCCGGATCGAGGCCGCGCTTGGCTGGGAGACGGGAGTCCCGGACGGCGCGGACTCGTCCACGTCGACGGCGCGAGAGGCCGCCGCGACGGCGGCACTTGGCAGCCCCGACATGATCAGGCAGCTCCTTGCGCGTGTTCAGGAGCTGTCGGAGCGGCTGGCCGGTGGTGAGAAGGAGGACCAAGCCGAGCCGCCCGGCGAAGCGGACGTCGACACAGATTCGACGCGGACAGCCGTAGATTGACGACGACGCCCGCAAACAGTCGGACAGGCGTTCGATGCGCCGTGTGGCCCGGCAAGGTGCGAGGGGGCCCCGAAATGGTCTGCGACCAGCAAAAACGCCCCGCCGATCCGGTTCGGATCGGCGGGGCGGTGCGGCGCCCCCGGCAGGACTCGAACCTGCGGCCAAGTGCTTAGAAGGCACCTGCTCTATCCGCTGAGCTACGGGGGCGGGCGGGCGTGGCGGGGGACTGTGGGAGCGTCCCTGCCGAATCCCTGGGGGTGGGGGTGAGGAGGCCCTTGCCCTGCGGGGACAGGATAAGGGGGTTCGCTGCCTTGCTCGGCTTTCCACAGGTGGAGTGGTGTGTCGGCCTTGCGATAGCGGTCTGATAATCGCAGGTAGACACGGTGTGTGCAGCGTTGTGAGCAAGGTTGCCGCCGGACGTTGTGCAGTCGTTATGGCGGTGTCTCCTCACCCGTTATGGACCTGGCGCGCTGGTAGCGGGGCGTACCGGTGGCGTGACTGCGCAGTGCGGTCCGGGGTGGGCGGGATATCGGTTCGTTCGCTCGGATGACGTGGACAGAACGGCTGCGGGTCACTCGTTCAGGGGTGCGATCAGGAGTACGGCGGGGCGTTATGGCCGGGGCCGGGGAGCGTTTGGCATGGACGCGGAAAATGGTTCCTGGGAGTGAGAAAATAATACTGCTATACCTGGGCAAAGTTATCCACATGGCCGAGTTTTCCACAGAAATGAATTCGTTCTGGATTCCTTTTGGGCGGCGGCGCACCATCGGGGCAGTCGGAGATTTCCGGCGGACGAGACGCTCGAAAAGCGAGGGACTGCTGTGAACGAGACCGTGGTGACGATGATCGGGAATGTCGCCTCCCAGGTGCAGTACGGGCAGACGGCGGGCGGAGTGCCGATGGCGAACTTCCGGTTGGCCGCGACCGAGCGGCGCTATGACCGGGCGCGCGGTGAGTGGGTGGACGGGGACACCACCTGGGTGAAGGTGACGGCCTGGCGGTGGCTCGCGGCCAATGTGGTCAGTTCCTTGGAGAAGGGTCAACCGGTCATGGTGAGCGGGCGGTTGAAGGTGCGGGAGTGGGAGGACGAGGGCAAGCGCCGTTCGGTGGTGGAGATCGACGCCCGGTCGATCGGCCATGACCTGGGGCGGGGGACCTCGGCGTTCCGCTGGTCGGTGCGCGGGAGGGGTGAGCTGCCGGGTGCGCCGGCGGCGGCCGAGGAGCCGGTGGGCGGGCTGCAGACGGCGGGCGAGGCGGTGCCGGAGTGGATCATGCGGGCGGTGCGGGAGCGGCGGGCCGGGGGTGGGCAGGAGGCGCCGGCGCTGGCCGGGCCGGTGGGTGTGGGGGAGCCGGAGTCCGAGCCGGAGATGATCATGGCGGACGGTCAGGGGCTCACGGGAGAGGAGGAGTTGCCGCTCGAGCTCGAGCTGGGAGTGGGCGGCGAGGAGGTGGGCGGCCTCGGTGGCCCCGGTGGGGTGGAGCGGGCCGTCCGTGGTGGCGGGCGGGCGGGGAGGCCGGCGCGTAGCGGCGTCCGGAGTGGTCGGGTGGAGGAGGCGGTGCCGGTGTGATGAGTTGCCCGCCTGGTCTCCCTGGCGCCGGGGAGATCGAATCGGGAACTGGTTCTTGAGGGTTCGTTGAGCTTTTGGCGACACTGGTCGCCGTCCACCGTGCAACTCGGCTGCGCAATGGGTCGGTGGAAGTCAGCAGAAGTCGATAAAGTGACGAATATCTGTCGCCCCGTCAGGTGGCCGGACGGGTCTGTTCCTTGATAACAATTCCGATACAGAACCGGCTTTGATTGGCCCGGTGGTTTGCGCGACGGCGGTTGTCCATAGGATGCGTCTGGTTCAGATGAGTGTGTCAGCGCCACAGGGAGCGCGGCATAGTGCGGCGAGCCGACCTAGGGCGCGGCTCTGCCCGGAGGGGTCTTTTGATGTTCCACATGCAACGGCGGGGTGCCCGCATAGCTGCTGTCATGCTCGCGACGAGTATGGCGGTCGGTGGCGGGCTGGCCATGGCGGGTGCGGCCGCGGCCGACAGCGGGTCCGGCGCCTCGGGGCCGGTCTACGACCTGCAGGACGGCCTGAAGAACGGCGGTCGGATCGGGTTCACGAACAGTGAGACGGTCCTCTCCGGCGGCCTGATCCGGCTCACGCCCCACGGTGCGGCGGGCCCCGAGATCGACACCTACTGCATCGACCTCGGCAAGATGACGAAGGAGGGCGCCCAGTACCAGGAGACCGGCTGGGGTTCCACCTCGCTGCAGGGCAACAAGGACGCCGGCAAGATCAACTGGATCCTGCAGAACTCCTACCCGCACGTCACCCAGCTCGACGTGCTGGCCAAGGAGGCCAAGGTCGACTCGCTCAACCTGGACCAGGTCGAGGCGGGCACCCAGGCTGCCATCTGGCAGTTCTCGGACCACCTCCCGGCCGTGCCGCAGGACAAGAAGGCGGCCGCGCTGACCGCCTACCTGGTCGCCAAGGCCGCGGACGTCACGGAGCCGAGCCCGACCCTCGACCTCGCTCCCATGCAGATCTCCGGCAAGAGCGGCGGCGTCCTGGGCCCGATCAACCTCACCACCTCGGCGAGCGCGGTCACCGTCCAGCTGGACGCGACCTCCGCCGCGGCCGGCGTCGAGTTCACCGACAAGACCGGCAACACGGTGCTCTCCGACAAGACCGGCAAGCTGACCGCCGGCGGCAAGAGCGGTGACGCCCTCTACCTGAAGGTTCCGGCGGGCACCCCGGCGGGCACCGCCACCGTCACCGCCTCCAGCACCACCGAGCTGCAGATCGGCCGGGCCTTCACCAGCCTCGGCTACACCGCGGACAAGCACAGCCAGACGCTGATCGTCGCCGGCAGCCAGCCGGTCACCGTCAACGCCACCGCGTCGGCCAGCTGGACCCCGAACGGTCCGTCCCCGGCGGTCTCCTCGCTGGTCAACTGCGCCCAGAACTCGGTCGACGTCACCATCGCCAACAACGGTGACCAGGACTTCACCACCAACGTGACCGGCGGCGGCAAGAGCTACCCGGTCACCGTGAAGCCGGGCGGCTCGCAGAAGGTCTCGGTGCCGGAGACCCAGGGTGCGAGCTACGAGGTCGACGTTCCGCTGCTGAACGGCCAGGTCAAGAAGATCACCGGGGTCCTGGACTGCCAGGCCGCCACCACCCCGCCGGCGCCCAGCGCACCCGCCACCTCCTCGGCCCCGGCCTCGACCCAGCCGAGCACCCCGGCGGCCAGCACCTCGGCCAGCGCCTCCGCCTCCGCCCCGGCCGTCGTTCCGGCCCCGTCGGCCAGCGCCAGCCCGAGCGGCCCCAGCCTCGCCTTCACCGGTGGCGGCAGCTCGGCCGGCCTGATCGCCGGTGTCGCCGGTGCGCTGGTCCTGGCCGGCGCGGGCGCGGTCTTCATGATGCGCCGCCGCGGCCGCCACGGTCGCACCGCTGCCTGAGTCCGGCTCCGGCAGCCGGGCCGGGCGGACACCCTCCGCCCGGCCCGGGTCCGCGGCCTACGGTCCTGCACGACTCCGGCGGCCGCACGACCCGCGGCAGCCAATGACCGACAACAGTGAATGACTGACGGTGCGCGCGAGCCGCGCACCAGCCGGTGGTCCGGTCCCGACGCGGGGCCGGACCACCGCGCCTTCCCGGCGGCGCCGACGAGCCCCGCCGGCCCGATCAGCGTGAACCACCCGCTCCCGCGCCCGGATCCGCGCGCGAAGCCGCCGCGACCGCCCCCGTGCACCCGCCCCTGCGCCCGGTGCCGGGGCCCGGCGGCGAGGCTGGGGTTCGGGATGCCGCCCCAGGTGCGGCACAATGGAACGCTGAAACGCGGTTACCCGATTAGTCCCAGCCTCTCCCCGACGACGCCGGAGCGATCTCACGTGGCGGAATTCATCTACACCATGCGCAAGGTGCGCAAGGCACACGGCGACAAGGTCATCCTTGACGACGTGACGCTCAACTTCCTCCCCGGGGCGAAGATCGGTGTCGTCGGTCCCAACGGCGCCGGTAAGTCCACGGTGCTGAAGATGATGGCCGGCCTGGAGCAGCCCTCCAACGGCGAGGCCTACCTGTCGCCGGGCTTCACCGTCGGCATGCTGCTGCAGGAGCCCCCGCTCGACGAGACCAAGACGGTCCTGGAGAACGTCCAGGACGGCGTCAAGGAGATCAAGGGCAAGCTCGACCGGTTCAACGAGATCGCCGAGCTGATGGCGACCGACTACTCCGACGCGCTGCTCGACGAGATGGGCAAGCTGCAGGAGGAGCTGGACCACGCGAACGCCTGGGACCTCGAGGCCCAGCTGGAGCAGGCCATGGACGCCCTGGGCTGCCCGCCCGGCGACTGGCAGGTGACCAGCCTCTCCGGTGGTGAGCGCCGCCGGGTCGCGCTCTGCAAGCTGCTGCTCGAGGCGCCCGACCTGCTGCTGCTCGACGAGCCCACCAACCACCTGGACGCCGAGTCGGTGAACTGGCTGGAGCAGCACCTCGCCAAGTACGCGGGCACCGTCGTCGCGGTCACCCACGACCGGTACTTCCTGGACCACGTCGCCCAGTGGATCCTCGAGCTCGACCGCGGTCGCGCCTACCCCTACGAGGGCAACTACTCCACCTACCTCGAGACCAAGCAGGCCCGTCTCAAGGTCGAGGGCCAGAAGGACGCCAAGCGCGCCAAGCGGCTCAAGGAAGAGCTGGAGTGGGTCCGCTCCAACGCCAAGGGCCGCCAGGCAAAGTCCAAGGCCCGCCTCGCCCGCTACGAGGAGATGGCGGCCGAGGCCGACAAGATGCGGAAGCTGGACTTCGAGGAGATCCAGATCCCGCCGGGCCCGCGCCTGGGCAGCATCGTGGTCGAGGTGGACAAGCTCAACAAGGCCTTCGGCGAGAAGGTCCTGATCGAGGACCTGTCCTTCACCCTGCCGCGCAACGGCATCGTCGGCGTGATCGGCCCGAACGGCGCCGGCAAGACCACCCTGTTCAAGATGCTGCAGGGCCTGGAGATCCCGGACTCCGGCGACGTCAAGGTCGGCGAGACCGTCAAGATCAGCTACGTCGACCAGGGCCGCGCCAACATCGACCCGAAGAAGACCCTGTGGGAGGTCGTCTCCGACGGCCTCGACTGGATCAACGTCGGCCAGGTCGAGATGCCGTCCCGCGCCTACGTCTCGGCGTTCGGCTTCAAGGGCCCGGACCAGCAGAAGCCGGCCGGCGTGCTCTCCGGCGGTGAGCGCAACCGCCTGAACCTGGCGCTCACCCTCAAGCAGGGCGGCAACCTGCTGCTCCTCGACGAGCCGACCAACGACCTCGACGTCGAGACCCTGTCCTCGCTGGAGAACGCGCTGCTGGAGTTCCCGGGCTGCGCCGTGGTCATCTCCCACGACCGCTGGTTCCTGGACCGAGTGGCCACCCACATCCTCGCCTACGAGGGCGACAGCAAGTGGTTCTGGTTCGAGGGCAACTTCGAGTCCTACGAGAAGAACAAGATCGACCGGCTGGGCGCCGACGCGGCCCGTCCGCACCGGGCGACCTACAAGAAGCTGACCCGCGGCTGACCGGTCGGACCCTGTCCGACCCAGTCGCAGTCGGCCCGGCGGCCGCCCGAGGAGGGTGGCCGCCGGGCCGACGCACGAGAGGGCCGGCGCCGGGCCGACCCGTGGAACGGTTGCCGCCGTCCCGCCTACCGGCCCCCTGCCAGGCCCTCACCAGGCCCCGAAGGAGAACGAATCCGTGGCTCGCCACCTCTACGCCTGCCCGCTGCGCTGGTCCGACATGGACGCGTTCGGTCACGTGAACAACGTGGTCTTCCTGCGCTACCTGGAGGAGGCCCGGATCGACTTCATGTTCCACCGGGCCGCCGAGGCCGGGGCGGGCGAGTTCTCGGGCGGGTCGGTGGTGGCGCGGCACGAGATCGACTACAAGCTCCCGCTGGTCCACCGGCCCGAGCCGGTCACCATCGAGACCTGGGTGACCAGGGTCGGCGGCGCCTCGGTGACCGTGGGCTACGAGATCAAGGACGTCGCCGAGGACGGCACCGAGAAGGTCTACGTCCGGGCCTCCACCGTCGTGGTGCCCTATGACCTGGCGGCGGGCCGGCCGCGGCGGATCAGCCAGGTGGAGCGGGCCTTCCTCAGCCGCTACCTGGACGGCGCGGAGGAGCCGGCCGCCGACAGCACGGCCGGTCCGGCCGACGCGGACCTGCCGAGCGGTGCTGACGAGGGCGAGAAGGTCGCCGCGTGATCAGCACCCTGCCGCTCTCCTTCGCCGACCCGCGGGAGGCGGCGGACCTGGGCGCGTTCCTGACCCGGCTGCTGCGGTTCGACCGGGCGGCGGCCGTGCGCCTGCAGGCCGTCCCCACTTCGGGCGCGGTGGGGGAGGAGACGGCCGGGGGCGGTGTGCTGGCCGTCTACGGGCGGCTGCCGCTGGGCGGCACCGGGGTGCTGGCACTGCGCACCGCGCGGCTGGCCGGGCAGGCGCCGGCCGCCGACTCGACGGTCTCGGCGGGCCAACTGCTCGAAGGGGTGGACGAGGCGGCGGGCACGCTCGCCGTGCCGCCGCCGGTGACCGGTCCGGCCTGGGCCGGGATGCTGCCGCCGCGAGCCGGCTGGCAGTTGCTCGGGACCACCGAGACGAACCTGGTGATGCCTCAGTTGATCGACTCCGTAAGGGAGTTCAAGGAGCGCACGGCGCAGGTGCCGGAGCACCACCGGACCCGGGCGGTGCTGGACGGCCTCGCCGACGAGATCTGGGCCCGGCCGCTGGAGGTGCTGCCGGCGCTGCCGCTGCGGGCGGCCCACGCCGCCTACCGGATCGGCTTCCTGAGCCCAGATGCCCCGCTGACCGCGCACCGGGCCGGCGGCTGGCAGCGGCTGAGCGCGCCGCACGGCACGGTGGTCCTGCGGACCGCGACGCCCGGCGCCGGCCTCGGGCTCACGCCGCTCGGCTGAGCCCGGTCGCCGGCTGCCTCAGGATTCGCCCTGCGCCGACGCGGCCTCGCTTCCGCTCCCGCTCCCGTTACCGCTCTCCGCGGCCGCGTCCTGTTGTGCCGCCCGGTCGTCCGCGCGGAGTGCGATGTGGTCGGGCTCCAGCTCCACCGCGACCCGGTGCTCCATGCCGAGCGCGGCCAGGAACTCCCGGGGGAGCTGCACCCGGCCGGTGCGGTCCAGCACCACGTACTCGCGCTCGGTGGTGGACTCCCGGCCGTGCTCGTCGGTCAGGGTCTCGCGCAGCACCTCGGAGCTGGTCCGGCCGTCCCGGATGGCCACGGTGCGGCGCACCTCGCCGGCCACCATCGGGTCGTGGGTCACGATCACCACGGTGGCGCCGAGCTCCCGGTTGACGGTCCGGAAGGCCTCGAAGATCGAGCCCGCCGTCTCCGAGTCCAGCTCGCCGGTGGGCTCGTCCGCCAGCACGACCGAGGGGTTGTTGGCCATCGCCACCGCGATCGCCACCCGCTGCTGCTCACCGCCGGAGAGCTGGGCCGGCCGACGGCCGGCCAGGTGGGCGATGCCGAGCGCGTCCAGCAGCTCGTGCGCCCGGGCGGCCCTGCGCGCGGTCCGGCCGGCCTGCCAGCGTTCGCCGTTGAGCTGCATCGGCAGCGCCACGTTCTGCGCCGCCGTCAGGAAGGGCATCAGGTTGCGCGCGGTCTGCTGCCAGACGAAGCCGACCACCTCGCGCCGGTAGCGCAGCCGCTCCTTGGCGGACATGCCGAGCAGGTCGCAGCCCGCCACGGTGGCCGTGCCGGCGGTCGGGGTGTCCAGCCCGGCCAGGATGTTGAGCAGAGTGGACTTGCCGCTGCCCGAGGCGCCGACCAGGGCGATCAGGTCGCCCTTGCGGACCAGCAGGTCGAGCCCCTGGAGCGCCTGCACCTCGACCCGGTCGGCGGTGAAGATCCGCACCACCTGGTCGCAGGCGATCACCGAGTCGTGGCCGTAGGCGGCCTGGGTGCGCTTGGCCTCGGCGCGGCGGCGCAACTCCTCGAGGCTGACGTCCTCGCGGATCACCGCCCGCGCGGTCCCGCCGACCGCACCGCCTCCGCTCCCCGCACTGCTGCCGGCCGCGCCGGCCGCGCCACCCGCGCCACCCGCGCCACCCGCGCCGCCCGTGCCGTCCCCGGCGCCCTTGCCGGTCGTGTCCTGCTCCGGAGCCGTCACCGCTCGTCCCCCGCTCTCAACTCGGTATTGATCTGACGCCGGCCGGCCACGGCCGTCTCCACCAGGACGACCAGGGCGCTGAGCCCGGCCAGTCCGGCGGCCAGCCACCACACCTGGGCGGTGGCGATCTGCAGTCCGTTGGGCACGGTGGCGCCGACCATCGAGGACAGGTTGACGGCCGAGCCGAGCAGCGGCGCGCTCAGGCAGGCCAGGCCCGCCCCCGCCGCGGCGGCCAGCAGGGCCTGGGGCAGCGCCTCGACCAGGATCAGCGCCAGGCCCTGGCCGGGCCGCAGCCCCATGGTGCGCAGCCGGGCCAGCAGCGCGGCCCGTTCCGGTGCGGCCCGGAGCAGGGTCAGCAGCAGGGCGAGCAGGCTGTAACCGGCGGAGGCGGCCACCGCGGTCCAGAAGAACTGCGCGGCCGAGTGCTGCAGCGGGTGGCTGCCGAGCTTGGCGGCGACGTCCGCGGCGGTCGCGATCGAGAAGTAGTCGTCCACCGGCGAGCCGCCGCCCGCCACGTTCTGACTGACCACCGCGGGGGGCGTGGTCGGCGCGCCCGGCGCACCACTCGCACCTGCCGCACCACTCGCACCTGCCGCACCGCTCGCACTCGCCGAGCTGCCCGGGCTCGCCGAAGCGCCCGAGCCCGCCGCGCTCCCGGACCCGTCCCCCTTGCCCAGCTTCAGCTCGCTCCCCAGCAGCTGCCGGATCGCGTCGCCGCTGATCCCGTCGCCGATGCCGTACCAGGTGTTGGGCGCGTCCAGCATGTCCTTGGTGGCGGGCAGCTGGCGGAGCACGGCGGCGCTGGAGACCACCATCACCAGCCGGGTGCCGCCGGCCGGCAGCAGCGGCGAGCTGTCCACCGTCGCGACCACCTTGTACTTCATGGTGCCGTAGGTGCCGGGCAGTTGGACGGTCTGCAGGTCGCTGTCCCGGCCGGTGGAGCCGAAGTCGCGGGTCGTGATCACCGGTACGGGGTCGCCCGGCGCCGAGGTCGGCGCGCTGAGCAGGCCCGGGTCGATCTGCCCGTAGCCGACCCGGTCGGCCAGCGCGGCGTAGCTCGCCGGGTCGACCATCACCACGATCGCGTCGCTGAGCAGTCCGCCGTTGGCCGTGCCGACCGTGGCGGTCCGGTCGACCACCATGGGCAGGCTCTGCCGCACGCCGGGCAGCCTGGCCGCCGCGGCCGTGAAGTCGGGCGGGAGCGTGATCTGGTCGTTGCCGGTCACCCGGGCGTCGCCGCCCGCGGCCTGACGGACCGCGAACTGACGGGCCGAGGTGGTGGATTCGAGCACGGTGACGCCGAACCCGGCGGTGGTCACCGCGAGCAGCAGCGCCAGCAGCGGTAGCACGGTGGGCGCCCGGCGCCCCTCGCCGCGTCCGGCGTCGCCGCCCGCGGCCGCGCTCCGGGTGGCCCGGGCCAGCCCGAGGAACCCGATCGCCCCGGAGCTCCACCGGGCCCCGCGCACCAGCGGCGCCAGCAGCAGCGGGAAGAGCCGGGCCAGCAGCACCGCCCCCGCCAGCGCGATCAGCAGCGGCGCGGAGCTGACCAGCAGGTCGACGGAGCTGTCCGGCCCCACCCCGCGCCGGCGCACCGCCACCACCGCGCCCAGCGTGGCGGCCAGCGCGGCGAGTTCGAGCACCAGCCGGCGCGGGTCGCTGACCAGTCGGGCCAGGCTGAACCGGCGGCGGCCGCGCTGCCCGGCGGGCCGGCGCCGCCTCGCCGGATCGGCCCCGCGCACCAGCAGCACCGCCCGCGCCGGGAACGGCAGCAGCGCGACCAGCATCGTCGCCACCCCGGCCAGCACCGCCGCCTGCCAGCGCGGCGCGGGCAGCAGCGCGAGCGCCGCCGCCGTGCCGATCGCGGCCGCGGGCAGCACCAGCACCGCCGTCTCACCGAGCAGCCGGCCGCCGATGCCGCGCAGCGAGCCGCCGCGGGCCCGGAGCAGCAGCAGTTCGGCGCGCCGCCGGTCGACGGCCAGGTCGGCGGCCAGCAGCAGCACCACGAAGGCGATGGCGGCGGCGCCGAGCGGTCCGATGGTCTCCAGTGGGGCGGCGGCCCGCTGGTCGAGCTGGGCCTGCCTGAGCAGGACCGGCAGGTCGGAGGTGACCTGGAGGATCCGGCCCGAGCCGTCGGTCACGTTGCCGGAGCGGTGTCCGGAGAGGACCGAGTCGACGAGCTCCTGGGCCTGGTCGAGCTGGTCGGCGCGCAGGTGGTGCGGGTCGATCGGCAGTTGCCAGAACATCTGGGCGGGCTCGAACCGCGCCATGTCCGGCGCGGCGGTGTCCGGGACCAGCGCGGCAACGGTCCAGAACGGGGACGGCGGGATCTCCTGGGTGTAGGTGACGCAGGCGGCGGTCAGGCAGGGCGTGTCCGTCCAGAAGGCGCTCGCCGGGTCGTCGGGCTGGTAGAGCCCGACGATGGCGATCTCCAGCCCGGCGGCGTGCAGCACGGTGCCGACCGTGATGTTCAGCTGCTTGGCGTCGGCGGTGGAGAGCACCGCCTCCCAGCCGGGCTGCCCGTCGGTGTGGGTGGCGGGCCGGCCCTGGACGATCTTGTAGCGCTGGTCCTGGCCGTGCAGGGTGGCGAGCTTGAGCTGCGGCTGCTTCTCCTCCAGCACCGGCAGCCCGGGGTCGGTCAGGGTGCGGCCCAGGGTCGACCGGACGCCCCAGCTCTCCTCCTCGACGGAGGGGGCGAACGGCGCGACCAGCTGGGACTGCATGGAGGCCGCGATGCCGTCGGCGGCGGACATGGTGAAGGCCGGCGGCGCGCTGGCGCCCGGGCGGAGCTGGGCGACCTCGGTCGCGTAGAGCGAGCGGGCGTGCGGCGTGGCGTCGGTGAGCGTCTTGGTGAGCGCGACGTCGGCGGCGCGGTCCAGGGTCCGGGGGAGTGCGGCGCCCAGGAATGCGGTGCCCAGCACCAGGACGGCCAGCAGCAGGGCGGCGGCCCGGCTGGTCCGCAGCCGGGTGCGGACCCAGGGCGCCACCGACCGCCGGGCGGACCTGGCGGACCTGGCGGACCTGGCGGACCGGGCGGACCGGAAGGCCCGGGGTTCACGGGGCGCGCGCGGCTCGGCGGAGCCGTGGATGCGGACCGGCTCGAGCTCGCCCTCGGGGTCGCGGTCGCTGCTCACATCTCCTCCGAGTGGCGCAGGCGGGTGGTGGTCTCCCCGGCCCGGGTCGGCCGCAGCACCCGGTAGACGGTGAGCAGGACCGGCAGCGCGGCGACCCCGGCGAGCAGCAGCAGCGTCTGCCCCAGCGGCAGCACCACCAGCGCCGCCGGCACCGGCCGCTGGGCGGCCGGGGTCAGCACGGTGAGCGGGACCACCAGGTGGGTCAGCGCGGTGCCGAGCAGCGCGCCGAGCCCCAGCCCGAGCGCGATCAGGATGCTCTGCTCGGCCGCCGCCATCCGGGCCAGCTGCCGGGCGGGGGTGCCGAGCGCGCGGAGCACCGCGAACTCGGTGGCCCGCTCGGCCGCGGCGCCGACCGCCGCGGCGGCGAAGCCGATCGCGGCCAGCACGGCGGCGGTCACGGTCAGGCCGAGCAGTCCGGCCTGCGGGCCGGCGGCCAGCGGGTCCAGCCGCAGCGAGCCGTACACGTCGTCGTCCAGCTGGAACCGGGTCGGCACCACGCCCCGGCGCAGCGCGGCGGCGAACCGCGCGGGTGCCTGGTCGCCCGGGCCCTTGCTCGGCAGCCACCACTCTCCCGCGGTCGGCGCGGAGCCGCCGAGCGCGGTGATCGCCCGGTCGAGGGTGGGCAGGTCGACCATCAGCGTGCCCTGCGCGCCGCCACCGGGCGCACCGACGGTGGGCATGCCGGGCACCACGGCGACGATCGTGACGGGGAGCTGGGCGCCGTCGAACTGGATCGGCACGGTCTGCCCGACCGAACTGCCGACCGCGGCCAGGAACTCCTTGGTGGCCAGCCCGTTGATCGCGGTGGGCGGGACCCCGGCCGGTCCCCGCAGGTTGACCGCGGCGGTGTTGAGGCCCGCGCCCAGGCCGTTGTAGTAGCCGATCCGGAACAGGTCCTGACGGTCCGCGGTGTCCACCACGGGCATGACCACGGGCAGCTTCTGGTGGGCGGTCGTGGCGAACTGCCGGAAGACCGGGGCGTCGGGGTCCTCGGTGGTGCTGGCCGCCTGCCAGTCCAGCCCGTCCGGCAGCCCGGCGGTCGCCGCGGTGCTGCCGTCCAGCGCGGTCGAGGTGATCCGGTGCACCGTCACCTGCTGGCTCAGGTTGCCGTATCCGCTCTCCTCGAAGCCGATCTGGATGCCGGTGAGGGTCAGCGGGTAGGCGAGCGATCCGACCGGGGAGGCGGACTGCGCCGAGAGGTCGACGGTGACGGTGCCGTCGCCGTTCACCGGCAGCCCGGTCACCTTGGTGGTGATCAGGTTGCCGACCCGGTCGTGCATCTGCAGGTCCAGCACGGGTGCGGTCGGCGGCGCGGGCCAGGGCTTGCCGCTCTCCCCGGGGTAGGGGTGGTCGACCGTGTAGGGGATCGGCGTGCCGGTGGTGCTGGTGACGGAGAGGTCGAGGGTGAGCTGGAGCGGCCGGCCCGGCAGCACCAGTCCGTCGTCCGCGGACGGGTGGGTGAGCGGGGCGAAGTACCGGGCGGGGGTGCGGCCGCCGCTGAGGTCGTCGCGCAGCCGGACCGACTGGGCGGCCTTGTCGGCGTCCAGGGCCAGCAGCTGGCCGGTCCTGCCGTTGCTGAGCGGCAGTTCCTGACGGGCCACCGGGACGAGCCGGTCGCCGTCGGGCAGCCCGGTGAGCATGCCGGCCTGGCCGACCGGCGGCAGCGCGGCCTGGGTGATCCGCAGGCCGTCGACGGTGGTGAAGTCGGCCTGGTCGCGCTGCGAGGCGTCGAGCGAGGCGGACTGGCCGAGCGCCAGGACGCCCATCGAGACGGCCAGCACCATCAGCAGCACCGGCCCGGCGTTGCGGCGCGGCCGGCGGGCGAACTGCCAGCCCGCCAGCGCCGCCGGCAGCGCCCGCCCGCGGGCAGCCCAGCGCTCGCCGAGCCTGGCCGCCAGCGGCAGCAGCCGCAGCGCCAGCAGGGTGCCGGCGCAGAGCGCCAGGGTGGGCGCGACCACCAGCACCGGGTCCAGGCCGAGCTGTCCGGAGGAGTCGGTGGAGAGCGCACCGCCGGTGCTGCCGGAGCTGTACTGGCGCAGCTGCAGGTAGGCGAGCACGGCGAGCACCAGCACCACCAGATCGGCGCCGGAGCGGCTGAGCCCGGAGACCAGCGCCTGCCGCCGGCCGGCCCGCACCTGCACCACCGCGCCGCCGGCCCGGGCCACCGTCGGGGCCAGCACGATCAGCACCGAGACCAGCGCGGTGCCGGCCGAGATCCACCAGGAGCCGGCGGTGAGCCCGCCGGGGAGCGGCACCTGGGTCTTCGCCAGCGCACCGGTGCGGCCGAGCAGGCCGAGCAGCGGCGGCACCAGCAGCGGGGCGAACAGCGCGCCGGGCAGCGCGAGCAGTCCGGCCTCCAGCGCGGTGATCCCGGCGATCCGGTACCAGGCCGCGCCGCGCGCGGTGAGCAGTGCGTTCTCGGTGGTCTGACGCTCGCTCAGCAGCCGGGTGACCAGTACCAGGGCGGCGGTCGCCAGCACCGCCAGCTGCAGGGCGCCGATCACCAGGGTGGAGCGGCCGGCCAGCAGTCCGGTGTGCAACTCGCCGAGCACGGCAGTGAGCTGGGTGACCGTGGTCCAGCCGGTGGAGTTCTGGAAGTCGCCCATCCGCTGGTCGGCGGAGCCGCGCAGCGCGTCCAGCTGGGCCAGCGAGGCGGAGCGGAAGTCGGTGGTGATCAGCCAGTTGACGCTCTGCTGGGAGATCGAGGAGTCGGTGAAGGCCTCGTCGGGGGCGAGCAGCGGGCCGTAGGTGGTGAAGCCGCCGACCTGCACGCCGCGGCCGCCCAGCGGGTCGATCTGCCAGTACGGGTCGGCGGAGTCGGTCGGGTGGTAGGTCCCGGTGACCACCACCTCGTGCGGAGAGCCGTCGAACCGGTCGGTCAGCCGCAGGGTGAGCGGCAGCGCCTTGGGCTGCAGGCCGAGCCGGCCGATCACGCTGTCCGGCGCGGCCACCTCGATCGGTGCGCCCGGGGCGCTGGCCCGCGGGGGCCGGCCCGCGCTCATGGTGACCTCGCGGGGATCCAGCGAGGCCAGCATGGTCAGGTCCGGGTCGGTGGGCGAGCCGTCCGGCCGGACCGGCGCGGGCACCGGCTGCGGCAGCGCCAGCGCGTGGCTGCGGGCCGCCATCCGGACGGTGTTGGGCAGCGCGCCGGACAGGTCGGCGGCGAGCTGGCGCACCCGCGGCTCGGCCTTGGCCCGCCCGGCCAGGTCGGTGTCCGTGCTGACCAGCACGGACGTCCTGGCCCGGTCCGGCCCGACCAGCGAGCGGCGCTCACCGGCCGCACCCACCGCGTTGTCGAACGCGGTGAGCGTCGCCAGCACCGCCGCGGTGAGCAGGATGGTGAGCATCGCCGCGCCGGCCAGTGCGAGTCTGCTGCGCAGTCTGCGCAGGACGAAGCCGCCCATAGGACGCCGTCCCTCCCCCGGTCCCCCGACAAGTCGACATTCGGGCGCGAGGCAGCCGCGGGGCAGCAGGGTGGCAGGGCAGCAGGATGTGCAGCATGAGCACCGGCCTGCGGAAGCTTCGCACCGAATACCGGGCGATATTGTCAGAGCGCGAACTCAAACGAAAGGGTTCAGCGCGAAAAGAGTTCTTAGCGAAAGCGAATGGGCACCGTACATGCCAAATGCATCCGGTCGGACATCCGGTCGGATCACTCGGAATTGACCATCGAGGCCGCGGCGTAGGTGAGGTAGTCCCAGAGCTGCCGCTCGGCCTCCGGGGCGAGGTCCAGCTCGTCCACCGCGTCCCGCATGTGCCGCAGCCAGGCGTCGTGCGCGGCCTTGTCCACCCGGAACGGGACGTGCCGCATCCGCAGCCGCGGGTGGCCGCGCTCGTCGCTGTAGGTGCGCGGTCCGCCCCAGTACTGCATCAGGAAGAGCGCCAGCCGCTCCTCGGCCGGGCCCAGGTCCTGCTCCGGGTACATCGGGCGGAGCAGCTCGTCCCCGGCCACCCCCTGGTAGAACCGGTGCACCAGCCGCCGGAAGGTCGGCTCACCGCCGACCGCCTCGAAGAAGCTCACCTCGCCAGCACCGTCACGCCCGATCTCAGTCACCCGACCATGGTCGCAGACCCCGGCGGGCGCCGGAACCGGGACTTCGGTCCTACGACGCCCGCCGGGGCGGGCCGGTCGACGGGCCCCACCGATCAGCGGGTCAACGGGGTGACGGGTCAGGCGCGGTGCAGGGTGATGGTGGTCCAGGCGCCGATGTGGATCCGGTCGCCGTCGTTGAGCGCGATCGCGGTGTGCGGCGCGATCGGCTCGGAACCGCCGTTCATCGTGGTGCCGTTGGTCGAGTCCTGGTCCACCAGCACCCAGCTGCCGTCCTGCTGCTCGGCGAGCAGGGCGTGCTGGTGCGAGGCGCCCGGGTCCTCCGGCGGCACCGAGAGGTCGATCTCCGGCACCGTGCCGCGGTGCTGGCTGCGCCGGCCGATCCGCAGCTGGCCGCGGCCGGTGATCGGCACTCTTCGCTCGGGGCAGTACGGCGGGAAGAACAGCCCGGAGGCCTCCGGGCCGCTGCGCGCCATCATGTCGGTGAAGTAGTCCCGGTCGGCGCTGATCACGGCCACCCAGTTCGACCGCACCGGCTCGGCCTGCGGCACCTGCTGGGACGGCGGGGCCAGGTGGAACGAGGTGCCGTACTGCTCGACGCTCGGCGCCGGAACGGACTGCTCGGCCGGCGGGTAGCCCGGGACCGCGCCGTACGGGTCGCCCAGGGGGTAGGCGGGTTCCGGCTGGGGCGGGTACGCCGGGCCGGGCGGCGGGTAGCCGTAGCCCTGCACCTGCTGCTGGCCCTGCAGCTGCTGCTGCCCGGGCGTCTGGTAGCTGGGCGGCTGGAACGGCGCCTGCTGCTGGCCGGGCCCGTGCGGCGGGTAGCCGTAGTTGGGCACCGCCATGCCGGGGGAGGTGGACAGGTCGAAGTCGTACCCGCACTCCTCGCAGTACCGGCCGGCCTTCGGGGTGCGGCAGATCGGACAGGTGAGCAGGCCCTCGGTGGCCCCGGGGAAGCCCCCCGGCATCGGCGGCGCATGCGGCGGCGCGGGCGGCGGCGGGGGCACGGCCGCGCCGAACGGGACCCCGGCCGGGCGCATGGCGAGGCCGCAGTAGTCGCAGTAGTCCTCCGACTGCGACTCGTGGCCACTCGGGCAGATCGCCATCAAATCCCCCACATCTCGGCAGGTCCCGGCCCCCGGCGGAACCAGTTTCACGACAGCCTCTCACGATACCGATGAGTGGTGACCGGGAGAACGGCGGCGGTGGACCGCGAGGGTCCGGCGGGTGGCCGGCCCCCGCCCGAGGGGTCGGAGAGGGACCCCGCGGGTGCCGCTTCCCCTCGGCTGCTCCCCGCTCAGCGCAGCACCGCGAGCGCCGCCTCCCACTGCGCCGTCGTGGTGCCGGTGGCCGCACAGCGATCCGGCTCGGCGGCGCCGGCGAGCCGGTAGGCGGTGCTGAGGCGGTAGGAGGAGAGCTTCAGCACCGGCAGGCTGCGCCACCCGGCCACGAACTGCGGCGCCGGGCCGGAGTTGGAGCCCACCGCCGCCACCAGCAGGTCGCCGGGCCCGCAGGCGACCGGGGTGGCGCTGGTGGAGAAGGCGGTCGGCGCCGACCCCGGGTCGGCGAAGGCGGCGGCCCGCCCGGCGGCCGCGCTGACGCCGCTGAACTCGTCCACCGCGATGTGGTACTTGCTGGCCCGCGGGTACCCCGCCGTGATCCGGTCCGCCGTGCCCAGCGCCCGTACGCCGAACGCCGCCAGCAGCATGGTGCGGTGGCCCGTGGGATCGGTCACGTCGGCGACCGGCGCGTAGGCGTCCCCGGCGCTGTCGGTCACCGTGACCGGGCCCGGGTCGGTCGAGGTGAGCATCAGCGAGACCACCAGGGTGTCCCCGGCCCTGACCGGCACCAGCACCGGCACGTCGACCGCGGTGCTGCTGAGCACCTGCTCGTCGCTGCCCGTCCTGGCCACGTAGCGCACGTGCGCCGCGGCCGCCGCCGTCACCGCCGGCCGCGGGTGCCGCCCGGCGTCGGCCTGCAGCACCGCCGCCCCGGCGATCAGCACCCCGGTCAGCGGCACCGCCGCGAACTGCGGCCGCCGCCGCGCCGGCGGCGCCGGCAGCACGGGCTCGGCCGGGGCGGCGGGCGGCGCGGCGGGTGGGGCCGGCACCGCCAGCAGCTCCGGATCCGCGCACAGGATCCGCTGCTGCAGCTCGGCGATCTCCGGCCCCGGTTCGATCCCCAGCTCGGCCACCAGCACCGCCCGCAGCTCCCGGTGCACGGCCAGCGCCTCGGCCTGCCGCCCGGCCCGGTAGAGCGCCAGCATCAGCTGCCGGTGCGGCCGCTCGTCCAGCGGCCGGTCGCCGATCGCGGCCCGCAGTTCGGGCAGCACGGCCAGGTGCTGACCGAGCGCCAGGTCGGCGTCGATCCGGTCGGCCAGCACCCTGGTCCGGCAGTCGGCCAGCCGCCCGGCCGCGGTGGCCCGCAGTTCGGCGCAGTCCACGTCCAGCAGCGGTTCGTCGCGCCACAGTTCCAGCGCCCGGCCGAGCAGGTCGCGCGCCTCGGCCGGGCGGCCGGCGGCCAGTGCCTGCGCGCCCCGCTCGCCGAGCGCCAGGAACCGCTCCAGGTCGAGTTCGCCGGCCCGCAGCTCGATCAGGTAGCCCGGACCGCGGGTCAGGATCCGCTCCCCGGCCGGCCCGAGCGCGGCCCGCAGCCGCATCACGTGGTTCTGCAGCGCCGTGCGCGCGGTGGCCGGCGGCCGCCCCTGCCAGAGCAGCTCGGTGAGCCGCTCGGTGGAGACCACCCGCCCGGCCTCCAGCAGCAGCGCCGCGAGCACCACCCGCTGTTTGGGCGCGCCGATCGTGGCCGGTCCTTCGCCGGTGTCGGCCGTCACCGGTCCGAGCAGCCCGAACTGCATCCTTACTCCCCGTTGCACCGTCAGAACCCCGTTGAACCGTCTGGTCGAGCAATCAATCCATCAATCCCGCCCGCCCCGTGAGCCGGACGTGAGCGGGCCGTTAGCGGCTCCGGGCAGGCTGGCGGGCATGTCCAAGCTCAGAATTCCGGCCGCCGCGGGGGCAGTGCTGGCGTCCGTCGCGCTGCTGTCGGGCTGTCAGTCCTCGCCGAAGCCCTCGGCCACGGCCGCCGTCTCCCCGCCGGCCGCCGCACCCTCCGTCTCCGCCTCCGACACGGCCTCGGCCCCGGCCGCGCCCAGCAGCTCCGCCCCGGCGGCCGCCGCGAGCCCGTCCGACTCCTCGGGCGGCTCCGCCCCGGCCTCCCCCGCGGGCGGCGGGGGCGCGGTGCCCACCGGCACCGCGCTCAAGGCGATGCTGCCCGCCGCCGCCACCCTGCCCTCCGGCTGGACGCTGGACGGCAGCGGCAACGAGTTCGACACCGGCACCAACATCATGGACCCGGGCGTCCCGCAGCTGCCGCAGAACAGCTGCAAGGGGTGGACCAACCAGGGCGCCGAGGGCCTGTCGGTCGACTACCGGGCGTCCTACGCCTCGATCAACCTGAGCGACGCGAACAAGGCCAGCGTCAGCGTGGTGATCGCCGCCTACCACCCGGGCGACGCGGCCAAGCTGCTGGCCGAGATCCGCACCTCCGCGGACGGCTGCAAGAGCTACCAGGCGGACACCCTGGGCGGCGGCCAGACCCAGATGGCGCTCTCCGACAGCCCGGTCGCCGGCCTGGGCGACGAGAGCGCGCTGCTGAAGAACGTCCCGCAGGGCCACTTCGTCAGCCAGGAGAACCTGGTGGTCCGGCTCGGCGACAAGGTGCTGCTGCTGGACGGCAGCGACGCCGGCTCCGGCCAGCTGCCGGACCTGACCACGCTGGCCCAGGCCCTGGTGAAGAACATCAAGTAGCCGCACCGGCAACCGAACCGGCCGGGCCGGGCGCACCGGGGGGTGCGTCCGGCCCGGCCGTCGCCTATTCGGCCCGCTTGCGGCCGGAGACCCGCACGGTCTTGGTGGACCGGGTCTCCAGGGTCATCGAGTCGGCTTCGCTGACGTCCTTGCGGAACCGGACCGTGCCCTCCTTCGGGTCGACCACGTCGACCACCTTCTGCAGCAGCTTGAAGGTGCCCTCGTTGCCGGTCTGGTGGGCCAGCCGGACGGCCGCGCCCAGCTTGGCGGTGGCGGTGTCCAGGTCGCCGGCCCGCTTCGCCTCCAGGCCCTCCTGGATCGACTCGGCCAGCTCGGCCTGCCCGGTGTAGTGGGCCACCTGCGGGCTGATCCGGGTGGAGGAGGCCAGGTCGTCGGTCCAGACCGCGCGGACCAGGCCCTGCGCCAGCACCTCGCTGCCGCCGTCCGCACCGGGCAGCACCAGGCTGATCCGGGCGGCCAGCATCTCGTTGCCCACCGCGGCGTTGGGCACCTCGACGCAGACGTGGTAGTCGCGGCTCTCGTCGCCCCAGGAGCCGGTCGGGTAGTCGCCGGCCCGCGGCCCGGCCTCGGCCCGGCGCTCGGTCAGGTCCTCCAGGTCCGGGGCGACCTGCTTGACGAACTTCACCGTGGCGTTGGCCGGGGTCCAGACCCGCAGCGCCACGTCGGCCACCTGCTTGCCCATCGCGGTGGTCATCATCGAGCGGAAGTCCTCGGCCAGGTCGGCCGGTTCGGCGACGATGTCGGCGGTGCCGAGCAGCCCGGAGGCGATCTTGCGCAGCTCCGCGACCTCCCAGTCGGTGCCGACGCCGCGGCAGTCCGCGGTGAAGTGGCCGCTCACCCGGTCCAGGGTGCGCTGCAGGTCCTCCGGCTTCTCGTGCTCGTTGCGGCCGTCGGTGAGCAGGATGCCGTGCCGGATCGCTATGTCGCTCCGGGTCAGGAAGAGCTTGTCGGCCAGCGCCAGCCAGGTGCCGATCGCGGTGCCGCCGCCGGCGGTCAGCCGGCGCAGCGACTGCTTGGCGGCCTCCCGGGTCTCGGCGGAGGCGACGGCCAGCTGCCCGCCGGCCGGGTAGACCTCGCGGGCCTCGTGGGTGCCGGCGACCACGGCGAAGGCGACGCCGTCGCGGATCGTGTCGATCGCCACCGCCGTCGCGTCCCGGGCGTTGCGCATCTTGGTCGGCGGGTAGTCCATCGAGCCGGAACAGTCGACCATCAGCACCACCGCGGCGTTGTTGACGGTCCGGCCCGCAGCCGGCCCCGCGTCGGCGGCCAGGCCGAGCGGCCGGCCGCCGGTGGTGCCGCCGCCGGTCGCGGTGACGGTGACGATCGCGTTGACCTCGCGGGCGCCCTCGGAGAGGTACTCGTTCTGGAAGATCTCGGTGGTGAACCTGGGCAGGTTCGACTTGGTCAGACTGGCCATGCCGTGACTCCTGGGAAAGGGTGGTGAGCGGGCGTCAGCCCTGCTCGCTGCGGGAGGCCGGGGGGAAGCTTGGCATCGGCGGGACGGCCGGCGGGGCCGCCCCCGTCACCGGAGGGGCGAGCACGGGCAGGTCGAGCACGGTCTCCGACCAGCCGGCCGCCGGATCGGGCTGCACCGGCAGCACCGCCACGGTGATGTTGTCGTGCCCGCCCGCCGAGACGGCGAAGGAGACCATCGCGCGGGCGGCCCGCAGCGGGTCGGTGCGGGCGTCGACCCGGACCAGGTCGGCCAGGTCGGTGGCGGCCTCGGCGTAGTTCCACAGGCCGTCGGTGCAGATCACCAGCACCCCGGGCACGTGCGGGGTGAAGGCGACGGTGTGCGGGACGACCTCCTCGGCGTCCGCGCCCAGCCAGCCGGTGATGGCGTGCGCCCGGGCGTCGGCGTAGGCCTCGGCCTCGGCCATCAGGCCCGCCGCGACCATGCCGGCCGCCCAGGAGTCGTCCTCGGTGAGCCGGTAGGGCTCGGCGTCGGCGCGGTCGTCCGGGATCCAGTAGGCGCGGCTGTCGCCGACCCAGCCGACGGTGACCACGCCGGCCGCGGCCACCGCGCTGACCACGGTGCAGGCCGGGGCGTTGTGCCCGGGCGGCGGCACCGGGCCGGCCTCGGCCAGCGCGGCCACCGCGGCGGCGGCCGAGCCGATCGCCCCGCGCATCGCCGCCTCCGGCTGCTCGCCGCGCTCCAGGGTGGCGAGCAGCGCCTCGACGGCCGCGTCCGCGGCGGTCTGTGACGCCTCGTCGGGCCGGGCCGCGGAGGAGACGCCGTCGCAGACCACCGCGACCACGGCGGGCTTGCCGTCGGGCAGCGAGGTGGCGGCCAGGGCGAAGGAGTCCTCGTTGCGGTGGTGCCGCACGCCGCGGTCGCTCACCCCGGCCGCGCCGGCCAGCGAGAGTTCGACGTGGTCGCGCGGGCTGGGCTGGGCCATTCCGCAGGCCTCGCAGAATCCGTCGGCGGCGACCTGTCCGGCCCCGCAGTGCGCGCAGACCGGGCCGGCGGCCGCCGGGGGCTCGAAGTCGGCTGCCGGTGCCGGGGGTTGGGCGGCGTCCCGGAGGTTGAGGCCGCAGTTCTCGCAGAACGCCTCGGCCGGGCTCACCGGGTCGTGACAGCTGGGGCAGTTGGTCATCGTCACACCCACGTCCGCGGGCGGGACCGGTTGGCCCGCTCCACCAGGTCGATCCGGTCCTCGGGCCGCTCGGCCAGCCGGGCCAGCGAGCGGTAGGACCGCTCCAGCGCGAACCGCAGCTCGCGCTCCCGGATCGGCAGGGTGCCGAGCGCCGCGGCGGCCGGGGAGTGGCCGGGGGTGCCGGCCAGGGTCCAGCCGAGCGCGGTCTCCAGCACCTCCACCGACAGCTGCTCGCGCCGCCGGTCGTCCAGGCCGAGCAGGGCCAGCTGGTCGTTGCCCGCGGCCAGGTCGGCGGCCAGCTGCTCCTGCGGGGTGCGGGCCCGCACCCGGGAGCGGATCGCGGCGATCCGGGCGGCGGTGTAGTGGCTGGAGGTCTCCGGCACCGACTCCAGCGCGGCCACCGCGCCGACCCGGTCGCCGGCTCCCAGGCAGACCCGGGCCAGGCCGAAGGCGGCGCTGACGTAGCCGCGGTCGGTGGTCCACACCAGGCGGTAGAACTCGGCGGCGTCCTCCCGGTTGCCGAGCAGCTCGGCGCAGACGCCGAGCGCCAGCTTGGGCGCGGCCTCGCCGGGGAAGGCGTCGTAGACCGCGTCGAAGGCCTCGGCGGCGGCCTCGGTCAGCGCCCGGGTCTGCACCTGGGTGGCGGCCGCGCCGGCCTGGGCCAGCTGGGCCAGACCGCGGTACCAGACCACCCGCCAGTCGTCGCCGTGGTCGGCCCGCAGGCTGGTCAGCGACTGCTCGGCCTCGGTGTGCCGGCCCAGCTCCACCAGCGCCCGCAGCCGGCGCAGCCGCAGCTCCACCGAGTCCTGGGTGGCGGTGCCGAGCGCGCTCAGCACGTCGCCCGCGCGGGTGGCCATCAGGGCGGCCAGGAAACCGGAGTTGGGGTCGCCGGCGTGCACCCGGGGGACCGGCAGGGCGAGCGCGGCCGCGGCGGCGTCGGTCGGCACCAGCGGCGGCAGGCCGGGCACGGGGGCCGCGCCGTCGGTGATCAGCTCGGTGTCCACCACCCGCAGTTCGGGGCCGAACAGGGTGGAGAGGGCGGGCCGAGGCTGGCCGTCGGAGAGCGCCAGGATCTCCCGCAGCACGCCGTGCAGCTGGTCGGCCATCTCCTCGGCGGAGGCGAACCGGCGGGACGGGTCGGGGTCGGTGGCGCGGACCAGCAGCCGGTAGAACGACTCGTACTGGGCGAAGACCGGCACCTCCTCCGGGCCCGGCAGCTCCTCCCGGTAGGTGGTGTTGTAGCCCTGGAAGTCGAAGGTGAGCACCGCCAGGGTGCGGGCCACGGTGTAGAGGTCGGAGGAGGGGGAGGGGCCGTCGGTGGCGATCTCCGGGGCCTGGTAGCCGACGGTGCCGTAGATCGGGCCGTCGTCGTCGAACCGGCGGACCGCGCCCATGTCGATGATCTTGAGCGTGTCCTCGCTCTGGATCACGTTGTCGATCTTGAAGTCGCAGTACACCAGGCCGCGGTCGTGCAGGTAGCCCAGGGCCGGCAGCGCCTCCAGGGCGTAGGCGATGGCCTGCGCCACCGGCAGCGGCTCGCGCCGGCCCTCCGGGGTGCGGCGCTCGTTGGCGATGTCCTTGAGCGACTTGCCGCCGACGTACTCCATCACGATGTAGCCGTCGGTCGAGCCGGTGCGCAGGTCCGGGTGCTCGACGAAGTTGATGATCCGCACGATGTTCGGGTGGTCCACCTCGGCGAGGAACCGCCGTTCGGCGATCGCCACCGCCAGCGCGTCCTCGTCCCCGGTGTCCAGCAGGCCCTTGAGCACCACCCAGCGGTCGCTCACCCGGCGGTCCACCGCCAGGTAGATCCAGCCCAGGCCGCCGTGCGCCAGGCAGCCCATCACCTCGTACTGCCCGCCGACCAGGTCGCCGCGCTGCAGCTTGGGGGTGAACGAGTAGGCCTGGCCGCACTGGGTGCAGAAGCCGTCCGGGCGGCCCGGGCGGCCGTTCTTCTCCCGGCCGACCGGCGCGTCGCACTTGCTGCAGAAGCGCTTGCGCTCCGGCACCTCGGGGTTGGCCAGCACCGCCTTGGAGGGGTCGCTCTTCGGCACCGGCGGGACGGTGACCAGGCCGGCGCCCAGCCGGCTGCGGCTGGTGCTGCCGGCGGTGCCGGTGGAGCTGCGGACCGAGACCGAGCCGCGGGTGCCGGTCCGGGTGGAGCGGTGCGAGCGGGACCGGCCGGACATCGAACGGGCCGAGCCGGTGCGGCTGGAGGCGTGCGAGGCGACCGAGCGGGAGTCGGGCGCGGGCCGGGCGCCGGGCAGCACCGGGGCGGGCGCGGCGGCGGCCGGGTCCGGGGAGAGCCCGCACTCGTCGCAGAAGCCGTCCGCGTCGATCGTGCCCGAGCAGCCCGGGCGCCGGCAGGGCGCCGGACCGCCGCCCGCGGCGGCGGGTGCGGCCGCGACCGCCCCCGCGCCCTCGGGCGCCAGCCCGCACTCGGTGCAGTAGCCGTCCGCGTCGATCTCGCCGCCGGAGCACTCCGGACGGACACACGCCTGACCCATCTCAATCCCCCTGTCCGTCGTACGGCCGGGCGTCCCGCGGCGCGGCCGCCGGGCGCAAAGCCTGTTGGAACCTGGCCACGGCCGCCGCGGCCGCGCGCAGATCGCACGGCGCGCTCCACAGCAGCCAGCGGGCCTTCTCGTACCGCTCGATCACCTCGGGGTCCTCCGACACCCGGAGCCGGGCCGCCATCGCCTTGTAGGCGTCCAGCCGCCCGCGCAGTTCGGCCCGGACCGCGAGCGGGGCGGTCACCTCGGTGAGCGACTGGCGGGCCCGCCGCAGCTCCTGGGCGGCCTGCTCCTCCAGCGCGTCCAGCAGCGGCGCCAGCCGGTGCCACTGCCCGTTCTGCCGCAGCTCCGCCGCCTGGTGCACGCCGTCCCGCAGCGCGGCCAGCGGCCCCGGCACGGCCGGCACCTCGGTGGCCGCGATCTTGGCCAGCACCTCGCCGCGGGCCTGCCGGGCCTCGCCCAGCGTGGCGTCGGCGCGCCGCAGCAGGTCGGCCACCTGGTGCAGCCGCTCGTCCGCCTCGTCGCGCAGCCGCAGCAGCTGCTCCAGCTCGACCCGGATGCCGTCCAGCTCCCGGGCGGCCCGGTCGAACCGCTCGACGTCCACCACGCCGGCCGCCGCCTGCTGGGCGGCGGCCACGCCGGTGGCGGACTCCCGGCCGCGCTGGGCCGGCACCCGGGCCGGGCGCCAGAGCGCCAGCGGGTCGGCCAGCACCTCGGCCCGCAGGGCCGCCAACTGCTGCTCCAGCCGGGCCAGGTCGTCGCCGAGCGGGTGGCCGCCGGGCCGCACCCCGACCGAGCCGGCCAGGCTGGCCACCCGGCGCAGCTCGGCGACCAGCAGGTCTATCCGGGCCGGCAGCGCGGACCAGACCGCGTCGGCGGCGTTCACCACCTCCAGCACGGTGGCGTAGCAGGAGTTCATCCGGTCCATCAGCTCGGCCAGCGTGAGCTGCTCGACCAGCCGGGCCGGCCCGCCCAACTGGATCGCGGAATCCGGGAGTTGGCCACCGGAGACGGTGACGGCCCGGCCCCGCAGCAGCTCGCTCAGCTCGGCCAGCTCGGCCGAGCCGGGCCGGGTCCGCCGGGAGCGCACCGCGCGGGCCGAGGCCAGCGCCTCGCTGTAGCGGTCGTAGAAGGTCCAGAGCAGGGTGAACCCCTGCGCCGCGACCTGCCAGCGCTCCTCGGTACGGCCGGTGAGCGCGGCGCCCTCCAGCAGCCGCCGGCCCGGGTGGTCCTGGAGCGCGAGCAGCGCGGACTCCACGGCCTCGCGCTCGGCGCTCAGCCGGCTCAGCTCGCGGTCCACCTCCTCCCGGCTCAGCACCGGGCCAGCGGATCCTGTCAACGCCACGCCCCTCTTCCTCCTGATCCTCGTGCTACGGCAGGTAGTCGGCGGCCGGCGGTCCGGCCGACGGGCCGAGCACCGGCTGCAGCCAGTGCTGGTAGCTGGCCTGCCAGAGCCCGTGCCGGTAGTCCTCCAGGATCTGGTTGACCCGGGCCACCAGGTCGGGGGCGTTCTTGGACATCGCCACCCCGTACGGCTCGTCGGTCAGCGAGGGCCCGATCACCTGCACGGTGGGGTCCTGCGCCGCCTGGCCGACCGCCAGCGCGTTGTCGGTCAGCGTGGCGTCCACCTGGCCGAGCTGCATCCGCACCAGGCAGTCCAGCGCGTTGCCGACCGTCACCACGGCCGCCTGGCCGCGCGGGTTCGACTTCAGGTAGGCCTGCGCGGTGGAGGAGTCCGCCACGCACACCCGCTTCCCCCTCAGCGCGTCGTCGATCGACTTGGCGCCGGCCGCCTTCGGCACCACCACCTGCTGGCCGGCCTGGAAGTACTCGGTGGAGAACGCCACCTGGTTCAACCGGTCGCAAGTGATCGACATCGTACGCGCGATCAGGTCGACCGAACCGTCCTGGATGGCTTTTATACGCAACGCTGTCGGGACGGTCTTGAACTGCACCTTGTTGGGATCGCCGAGCAGCGCTTTGGCGATCGCGTGCACGATGTCGATGTCGAAGCCCTGCAACTGGCCGGTGGCCGGGTCGCGGAAGCCCCAGTCGTAGGCGTTCTGGTCCACGCCGGCCACCAGCACCCCGCGGGCCTTGATGGCGCGGATGGTCGGCCCGCTCTCGTCGGTGCTCGGGCGCAGGCTCTTGGTCAGGCTGCAGCCCTGGTCGTCCGTCAGGGCGGCCTTGGCCGGCCCGGCCGCGGCGGACGGGCCGCCGGGGGCGGCCTGGGCGCTGCCGAGCAGCGTCAGCGGGGCGGCCAGCGCCACGGCCAGCAGGGCGGTCCTGATCCGCATGCGTCCTCCGGATCTCCTGGTCATCGGTACTCCGCCAGGCGCCGGCCGATGCCGGTCAGCACGCCTGCGGCGGCCAGCAGGGCGAGCACCCCGGCGGCGATGGCGACGGTGGCGGTGGCGTCCCGGCCGTCGGTGGCGGCGCTGGTGAACTCGGCCTGCTCGACCGTCACCGCGTCGGCCAGCGACTTGTCCAGCGCCTGGAAGGAGCCGGCGTCGCTCTTCGGGTCGCTGCCGACGGTCTGGTTCAGCGCGCCCTGGTAGTCGCCGCTGTTGTTCTTGTCGTCGGCCGCGTTGTGCTTGGTGGTCCAGTCGGTGAACTGGGTCCGGGCGTCGGCCAGTTTGGCCTTGGCACCGCCCGGGGCGAGCTGGGCGGCCCGGCTGAGCGCGCCGTCGTCGCCCTTGGAGGCCTTGGTCCACTGGTCCGCGTAGGCGGTGGTGGAGCCGCGGGCCACCAGGTTGAGGTTCTCCGCGGTGCGGGCCTGCAGGGTGTCGGTGCGGGCGGTGTCCAGTGCCAGCAGCGGGGCGGTGCCCCGGTCGATCGACTGCTGCAGCGAGGAGTCGGCGGCCAGCGAGGCGCCGGCCGTCCAGGCCAGCAGCACGAGCACCGCACCGGTGGCGCCCAGCAGGCCCGGGTTGAACACCCGGTTGGTCCGCCGGAACAGCACCAGCTGGAACCAGAGCAGCGCCAGCAGCACCACCACGCCCAGCGCGTAGGCGGCCCAGGGGGTGGACCGGGCGTCCGCGTAGTCGCGGTTCAGCCGGTCCAGCTCCACCTGGTAGAGCTGCTGGGCCTTGGGCAGGATCGCGTCCTTGGGCTGGACGCCCTGGGCGGCGTCGCCCTGCATGTTGGCCGAGGCCCAGCGCAGGTAGGCGGCGCCGAGCGGCAGGCCCTGCCGGTCGTCGGCCCGGGCGGTCTCCACCAGGCCCGCGTAGACCGGGACCTCCTGGTTGAGCTCGCGGATCAGCCGCTGCGCCGCCGGTGAGCCGTCGGAGCGCTCGGCGGCCTGGGAGAGCAGGCTGGTGGCGTTGTCCAGGTCGTCCTGGTAGCGCTTGCGCACGTCGGCCGGCTCGTTGCCGGCCAGCAGGAAGCCGGCCGCGGCGGTGGTGTCGGCGTCGGCCAGCGAGCGGTAGATCTCGGCGGCGTTCTGGCTCAGCGGCTGACTGTGCGTCACCACCTGGTCGGCGGCCGCCGTGCGGTCGTTGACCTGCCAGGCCGTCAGCGCGCCCAGGCCGAGCACCAGCACGGTCAGGCCGGTGGCGACGAGGCGCAGCCGGCCGGGTGCGGTGCCGGCCGAGGCCGCCAGCCGGTCCCGGAGCCCCGGCCGCACCGGCGGCCGCTCCGGCACGGCGGGCGCCCACTGGCCGGCCGGTGCCGACGGTGCCGTCGGTGCCACGGCGGCCTGCGGCGCCGTGCTCTGCGGTACTGGTGTTCCCACCCGCCCCTACCCTCCCCCAAGAGCCGCCCGGTCGCCCGGAACCGGCGTGCTGCCAGCAGTATGGCCACCAGGTCCCGCCGCTGACGAGCCCGGCGGGTCGCAAGACGCCGCGCGTACCCTATGCGGTTCCGACCCGCCCGGGGGAGGCGGGTCGGGCCCCCGGACGCGGTGATCGTCTCCGGATCGGCCATGATGGCTGGTTGGAACCGCCCAAACCGGGCGGAGCATGGAGCGCGAACGAGATGCAGACCGCACAGACCGTCCTGGCCGCCACCGGCTACCACGGCCCGCCGCCGTGGCAGTGGTCCGACCTGGCCACCTCGTGGACCGCCGAGCCGGTGGTGCTCGCCCTGTCGGTGCTGCTCGGCGGCGGCTACCTGCTCGGGGTGCGCCGGCTGGCCCGGGCCGGCACCCGCTGGCAGCCGACCCGGACCCTGGCCTTCCTCGGCGGGCTGCTGCTCTGGATCTGGTGCACCTGCTCGGGCCTGGGCGTCTACGAGCGGATCCTGTTCACCGACCGCGCGGTGCAGGTGGTGCTGCTGCTGATGCTGGTGCCGCTGCTGCTGGCGCTGGGGGCGCCGGTCTCGCTGCTGGTGGAGGCCTCGCCGCCGGCCCGGCGGGAGCGGATCCTGCGGGCGCTGCGCAGCGGGCCGTCCAAGCTGCTGATGTTCCCCGCCGTCTCCACCGCGCTGCTGATGGCGCCGCCGTGGCTGCTCTACTTCACCCCCTGGTACGAGAAGTCGCTGAGCAGCGGCGCCTGGAACACCGGCCTGCACCTGTCGCTGGTGCTGCTCGGACTGGCGTACTTCTGGCCGCGGCTGCAGCTGGACCCGGTGGGCCACGAGTACCCGCACCTGGTGGGCCTCTTCATCACCTTCGCCGAGGTGATCTTCGACGCGGCGCTGGGCATCGTGCTGATCTACGGCGGCCACATCGTCGCCCAGCACTACTACACCGCGCTGGACCGGCCCTGGGGGCCGAGCCTGGCGCAGGACCAGACCTGGGGCGGCAACAGCCTCTGGGTGCTGGGCGACCTGGTCGGCCTGCCGTTCCTGTGCGCGCTGGTGCGCCGGATGATCGTGCAGGGCCGGGAGGAGACCGCCGCGGTGGACGCGGTGCTGGACGCCCAGGACGAGGCCCGCGCCGCCGCCCGGGCGGCCCGCGCCGAGGCCCGGGTGACGGCCGGTCAGGCGGGCCCGGCCGAGCCCGAGGAGCCGGAGGGCTCGCGGCCCTGGTGGCTGGACGACCCCAACCTCAAGCACCGGTTCGGCGCCGGCTCCTGAGCGGGCGACTTAGCATGGCCGGCATGGAGCTGATCGGAACCATCACCCCGGACCGCCCGCTGCTGGTGCTCGCGCTGGCCGAGGAGGCCGCGCACCTGGACGGCGGCCTGCCGGTGCTGCTCACCGGCATGGGCAAGGTGAACGCCGCCGCCGCGCTGGCCGCCGTGCTGGCGGGCGGGCCGCACCCGGCGGAGGTGCTCAACCTGGGCACGGCCGGGGCGCTGCGTCCGGGCCTGGCCGGCCGCACCCACCGGATCGCCGAGGTGCGCCAGCACGACCTGGACGGCCGGGTGCTCTTCGAACTGACCGGCCGGCCCACCGGCGAGCCGCTGAGCCTGGCCGCCGACGGGCTCACCCTGGCCACCGGCGACCTCTTCGTCTCCGACCCGGCAGCCCGCGACCGGCTGGCCGCCGAGGCCCACCTGGTCGACATGGAGGGCTATGCGCTGGCCGCCGCGGCCCGGCGGGCCGGGGTGCCGATCCGGCTGGTCAAGCACGTCAGCGACGAGGCGGGCGAGGGCGCGGTCAAGGCCTGGCGGGAGAGCGTGGACGACTGCGCCCGGGCGCTGGCCGAATGGCTGGCGGCGGACCGGGCCTGAGCCCGGCCCGCCCCGGGCTCAGGCGCCGCCGGCGGTGACCACGGCGTCGGTGAGGAAGCCGGCGCAGAGGCCGGCCAGGATCATCCAGGTGGTCAGCTCCTTGAGCGCGGCCCGGCGGGCCACCGCGAGCAGCTCGATCACCACGTAGAGGATCGACCCGGCGGCCAGGCCGAGGAAGGCGATGCTCAGGTAGTCGTTGACCAGGTGCTGGCCGACCAGGGTGCCCGCGAAGGTCGGGCCGCCGCCGATCAGGCCGAGCAGCGCCAGGCTGCCCCAGGAGGGCCGGGTGCCCTCGGCGGCCAGCGGGGCGACGATGCCGAAGCCCTCGGTGGCGTTGTGCAGGCCGAAGCCGACGATCAGCAGCACGGCGAGCGAGATCTCACCGCTGGCGGCGGAGTTGCCGATCGCCAGGCCCTCGGCGAAGTTGTGCAGCCCGATGCCCACCGCGATCATCATCGCCAGCCCGGCCGCGCCCTGCTTGGCGTCCTGCCCGGCCCGCTTCCGGGCGTTCCACCGGTCGTAGTAGACCAGCCCGCACAGCCCCACCGCGAGCCCCGCCGCCAGCACCAGCCCGCCGGCCACGGCGGTGCCCCAGTGCTTGTCCCCGAGCGCCTTGTCGGTCGGTTCCCAGGCGTGCGTCAGCACGTCCCAGACCAGGAAGAGCAGGATCCCGATCGCCAGCGCGTTCAACCCCGCCCGCAACCGCGGCGCGGGATTGCGCAGCCGTCCGATCGGCAGTCCGAGGTAGATGGTGAAGCCTGCGATGGCCCCGAGCAGGGCTATCTGTCCGCTGGACATGCGAGTGCTCCGGAGGTTGGGGAGAGGGTCCGACGGGAGACAGTAGGGCAGGCAAGGCTCACCTAACAACCCGTCGCCCCAACGGTCTCACCCCGGACACGGAAAGATCACGCGGCGATACCCAGAGTCCCATGGAAAACCCAAGGACAGGCCAAGGGCTCACCGCTACGCTCCACGCCCATGACGAACAGCGGAGCCCTGGAGCTCCCGAGCCGCCGCATCCGGGCGGCCTGCACCGAGCGGACGGTGACGGTCTACCAGGCGTACGGCCCGGAGATCGGCGACCACGCGATCGCCCGGGGCGCGTTCCCGGAGAGCTGGTCGCGCACCCGGATGACCTGGGTCAAGCCCAGCTTCCTGTGGATGATGTACCGCAGCGGCTGGGGCGGCAAGCCCGGCCAGGAGCGGGTGCTGGCCCTGGAGATCAGCCGGGCCGGCTTCGACGCCGCGCTGGAGCGGGCCTGCCTCTCGCACTACGACCGGCGCGTGCACGCCGACCGGGCCGAGTGGGCCGGGCAGTTGCGCACCAGCGACGTGCGCGTCCAGTGGGATCCGGAGCGCGACCTGGACCTGCGGCCGCTGCCGCACCGCTCGCTGCAGCTCGGCCTGTCCGGCTGGGCCGCCGGGGAGTACGCCGACCGCTGGATCGAGGCGGTGCGCGACGTGACGCCGCTGGCCCGGCGGATCCGCGAGCTGGTCCGGGCGGGGGAGCGCGAGGAGGCCGCCGCCCTGTTGCCGCGGGAGCGGGAGTATCCGGTGGGTGGGAGGGTGAGAAGAAGCTTGGGAGTGTCGTCGGCGGCGCCGTAGGCGTCGAGGTGGAAGGGGTCGCGCGGTGGGGTCGATCACCGGCTGGCTGGCCGGGCTTTCCGGGCCGGTGGTGTACGCCGTGGTGGCGGGGCTGGTCTTCGCCGAGGACGCGCTGTTCGTGGGGTTCGTGCTGCCCGGGGAGACCGCGGCGGTGCTCGGGGGGACGATCGCCGCGGCGCACCGGGGGGTGAGCCTGCCGGTGATGATGGCGGTCGTGGTGCTGGCCGCGGTGCTCGGGGACTCGGTGGGGTACGCGGTCGGGCGCAGGTTCGGTCCGGCGTTGTTGCGGACCCGGTTGGCGGTGCGGCACGAGGCGAGGATCGGCAAGGCGCAGGAGTTCATCCGCGAGAAGGGGCCGACGGCGGTCTTCTTCGGCCGGTTCGTCGCGCTCTTCCGGGCGCTGGTGCCCACGCTGTCGGGCGTTTCGCGGATGCCGTACGGCCGGTTCCTGACCTTCAACGTGGCCGGCGGCGTGCTCTGGGGCGTCGGCTTCACCCTGCTCGGGTTCCTCGCCGGGGCTGCCTACGCCAGGGTGGAGCACCTGGTCGGCACGGCGCTCGCGGTGCTGGTCGCCGTGCTGGTGCTGGTCGGGCTCGGGGTCTGGCTCTGGCGCCGGCGCCGCCGCGAGCACCAGGACTGACGCCCGGACCGGGCCGCCGGCCCCGATAATCCGTTGACGCACCTACGGCCGCTGGCCAGGCTGGTCGGATGACCGCCACCCTCGCCCCGCTGCGCCGACTGACGTTCCGCCGCCTGGTGGTGGGGCGCAGCCTGGCCACGCTGGCCAATGCGCTGGCACCGGTGGCGCTCTCCTTCGCGGTGCTGGACCTGACCGGGTCGCTGACCGACCTGGGCCTGGTGGTGGGCGCCCGCTCGCTGGCCAATGTGGCGGCGCTGCTCTTCGGCGGGGTGCTGGCCGACCGGGTGCGGCGCGGGCTGATCCTGCAGGGCACCACGGTCGCCTCGGCGGTCAGCCAGGGGCTGCTGGCGCTCGCCGTGCTGGCGCACTTCGCCTCGCTGCCGCTGCTGATCGGGCTGAGCCTGGTGAACGGCGTGCTGGCCGCGCTCTCGCTGCCGGCCAGTGCCGCGCTGCTGCCCGAGACGGTCCCGGCCGAGGAGCTGCTGGCGGCCAACGCCGTCAAGCGCCTCGGCAGCAACGCCGGCTTCATCGTGGGCAGTTCGCTGGGCGGCGCGCTGGTGGCGGTGGTCGGCGGCGGCTGGGCGCTGGCGCTGGACGGCGCGGTGCTGCTGGCCGCCGCGCTCTGCTACCTGGCGGCCCGGCTGCCCGCGACCGCCCGGCCCGCCGAGCGCTCCCGGCCGATCGCCGAACTGCGCGAGGGCTGGCAGGAGTTCATCGCCCACCGGTGGGTCTGGGTGGTGGTGCTGCAGTTCCTGGTGGTGAACGCGGCGGAGTCCGGCGCGGTCACCGTGCTGGGCCCCGGGGTGGCCGACGCGACGATCGGGCGGGCCGCCTGGGGCCTGGTGCTGGCGGTGCCGATGGTCGGCGCGGTGGCGGCCGGCCTGCTGGTGGCCAAGCTGGCGCTGCGCCGGGCGCTGCTGGTCGGGGTCGCCGCCGTGCTCACCATGGCGCTGCCCTCGCTGGCGCTGGCCGCCCGGCCCGGGGTGCTGGTGCTGTCCGCGGCGATGTTCACCACCGGCTTCGCGATGGAGTTCTTCGGCGTGGCCTGGGACCTGTCGCTGCAGCAGAACATCCCCGCCGACCGGCTGGCCCGGGTCTACTCCTTCGACGCGCTCGGCTCGTTCCTGGCGCTGCCGCTGGGCGAGATGGCGGCCGGGCCGCTGGCGGCCCGGATCGGCACCCGGACCACCCTGCTCGGCTCGGCCGGGCTGATCCTGCTGGCCACGGTGGCGGCGCTGGCGGACCGCTCGGTGCGCGAGCTGGCCGTCCGCGAGCCGGAGCCGGTCGGGGAGCCCGTCCTGGCCTGAGGCGCCGTCAGGCCGGGACGGCCACGTCCTGGTACTCGCGCCAGTGCCGGACCAGCCCGCCGCGGACCCGGAGCATCAGCACCGAGACGGCCCGCTGCCCGCCCCCGGCCAGCTCGTAGTCGGCGATCAGCACCTCCGGGTCGGCGGTGCCGTGCAGCGCGCGCACCCGGAACTCCTCGACCGGCGCGGGCCGGGCCGCCGTGGCGAAGGCCCAGAGCCCGGCCGCCCCGGAGGCGCGCTGCGGCCGGCCCTCGTGCGCGTAGGGGAACTCCACCACGGCGTCGGCCGCCCAGTGCTCGTCGGCCAGCGCCGGCTCGCCGGCCAGCAGGTTGGCCCGGAACAGCTCGAAGATCTCCCGCGGCCCAGCGGCCATGTCCGCACCCCTCAGCTCTGCTACGCCCACGGACTCCAGTATTCCGCCCATGGGCCGCCACCGGGGGCGATTCCATCAGGCCGCGGTCGCCACCGCCAGCCGCTCGTAGGCGGTCCGCAGCCGGGCGTGCGCGGTGGTCGGGGCGGCCAGCCGGTCGAGGCCGAGCAGGGCCGCGCCGAGTACCGGGGGAGCGGTGACGATCCGGGGCTCGGCGAGCGGGGCGATCCGCCGCAGCCGCTGGTGGAGGTTCTCCAGCAGCAGCGGCTGACCGGCCGCCAGCACCCCGCCGCCGAGCACCACGGGCGTGGGCTCGTCCAGCAGCCCGAGCCGGCGCATCGCCACCTCGGCGAGCAGCGCGATCTCCTCCGCCTGCCGGTCCACCAGCCGCCGCGCCGTCGGGTCGCCGTCCCGCGCGCAGTCGAAGAGCACCGGCACCACCTCGTGCAGCCGCTCCCGGCCGAGCTCGCCCAGGTGCAGCGCCTCGGCCAGCGCGGTGGCCGAGGGCAGGCCGAACCGGGCGGCGATCGCCGGGGCCAGCCCGGTGGCCGGCCCGCGCCCGTCCTCGGCCCGGGTGGCGTGCCACATCGCGGCCGTGGCCAGGCCGCCACCGCCGCCCCAGTCGCCGGTCAGCGCGCCGAGCGCGGGGAACCGCGCGGTCCGCCCGTCCGGCAGCAGCCCCACGCAGTTGATCCCGGCCCCGCAGACCACCGCGACCCCGCGCGGCCCGTCGGTGCCGGCCCGCAGCAGCCCGAAGGTGTCGTTGGCGACCGCGGTCTGCAGCGCCCAGCCGCGGTCGGCCAGCTCCGCCTCCAGTGCCTGCTCCTCCACCGGCAGGTCGGCGTTGGCCAGGCAGCCCTGCAACTGGGCGGCGAGCGGCCGGTCCGCGGGCAGCCCGGCGGCCGCCGCGGCGGCGGCGACCAGCGGGGCGAGCCCGTCGACGGCCGCCCGCGGGCCGTCCAGCTGCGGGGCGAAGCCGCCGCCGCGGGCGGTGCCGAGCAGGGTGCCGTCGGCGGCGACCAGCGCGACGTCGGTCTTGCTGTTGCCCGCGTCGATGGCGAGCACGCCGGCCAGTTGCTCCATGGGGTTCCCCTGGGGTGAGTGCGGTGGTGTGACGGACCGTCAGGCCCAGGCCAGGTACTGCTTGTTGTGCGCGAGCAGGGAGTCGGTCAGCTGCTCGGCGCGGTCCAGCTGGCCGACCAGCGGGTGGGCCAGCAGCGCCTCGAAGACCCGCTCCCGGCCGCCCTTGAGCGCGGCCTCCAGGGCCAGCTGCTCGTAGGCGGTGGTGTGCGCGATCAGGCCCGCGAAGAGCGGCTCGACCGGGCGCTGCGGCAGCGGGCGGACCCCGGCGGCGTCCACCTCGGCCGGCACCTCGATCACCGCGTCGTCGGGCAGGAACGGCAGGATGCCGTCGTTGCGGGTGTTGACCACCTGCACGTCCGAGCCGCCCGCCGTGCCGAGCAGCGCGCCGATCAGCTGCACCGCGGCCTCCGAGTAGAAGGCCCCGCCGCGCTTGCCCAGCAGCTCCGGCTTGGTGTCCAGGGTCGGGTCCGCGTACAGCTCCAGCAGCTGCCGCTCGATCTCGGCCACCTGGGCGGCCCGCGAGCCCTGCTCGCGCAGCTCGGCGACCACCGTGTCGTGCTGGTAGTAGTAGCGCAGGTAGTAGGAGGGGACCACGCCGAGCCGGCGGACCAGCGGCAGCGGCAGGTGCAGGTCCTCGGCGATCTGGGTGCCGAAGCCGGCCAGCAGCTCGGGCAGCACCTCGCGCCCGGTGCGCGAGCCCGGCGCGTCGAGCAGGGTGACGCCGCGCTCCCAGGTCAGGTGGTTGAGGCCGACGTGGTCCAGCCGGACCAGCTCGGGCGCCACGCCCAGGTGGGCGGCGAACCTGCGCTGGAAGCCGATCGCCACGTTGCACAGGCCGACCGCCTTGTGCCCGGCGGTCTGCAGCGCCCGGGTGACGATGCCGACCGGGTTGGTGAAGTCCACGATCCAGGCGTCCGGGTTGGCCCGGCGCACCCGCTCGGCGATGTCCAGCACCACCGGCACGGTGCGCAGCGCCTTGGCCAGGCCGCCGGCGCCGGTGGTCTCCTGGCCGACGCAGCCGCACTCCAGGGGCCAGGTCTCGTCCTCGTTGCGGGCCGCCTGCCCGCCCACCCGCAGCTGCAGCAGCACCGCGTCGGCGCCGGCCACCGCCGCGTCCAGGTCCGTGGTGGTGCGCACGGCGGCCGGGTGGCCCTGCTTGGCGAAGATCCGCCGGGCCAGGCCGCCGATCAGCTCCAGCCGGTCCGCGGCCGGATCCACCAGCACCAGCTCGGCGATCGGCAGGGTGTCGCGCAGCCGCGCGAAACCGTCGATCAGCTCGGGGGTGTAGGTGGATCCGCCGCCGACGATGGCGAGTTTCAGAGACATCAGCTGCGACCCCTGTCGGGTGTGGGTGGGCGGTTGGTGGGGCTATGCGGTGGTGAAGACCTGTTCCCGGGCCTCGCCGAGGGCCCGCTGCAGCGCGCCGTGCAGTACCGGGGAGCCGGGCACGGTGCTGCTGAGCAGCCGGGGGCGGGGCACGGCCAGGCCGGTCAGTTCGTCCTGCACCAGGTCGCGCAGCCGCCGGCCGCCGGCGGTCGGGATGCCGCCGGAGAGCACCACCAGCTCCGGGTCGATCACCGCGACGATGGCGGCCAGGCCGGTGGCGAGCCGGTGGGCCAGTTCGGTGAGGAAGCCGTCCCCGGGGCCGGGGGTGTCGAGTGCCTTGGCGATCGCCGCCTCGGCGGTGCGGGCGGTCAGGCCGTGCTGCCGGGCCAGCGCCAGCACGCCGGCCGCACCGGCCAGCTCCTGGAAGCCGCCGGAGTTCTCCCGGCGCACGTTGCGCACCAGCGGGGCGCCGGGCACCGGCATGTAGCCGACCTCGCCGGCGCCGCCGGTGTGGCCGCGGTGCAGCCGGCCGCCGAGCACGATCGCGGCGCCGATGCCCTCCTCCGCCCAGAGCAGCACGAAGTCGGAGCTGCCCTGGGCCGAGCCGAGCACCTGCTCGGCGACGGCGGCCAGGTTGACGTCGTTCTCGATCGCGACCGGGGTGCCGAGCGCGGCGGTCAGCCGGTCGAGCAGGCCGGGCTCGTGCCAGCCGGGCAGGTGGGCGGCATAGCGCAGCTTCTGGGTGTTCGGGTCGAGCGCGCCGGGGGTGCCGATGGTGACCCGGTTCAGGCTGCCGGGCGCCAGGCCGGCTCGGTCCAGCACGGCGGCCACGCCGTCGGTGACCCGCTCCAGGGTGCCCGCGGCCTGCCGGCCCGGGGTGGGCACCAGGTGCTCGGCCAGGGTGCGGCCGGTGATGTCGGCGACGGCGAACCGGATCTGGGTGGTCGTCACGTCCAGTCCGGCGACGTAGCCGGCGGCCGGGTTCACCTCGTAGAGCTGGGCGTTGGGGCCGGGGCCGCCGGCCGTGGTGCCGACCGGCACGACCAGTCCCGCGGTCTCCAGCCGGGCCAGCAGCTGGGAGGCGGTGGGCTTGGAGAGGCCGGTGAGGGCACCGATCCGGGTCCGGGAGAGCGGGCCCTGGGCGAGCAGCAGGTCCAGCGCGGCGCGGTCGTTGATGGCGCGCAGTCGGCTGGGGGTGCCGGGGCGGGGCACGGGGGTGGGGGAGGCGTCGGTCACGTGCGCATCCTCCTCCGTCCGGCCGCGCGGCTGCCAACTCCTGACGATTGGAAACTTTACTAACAATTCCGGGGGTGTCAATGCGTCGCGCGCCGGGAAAAGCCGGAGCCCCGCCCGCCGCGGAGGCGGCGGGCGGGGCTCGGTGGGGCGTGTCCCGGTGGGTCAGGGCAGCTTGCTGAAGGCCTGCTGCTCCTCCGGCGAGGGCGGCGGGATCGGCCGGCTGGCCAGCGAGCGCAGCGAGGAGGGGTCGGCCAGCGCCGAGGGCGCCTGGGCGTCGGGGGTCGTGACCGCCTTCGGGGCCGGCCCGGCCTCCTCCTTGAGCTTGATCCCGGCCTCGTCGAAGGCCGCCTTCAGCCGCCCGCGCAGCGCCCGGGCGACCAGCTGCGCCTTGCTCGGCATGGTCCTCGCCTGCACCCGCAGCACCACGGTGTCCGCCGAGACCGACTCCACCCCGAGCACCGTGACCGGCTCCCAGAGCAGCTCGTCCCAGGGCGACTCCTTGGCGAAGGCCTCGGCGCTGGCCAGGATCAGTTCCTGCACCCGGCCCAGGTCCTCGCGGTAGCCCACCTGGACGTCCACGTTGGCGGTGGACCAGCCCTGGCTCATGTTGGCGATCCGCTTCACCTCGCCGTTGCGGATGTACCAGATCTCGCCGTCCCCCCCGCGCAGCTTGGTCACCCGCAGGCCGACCTCCAGCACGGTGCCGCTGGCCACGCCCATGTCGATCTCGTCCCCGACGCCGTACTGGTCCTCCATGATCATGAAGACCCCGGAGAGGAAGTCGGTGACCAGGTTGCGGGCACCGAACCCGAGCGCCACCCCGGCCACCCCGGCGCTGGCCAGCAGCGGGGCCAGGTCCACCCCTATCTGGGAGAGCACCATCAGCGAGGCGGTGCCCATGATCCCGAACGAGGCCACGCTGCGCAGCACCGAGCCGATCGCCGCCGAGCGCTGCAGCCGCCGCTCGGTGTTGACCAGCAGCCCGCCCAGCCGGCTGCTGGTCTCGTTGTCGGAGTGCTCGGCCTCCCGGGCCATCCGGTGGATGAACTGGTCGATCAGCTTGCGGACCACCGCCCGCAGCACCAGGGCCAGCAGCACCACCAGCACGATCCGCAGCAGCCCGTCGAGCCAGGCCTGCCAGTTGGCGTCCAGCCAGCCGGCCGCCTCCCGGGTACTGGAGGTGACATCGGTCACGGTGGAGCCCTCCTGATGGTCACGACACGTTCGGACGCCAGCCTAGCGAGCGTTCGAGTGCGCCAAGGCGCAGGTCTGGGCATAGATGGCAGTACCACGGGCGTCCGCCGAACCCGCGTCCGCCCGTTACCCGGTAGTGGTGGCGCCGTACAAACTCGTAAGGCGACACTGGGGGTGATCGCGCAGAGATGCGCGGTCATCCGCTCGTCCCGGCGCGAGCCACGCGCCGCAGGCGTCCAAGGAGGCATCCGTGCCGCATGTCCTGGTCCTCAACGCGTCCTACGAGCCACTCGGCGTCGTATCGATGCGCCGCGCCCTCATCCTCGTCCTCAACCACAAGGCGGTCAGCCTGGAGGACTCGGGTGTCACTATGCACAGCGCCACCAGCGCCGTTACGGCGCCTTCCGTGGTGCGGCTGACCCGGTTCGTCCGGGTGCCGTTCTGCGGACCAGTACCGCTCACCCGCCGCGCACTGTTCGCCCGTGACCACGGGCGTTGCGTGTATTGCGGGGCCGCCGCGACCAGCGTCGACCACGTGATCCCGCGCAGCCGCGGCGGCCAGCACCGCTGGGACAACGTGGTGGCGGCCTGCCGCCGCTGCAATCACGTCAAGGCCGACCGCCACCTGACCGAGCTCGGGTGGCGGATGAAGCGACCTCCGGCCCCGCCCAGCGGGCTCGCCTGGCGCATCATCGGAACCGGGATCAAGGACCCGCGCTGGCGGCCCTACCTGGAGCCGTACGGCGGCACGGACCAGTTCCGTGACTTCGAACACCACGACCATACCGGTGAAGCGGGCGCCCCCGTTCCGCTGGGCCGGTCGCGCCCCGTCCACCGCGGCGAGCCCGAGACGCTCACCGCCTGACCAGCCAAGGCCGCAGTACCCCGGTAGCCTCATGGGCCGGCGGCGCACCCTCCGCGAGGGCGCGCCGCCGGCCCACCGGCGTTCTACTGCCCCGCGGTGGGCGTCGCCGTGCCGGTGCGGCCGGGCGAGGGCGCGGCGGACGGCGAGGGCGGGCCCGCGGTCGGGCTCGGGGCCGGCGCGGTCGGGCTCGGCGACGGGATCGGGCCGCCGGCCGGCGTCGGCGCGGAGGTCGCGGACGGGCTGGGCAGCGGCGTCGGCACCCCGCCCGGCGTCGGGGTGGGCACCGGCACTCCGACCGGCGGCACGGCCGGCGGGGCCGGCACCGGCGGGGTCGGGTCGGCGACCGCGTACAGCTCGATGCCGTACAGCGAGTAGCCGTACTTGGTGGCCCGGCTGACGCCCTGCATCCGCAGGTAGAGCGCGCCCGGCGCGTCGAAGCGCACCGTCTCGGTGCCGCCGTGGCCGTTGCCGACGGTGGCCACCGTGGTCCAGTTCACCCCGTCGGCCGAGGTCTGCAGCTGGTAGGAGGCGGCGTAGGCCTCCTGCCAGTGCAGCACCGCCTGGCCCAGGTGGGCCGGCTGCGGCAGCTGCAGCTGCACCCAGGCGTTGTCGGCGGCGGGGGAGGACCAGCGGGTGGCCGGGTCGCCGTCGTTCACCGCCGAGGCCGGGAACTTCGCGGTCTCGTTGCCGGAGGAGGAGGCGGTGGCGGTGGGCGCCAGGTCGGGGCCGCCGGTCGGCGGCACCACGTGCACCTTCAGCACCTGGTGCAGCGTCACCTGGCCGGAGACGAAGTCCACCGGCACCTCGTACGTGCCCGAGGGGGTGCCGGCCGCCGCGGTCACCTGCACCGCCGTGCCGGCCCGGCCGCCGCGCGGCACGCTGACCGGCGCACCCGGCTGGCCCTGGGCGGGCGCGGGCGAGACGGTGATGCCGGCCACCCCGGCGGGGGCGGCGGCCCGGACCTCGCCGGTCGCGCCGTCCGGGCGGACCGCGTCCACCACGGCCTGGGTGGCCGCGGGCGAGGCGGCGCCCGCCACCACGTCCAGCTGCTGGTCGGAGAGCGAGAACCGGGCCACCGGGGTGTCGGCGTACCAGGGCACGATCTGGTTGACCACCGGGGCGTCGCCGCCCGGCTGCCAGGCCAGCCGGATCGCGCCGGTCGGCTGGCCGCCGGCCGGCAGCTCGTTGTAGCCCGGGTTGACGGTGCCGATCGGCACCCAGCCGCCGTCCGCGTGCTGGACCGAGACGGTGGCGGTGGCGTGCACGGTCGGGTCGGTCAGCACGGTCAGCCGGTCCAGCGGCCGGACCGAGCTCAGCTGCACGGTCAGCGGGGCGTCCTCGGCGGCCGGCGCGGCGGCGGCCCGGAAGGCGGTGTCCGGGTCGCCGTCCAGCACCGAGGCGGCCGAGGAGCCGGGCGCGGCGGCCGGGCCGCCGGTCACCTGCGGCTTGCCGGCGTCCGGCGCGCCGACCGCGAAGTCGCGCACCGCCACCGCGGTCTGCTGGGTCCTGGTGGCGCGCAGCCGGACGGCCCGGACCACGGCGCCGGGCGGCAGCTGGGCGGTGACCGTCTTCTGGTCGTGCAGCACCGCGAGCTGGTGCCAGCTGCCGTCGCCGGTGGAGTACTCCAGCACCCCGTCGTGCAGGTAGTCGTCGGCGGCCGCGGCCTCGTCGCTGCCCGGCACCACGGTCCGGTCCGCGCCGTCCGAGCCGCCCATCAGGACCGTCACCGTGCCGACCGGGCGCCCGTCGCCCAGGTCCACCCCGAAGGAGTCGCCCGGCTGCGGCGGGGCCGAGCTCCAGTAGAAGGTGTCCGGCGCAGCGTCGGTCATCAGCGACGGGCCGTGCCCGTTGGCGCTGCCCATGCTGCTGGTCGGGTTGAGCGCGCCGGCACTGACCCCGGACCAGCTGTCCGCGGCCTGCAGCGCCTTGTCCAGGAACGGGCCGAGCACCCCGGCGCCGACCGTCACCGGCCCGGCGGCGGCCAGCTGGTCGCGCAGCCGGCGCAGCGTCACCCGGGCCTGCCAGGCGCCCGCGCCGTCGCCCTTGTGCTGGGCCAGCAGCATGTCCAGCGCGGCCTCGCCGGCCCGGCCGTAGGTGCTCAGCCGGTTCAGCCAGGGCCCGGTCTCGGCCAGCAGGGTGGAGCCGCCGATCCCGGCGCCGGCCCCGGTGTCGTTGCCGCGCAGCGCGTCCGGCGCGCCCGCCATGGTGGCGAAGGCGGCCCGCAGCGGGTCGGCGGCCTGCTGCAGCCGGGCCAGGTCGGCGCTGCCGCCGGTGGGCTGCAGGGCGGCCCAGAATGCGGCGATCAGCGGGGTCAGGTAGCCGGACTCGGCGCTGGACAGCGGCGAGGAGGTGCTGTTCCCGGCCAGCGCGGTCAGCGCCGCCAGCGCCGGGCCGGCGTCGGTGCTGCGGGCCGGCGCGGCCTCGGCCGCCAGCTCGCGCAGCGCGTGCTGCCAGGAGGCGTCGGACTGGTAGTCGGTCGGGTTCCAGGCGTAGTCGGCGGCGGTGGCCAGCGGGAGCTGGGAGGCGGCCGCCTGGCGCATCCCGGCGGTCAGCAGCACCGCCGAGCGGGTGGCCACCTCCGGGTCGCGGCCGGCGTAGGGGCCCAGGTAGAGCCGGTCGGGGGTGGAGTCGTTGACCGGGTAGTTGTCCATGGTGACCAGCGGGTGCCCGAAGAGCGCGCCGGTCCGGGTGGTCTGCTGGGCCGTGATGCTGCCCGGGATCACCCCGATCCCGCTCCAGGCCACCTGCACCGCCTTGGGCAGCGCGGCGGCCAGCGCGGTGCGGTAGGGCGTGGCGCCCTGCTGGTGGAACTCGGTGGGCACCACGGAGAGCGCGGCCAGCTCCGGGTGCGCGGCGATCAGCCGGCTCTGCACGGCGGCGGCCAGCTGGGCGTGGGCCCTGGCGGCGGCGGCCGGGCCGGTGCCGAAGTCGCGGCGGTCCGCGCTGCAGTGCCACTCGTCGTAGCTGACGTTGTCGAACTGCAGCTGGAAGGCGCCGAAGCCGATCTCGCGCAGCCCCTCCAGCTTGGCGATCAGCGCGTCGGTGTCCGCGGCCGAGCTGAAGCAGAAGTTCTGGCTGGGCGCCACCGCATAGCCCAGGGTCACGTGGTTGGCGGCGGCCCGGTCGGCCAGCGAGCGCAGGTCGGCCAGTTGGTCGGCCGGGTAGGCGGCGCGCCACTGGTCCTGGCGGTACGGGTCGTCACCGGGCGCGTAGAGGAAGAAGTTCTGCTTGGTCCGGCCGAGGAAGTCGAGCATCGCCAGCCGCTGCTCGCTGCTCCACGGCGTGCCGTAGAAGGACTCGGCGGTGCCGCGCACCAGCGCCCCGCTCGGCCAGTCGCGCACCGTCAGACCGGGGAAGCCGTAGCCGCCGCTGCCCTGGGCCGCCGTGCCCGCGGGCACCGGGGCGAGCAGCTGGCGCAGGCTCTGCGCGGCGTAGAAGGAGCCGGTCGCGTCCACCCCGGAGAGCACCACCGCGCCGTAGCTGCCGCCGGCCACCGGCAGCTGGCCGACCGCCAGGGTGTAGCCGCCGTCCGGCAGTCCGGCCGGGGAGTCGGCGCCCAGGTCGTGCAGCGCCCGGGCGACGGCCGGGTCGGAGGAGTCGCCCGGGCCCGGGGAGTCCACGTAGACCAGCAGCGCGCCGGGCGCGGGGGCGGGCGACTCGGGGGTGAGGATGGAGACCGCGCCGGCGTCCAGCAGCACCTTGCGGACCACCGAGAGGGTGGCCGGGTCCGGGGTGCCGCCGATCACCAGGGTGACGTCGGCGGGCACCGCGACGGGCTTGCCGGCGGCGCGCAGCTGCTGCGGCTTCGGGTAGACCTGGGGGTCCGTCAGCGAGCCCAGCGGGGTGCGCGACCCGGCCGGCAGCTGCACGGCGCTGGCGGCGGCCGCGGGGGCGGCGAGCGCGGCGGCGGGCACGGAGGCCAGCAGCCCGCCGATCACGGCGGCGACGGAGAGCGTGGCGGCCACCCGCAGGCCGGCCCGGCGCGCCGTCAGCGCCTCGGCGGTGCCGGTGCCGCTGACGGTGGGTCCGGCGGGCCGCTCGGCGCGGACCTCGGCGAGCAGCGGTTCGGTGCCCTTGAGGTCGGCGATCAGCCGGTCCGCGGTGCGCGGCGCGACCAGCCGGGCGGTGCGGGCGGTGGCCCGGCGGGTGGCCTCGACGGCGGGATGGTGCAGGACCTCGCGCAGCGCGGGACTGGCTTCGAGCTGCTGCCGCAACCGCCGTCCGGCGGCTGCAGACACACTGGTCTGCACGGGGGCCTCCAAGGGCCGGGGACAGTCGGCCGGATCGAGGGTGGCTCAAGGGGGCTTGCGAGTCCGCCCCCGACCCCCCGCAGAGCAGGTGGGACTCGCGCCCAAAGCCCACCAGTTGGACGCGTCACTGTCAATGTGACCTGCTGTGATGACCGTTTGATCCGACTTTGTCCGACGAGTCGTCAGGGCGCGTTGCGGCGGGTGCGGGGGCGGTGGGCCGGGTAGGTGTAGGAGCCACCGAACGCCCGCCCAGTCCATCGCCCCGAGCACCGGTAGGAGACCGCGTTGGCCGCATACCTCGACCGCTCCGACGAGCACCATGACGACGCCTCAGGTGCCACCGGCGCCGAGCCCGAACCGGCCGTCGAACCCGAACCGGCCCCCGAACCGGCCCCCGAACCGGCCGCCGAACCGGCGCCCGACGGCGACGCCCCCGGCCCCCGGCTGGCCGCCCTCGCGCACGCCCACGGCGTGGACACCGCCTACGATCCGGGCGACGGCGCACCGGTCCCGGTCCGGGCCGCCACCCTGGTCGCCGTACTCGCCGCACTCGGCGTGGACGCCGCCACCCCCGAGGCCGTGGAGCGCTCGCTGGCCGGGCACCGGGCCGCCCAGGCCGCCCGGCTGCTGCCGCCCTGCCTGGTGGTCCGGGCCGGCCGGCGCACCGCGGTCGACGTCCCCGCCACCGCCCGGCTCACCGTGGAGCTGGAGACCGGCGGCGAGTGGCAGCTGACGCCGGGCCGCTCGCACTGGCTGCCCGCCGACCTGCCGCTCGGCCGGCACCGGCTGCGCCTGGCGCTCGGCGACCGGACCGAGAGCGCCGTGCTGCTGGTCGCGCCGGACCGCCTGGCCCCGCTGCCCGGGCGCGGCTGGGGCTTCCTGGCCCAGCTCTACTCGGTGCTCTCCGAGCGCTCCTGGGGGATGGGCGACCTCGGCGACCTGACCGAGCTGGTCCAGTGGTCCGGGGCGGGCCTGGGCGCCGACTTCGTGCAGCTCAACCCGCTGCACGCGGCCCGGCCCGCGCCGCCCGGCGTGCCCTCCGACCCGTCGCCGTACCGCCCCTCCACCCGGCGGTTCGCCGACCCGGTGCACCTGCGGATCGAGGCCGTCCCCGAGTACGCCCACTGCACCGACCGGGCCGCGCTGGAGGACCTCGCCCGGCGGGCCGCCCGGCTGCGCGCCGAGGTGCTGGAGCACGACGGGCTGATCGACCGGGACGCCGTCTGGACCGTCAAGCGCGAGGCGCTGGAGCTGCTGCACACCGTCCCGCGCGGCCCCGGCCGGGAGGCCGCCTACCGGGCCTTCGTCCGGCGCGAGGGCGAGTGGCTGGAGCAGTACGCGACCTGGTGCGCGCTGGCCGAGCAGCACGGCCCCGACTGGCCGCACTGGCCCAAGGGCCTGCGCCGGCCCGACAGCCCGCAGGTCGCCGCCGCCCGCACCGAGCTCGCCGGCCGGGTGGAGTTCCACCGCTGGCTGGCCTGGCAGCTCGACGAGCAGCTGGGCCGCGCCCAGCAGGCGGCCCTGGACGCCGGCATGGCGATCGGCCTGGTGCAGGACCTGGCGGTCGGCGTGCACCCCGGCGGCGCCGACGCCTGGGTGCTGCAGGACCACCTGGCGGCCGGCATCTCGGTCGGCGCCCCGCCGGACGCCTTCAACGCGCACGGCCAGGACTGGGGCCTGCCGCCCTGGCGCCCGGACGCGCTGGCCGCCGCCGGCTACGCCCCGCTCGCCGAACTGCTGCGCTCCGCCGCCCGGCACGCCGGGGCGCTGCGGATCGACCACGTGATGGGCCTGTTCCGGCTCTGGTGGATCCCGCAGGGCCGGCCCGCCACCGAGGGCACCTACGTGCGCTACGACGCCGAGGCGATGCTCGGCGTGCTCGCCCTGGAGGCGCACCGGGCCGGCACCGCCGTGATCGGCGAGGACCTGGGCACCGTCGAACCCGGCGTCCGCGAGGAGCTCACGGCGCGCGGGGTGCTCGGCACCTCGGTGCTCTGGTTCGAACGGGACTGGACCGGCAGCGAGGGCGCCAAGGGCGCGCCGCTGGCCGCCAAGCGCTGGCGCACCGGCTGCCTGGCCACCCTGACCACCCATGACCTGCCCAGCACCGCCGCCCGGCTGAACGGCGAGCAGGTGATGCTGCGCCACCAGCTCGGGCTGCTGGCCCGCCCGCTGGTCGAGGAGCAGGAGGCGGCCGCCGCCGAGCTGGCCGACTGGCGGGCCGAACTGCTCCGGCTCGGCATGCTGGCGCCGGGGGAGGAGCTGGACCAGCGGGCGCTCTACCGGTTCCTGCTCGCCACGCCCGCCCAGCTGCTCGGCATCTGGCTGCCGGACACCGTCGGCGACCCGCGCCCGCAGAACCTGCCCGGCACCTGGGACCAGTACCCGAACTGGCGCCTCCCGGTCGCCGACGCGGGCGGGCGGCCGGTCACCCTGGAGCAGCTGGCGGCCGCCCCGGGGCCGCGCGCGGTGGCCGAGCAGCTGGCCCGCCCCGGAAGGACGACCCCGCCGCGCGACCCCTGGTAAGAGGCCGGTACCTTGGAAAACGTGGACAAGAGGAACGCTATGCGCGCCGGTGCGGTCTCCGCAGCGGCCACGCTGATGATGCTGATGTCGTCGCCCGCCTTCGCCCTGACCAGGGACGACGGCGACGACCCGGGCCCGGGCCTGTCCGTCGCGCAGACCCTCGGGCTCTACGTCGCGCTGCCGCTGCTGGCCTTCGCGGTGATCGCCGGCCTGGTGGTGCTCGGCACCAAGAACAGCCACAAGGGCAAGCCGAACAGCTGATCTTCCGACGCCCCCGCCTCCGGTTGGAAAACCGGAGGCGGGGGCGTCGTCCGTTGTGCGACGGTGGACGGATGGACACCATCCGCGCTGCGCACCTTGCTGAGGCCGCCGAGCTGACCGAGCTGGTGATGCGCTCCAAGGCGCACTGGGGGTACGACCAGGCGTTCCTGGACTCGGTGCGGGCGGAGCTGACGGTGCGGCCGGAGTGGCTGACCGCCGGGCAGGCGCTGGTCGCGGAGCGCGACGGGGCGCCGGTGGGGTTCGGGCTGCTGGAGGGCGAGGAGCTGTCCATGCTCTTCGTCGACCCGTCCGCGATCGGTACGGGGGTAGGCGGCGCGCTCTACCGCGCGCTGCTGGAACTGGCCCGATCTCAGGGCCTGCCGCGGCTCACCGTGGACGCCGATCCCTACGCCGCCGACTTCTACGCGGCGATGGGCGCCCGCCGGGAGGGCGAATCGCCGTCGGGTTCGATCCCGGGACGGATGCTCCCGCGCTTCGTCATCGACCTCACACCCCGGCAGCGCCCAGCAGAGTGCCCGCCAGGTACGTGACCGCCATCGCCAGTCCACCCCCGACGACATTCCGCAGCACCGACCGCCCCACGGGCGAGCCACCGAGCCGTGCGCCCACCCACCCGGTGATGACGAGCGCGCAGAGCACCGCCACGACGGTGACGGGAACGCGGAGCGAGACCGGCGGCAGCACGATCGCCAGCAGCGGCAGCAGCGCGCCGACGGTGAACGAGATGCAGCTCGCCCAGGCGGCGTGCCACGGATTGACGATCTCCTCGGGATTGATCCCCAACTCCACCTGGGCGTGCGCACTGAGCGCATCGCGCTCGGTGAGCTGCTCCGCCACCTCCCGGGCCAGCTCGCGGGAGATGCCGCGGTCCACCAGCAGCCCGGTCAGCTCGTCGAGTTCGTAGTCCGGCTGCTCCGCCAACTCCCGCCGCTCCGTGGCGAGGGCGGCCTGCTCCGAGTCGCGCTGGGTACTCACGGACACGTACTCGCCGGACGCCATCGACAGGGACCCCGCCAGCAGCCCGGCCAGTCCGGAGGCGAGGAGAGCCGTGTGCGAGTCGGTGGCCCCGGCCACGCCGACCACCAGCCCGGCGGTGGAGACGATCCCGTCGTTCGCCCCGAGCACCCCGGCGCGCAGCCAGTTGAGCCGGGTGCTGAGCCCGCCGCCCTCAGCACCGGCGTGCGGCGGGTGCCCCTGATCGCTCGTTACCGTGTCGTCCACTCTCCAGTCTTCGCACACCCGAACGGGCCGGGGCCAGCTGACGCTCCGGTGGCAGCGTCACTCGTTCGAGTGGTGCTCGCCACTGTTCAGCGCCAGAGCCGAGGGCTGGCTTGATCTCGGCCCGGTCCGGCAGCTCAGCCCAGGTAGCGCGTGATCCCCGGGGTGCCCACCCGCTGACCGTCCGGCAGCACCGCCAGTGCCTCGTGCTCGGGCAGCGCCGTCAGCCACGGCAGGGCGCGCGTCGGTCCCATGGCGAACGCCGCCGTGGCGTATGCGTCCGTGCGCGCGAGTTCGGGGCCGACCACCGTCACGGAGAGGAACCCCGCAGCCGGGCGCCCGGTGTGCGGGTCGTGGATGTGGGCGCCGCGTTCGGCGGTTCCCGAGGTGGCGACGGCGAAGTCGTGGGTGGCGGTCAGCACGGCGACCAGGTGGTCGGGCTGCTGCGGATCGGCCACGCCGATCCGCCAAGGGCGCTGCCCGTCCACCGAGCGGGTGCGGACGTCGCCGCCGCCGGAGATGGTGTGGTTCGGGAGAGCAGGGGCCAGCAGGGCGGAGGCGCGCTCGACCGCCCAGCCCTTCACCCAGCCCGAGGGGTCGAGCGACCCGTCCACCGCCAACTCGCTGAAGTAGCCGTCCGATTCGGCCGCGACGGCGGCGCACTGCGCCAGCACCTCGCGCACCAGCGGGTCGCACTGGTCGATCGTCAGCTCACCGCGCGACAGCCGGCTGATCTCGCTCCCCGCCCGATACGTCGAGAACATCGCGTCCAGCCGGTGCAGTTCGGCGATCGCCTCCGCCAGCACCGCGGCCGAGGAGGCTCCGGGAACCGCGAACGACACCACCGTCCCCATCACCTCCTCCGCATGACGCAGCATCAGTGCACCCCGGCCTGGTCCAGGGCGCTCTGCAGCGACCGGGTGTAGCCGGCGGAGGTGTACGTGGCGCCCGAGACGCTGTCGATGGTGGCGTTGCCCGCCTGGATCGCCTCCTGGTTGAGCTGCGGGATCGCGTAGGCGTTGATCTCCTGGTCGCGCCCGCTCTCCACCGGGTACTGCAGCACGTCGACCTTGGTGAGCTTGCCGCCCGTCAGGGTGATCCGCACCTGCACCGGCCCGTAGCGGGTGTCGACCGCGCTGCCGGTGATGGTGCGGGTGCCGGGAGCCGCAGCGGAGGCAGAAGCGGAAGCGCTCGGCGAGGCACCAGAGGACGGCGACGACGGTGCCGCGCTCGAAGTCGCCCCCGTGTCCGAGGAGATCACCGGTATGCCCTGCGCCGACGCACTGCCGTGCGGCTTCAGCGAGAGCAGCAGGATGATCCCGGCCGAGGTGGCCGCGCTGGTGATGACGAATCGGCGCATCGGCTGATGCTCCTTTCAAAAGACCGGAAGACGTCAGAAGACGAAGGACTCGTGGTGGATCCGGTGCCGCGCGACCCCGGCGGCGCGCAGCTCGCGCACCAGCGACTCGGTCAGCTCGCTCGGCCCGCACAGGAACACCTCGTGCCCCCGCAACCCCGGAACCAACCGGTTCAACCCCGCCGCCGTGAACGGATCGCCCGCCTCCCGCCGCGAGCCGAGCAGCAGGTGCAGCTTGGCCCGGCGGCGGGCGGCCACCCGCTCCAGCTCGTCCCGGAAGAGTACGTCCTCAGCCCGCCGCGCCCGGTAGAGCAGGGTGAGTTCGCCGGGACCGGCCGGCATGGTCTCGAAGAGCGGCCGGATCGGGGTGATCCCGACCCCCGCCGCGATCAGCAGCACCCGGCGGCCCCTGGCCACCCGGCGGCGGGCGGTGAAGGCGCCGTACGGGCCCTCGGCCCGCACCTTCACGCCCGGCTGCAGCGCGGCCACCGCGGCGCTGTGCGCGCCCAGGTCCTTGACGGTGAACCGGAGGAACCGGGGGTGCGGCGGCGCGGAGAGCGAGTACGGGTTGGCCGACCAGCGCAGCCCGGGGGCCAGGAACTGCAGCCGGAAGAACTGCCCCGGCTCGCAGCGCAGCTCCTCCAGCCGCCGCCCGCTGAGGAAGACCGAGACCACCCCGTGCGCCTCCGGCCGCACCTCGGCGACCCGCAGCCGGTGCCGCCGGTCGCGCAGGAACGGCAGGGCCAGCCGGAACCAGCCCAGCACCGCGAACGAGCCCAGGTAGAGCACCCACCAGCCGAGCAGTCCGGGGCCCTCGACCAGGTCGGCGCCGTTGGCCAGCTGGTGCGCGAAGACCAGCGCGATCGACAGGTAGGTGGCCAGGTGCAGGTAGTACCAGGCCTCGTAGCTGAGCCTGCGCCGCGCTGCCCGGGCCGAGACCGCGCCGGTGCCCAGCATCAGCAGGGTGCCGATGGTCGCCTTGATCATGTCGGGGTAGTGGAAGACCAGCTCGTCGGTCTCCGACACCACGTTCTGGTGCGCGGTCAGCGCGTAGCCCCAGATCACCGTCACCAGGTGCACGGTGACCAGGCCCACCACGTACCGCCCGCCGACGGCGTGCCAGCGGGCCAGCCGGTCCGCGCCGACCTCCCGCTCCAGCACCGGTATCCGGGCCATCAGCAGGAGCAGCACCGGCGCGCCGTACCCGGCGAGCAGCCCGGCGATCCGGGAGGCGCCGGTGAGCCAGCCGTCGGCGCCCCGCACCGCCGAGGTGTCCCGCCACCAGATCGCCAGCACCGCGAGCGCCCCGCAGGCGATCAGCGCCGGGACCAGGGCGGGCAGCGCGGCGGCGGCCAGTTCGCGCAACGGCGTCTTGGCGGGCGCCGCCCGCCGGCCGCGCTGCGGGGTCGCTGTCGTCACCATGGGTACCTCCTTGCCGTCCTGGTCCGCCACGCTGTCAGCCGGAACTCTCAGTTCGCTCTGAATCCACCCGGTCGATTGTGCGTTTCCGCAGGTAGGAAGGGGTAGCGCTGCGCAGGGATCTCAGCGCTTTCTCATTCCGACCCGGCAGAATGAGCGACATGACCCGCCGCATCCTCGTCGTGGACGACGAGCCCGATCTGGTCGAAGTGCTCTGCGGGGCCCTGCGCTACGAGGGCTGGCAGGCGCTCGGCGCCGCCACCGGAGCCGAGGCCGTGGCGGCCGCGCGCAGCTGGGGCCCGGACGCCGTGGTGCTCGACATGATGCTGCCCGACCTGGACGGCCTGGCCGTGCTGGAGCGGATCCACGCCGAGCGGCCCGAGGTGCGGGTGCTCTTCCTGACCGCCAAGGACGCGGTGGAGGACCGGATCGCCGGCATCGCGGCCGGCGGGGACGACTACGTGACGAAGCCGTTCAGCCTGGCCGAGGTGGTGGTCCGGCTGCGCGGACTGCTGCGCCGGGTGGAGCCGGCCGGCGCCCCGCCGCCCGACGCGCTGGTGCTCGGCGACCTGGTGCTGGTGGAGTCGGCCCGCGAGGTGACCCGGGCCGGGCAGCCGATCGAGCTGAGCCCGACCGAGTTCGCCCTGCTGCACTACCTGATGCGCCACCCGCGCCAGGTGCTCAGCAAGCCGCAGATCCTGGACGCCGTCTGGTCCTACGACTTCGGCGGCCAGGCACACGTGGTCGAGCTCTACATCAGCTACCTGCGCAAGAAGATCGACGCCGGCCGCACGCCGATGATCCACACCGTGCGGGGCGCCGGCTACCTGCTGAAGGCCGCTGCGTGACCCGGCTCCGGTGGCTGCGCCACTGGCCCCCGCGGCGGCGCTCGCTGCGGGTGCGGCTGGTGGCCGGCCTGCTGGCGCTGCTGCTGATGATCTTCGCGGCGGTCGGGGTCTTCGTCACGGCCGCGATGCGCACCTTCCTGCTGGACCGGCTGGACCAGCAGCTCTCCGACACCGGCGGCCGCTACGCCGCCAGCCTGGAGCACGGCACGGGCGTCACCGACACCCGGGCACAGGCCCCCGGCACCTTCGGCGCCCGGCTGCTGCACGGCCTGGTGACGGATGCCGGGGTGGTGGACGGCGACGCCGACGACGCGGCGGTGGCGGCCGGCACCCAGCCCGCCGACACCGACGACCGGGTCACCCTGACCACCGCCGACCAGCGCGAGCTGCTGGCGCTGCCGGTCGGCGGCCCGGCCCGCACGGTGCGGATGACCGGGCTCGGCGAGTACCGGGTCCGCGCGGTGCCGGGGCAGGACGGCGACGTACTGGTGACCGGGCTGCCGATGGCCCAGGCCGAGGCCACCGTGCACCAGGTGATCCTGCTCGAGCTGACCGTCTTCGCGGGCGCCGTGGCGGTGGCCGGGGCGGCCGGCTGGCTCTGGCTGCGGCTGGCGCTGCGCCCGCTGGACCGGATCGCCGACACCGCCACCCGGGTCAGCGCGCTGCCGCTGGCCCGCGGCGAGGTGGTGCTGACCGAGCGGGTGCCGGCCGACGACGCCGACCCGGACACCGAGACCGGCCGGGTCGGGCTGGCGCTCAACCGGATGCTCGGCCACGTCGAGGACGCGCTGGCCCAGCGGCACGCGGTGGAGGACCGGCTGCGCTCCTTCGCCGCCGACGCCGGCCACGAGCTGCGTACCCCGGTGGCCACCGTGCGCGGCTACGCCGAGCTGGCGCTGCGCCACCCGGAGCCGGTCGCCGAGCCGGTCCGGCGGGCGCTGGAGCGGATCGAGGCGGAGTCCCGCCGGATGGGCACCATCGTCGACGACCTGCTGCTGCTCGCCCGGCTGGACGCCGGCCGCCCGCTGGCCCGCGAGGAGGTCGACCTGACCCGGCTGGTGCTGGACGGCACCGCCGACGCCCGGGCGGCCGCCCCGGACCACCACTGGCGGCTGGAACTGCCCGCCGAACCGGTGCTGATCACGGGCGACCGCGACCGCCTCTCCCAGGTGCTCGCCAACCTGCTGGGCAACGCCCACCGCCACACCCCGCCGGGCACCACCGTCACCGTCCGGTTGGCCGGCGGCCTGCTCACCGTCGCCGACGACGGCCCGGGCATCCCCCCGGAGCTGCGCCCGCACCTCTTCGAGCGCTTCGCCCGCGGCGACCACTCCCGGGCCCGCTCCACCGGCGGCACCGGCCTCGGCCTGGCCATCGCCCGGGCCATCGCCACCGCCCACGGCGGCACTCTGACGCTGCGTCAGGATGACGGCCCGGGAACGGTGTTCGAGCTGCGCCTGCCGTGACGAGGGCCCCGGGCGCGGTGCGCGCCCGGGGCCCCGAGGGGTCGAGCTGCCGTCAGCGGCCGCCCGCCGCCGCGTCCGCGGCCTGGGCGCGCAGGGCGCGCTCGATGCCGGCGCGGGACTCGACGACCAGGCGGGCCAGGGCCGGGGCCGGGTCGGCGGTGGCGAGCCAGGCGTCGGTGGCGTCCAGGGTGGCCTGGCTGACCTGGTAGCTCGGGTAGAGGCCGACGATGATCTGCTGGGCGATCTCGTGGCTGCGGGTGTCCCAGACCGACTTCAGCGAGTCGAAGTACCTGGCCGTGAACGGGACCAGCAGCTCGCGCTGGTCGGCCACCATGAAGCCGCCGATCACCGCGTCCTGCACGTAGTTGGTGAGGGCGTCGGAGTCGACCACGCTGGCCCAGGCCTCGGCCTTGGCCTCGGCGGTCGGGCGGGCGGCCCGGCAGGTGGCGGCGCGCTCCTGGCCGGTGGCGGTGTGGTCGCGGGCCAGTTCGGCGTCGATCGCGGCGTCGGTGGCCTTGCCGGTGATGACCAGCCGGGTCAGCAGGTCCCAGCGCAGGTCGGTGTCGACGGCCAGGCCGTCCAGCTGGGCGGTGCCCTGCAGCAGGTCGTCCAGCAGCGCCAGCTGCTGCGGCGAACGGGCCACCGAGGCCAGCGCCTTGGCCCAGGCGAGCTGGTGGTCGCTGCCCGGGGCGGCGGAGCGCAGCCGCTCCTCGGCGACGGCGGCCCAGCGGACCAGGCCCTGCTCGCGCCAGGCCGGGTCGGCGTACAGGTCCAGGGCGAGCTTGACCTGGCGGTGCACCGACTGCACCACGCCGATGTCGGACTCCTTGGGGAGGCCGGCCACGGCCAGCTCCAGGTAGTCGCGGGTGGCGAGTTCGCCGTCCCGGGTCATGTCCCAGGCGGCGGACCAGACCAGCGCCCGGGGCAGCGGCTCGGCGAAGTCGCCCAGGTGCGCGGTGACGGCGGTCAGCGACTCCTGGTCCAGCCGGAGCTTGGCGTAGGAGAGGTCGTCGTCGTTGAGCAGCACCACGGTCGGGCGCGGACGGCCGGCCAGCTCGGGCACCTCGGTGCGCTCGCCGTCCACGTCCAGCTCCACCCGGTGGGTGCGGACCAGCTTGCCGTCCACCAGGTCGTAGCAGCCGATGGCGATCCGGTGCGGGCGCAGCGCGGCGGAGCCCTTGGCGCCGGCCGGCAGCTCGGGGGCCTCCTGGCGGACCGCGAAGCTGGTGATCAGGCCCTCGGCGTCGGTGGTCAGTTCGGGCCGGAGCACGTTGATGCCGGCGGTCTCCAGCCAGGCGGTGGACCAGGCCTTGAGGTCGCGGCCGCTGGTCTCCTCCAGCGCGCTGAGCAGGTCGGCCAGCGTGGTGTTGCCCCAGGCGTGCCGCTTGAAGTAGGCCTGCACGCCCTGGAAGAAGGCGTCCTGGCCGACGTAGGCGACCAGCTGCTTGAGCACCGAGGCGCCCTTGGCGTAGGTGATGCCGTCGAAGTTGACCATGACGTCTTCGAGGTCGTTGATCTCGGCCATGATCGGGTGGGTGGACGGCAGCTGGTCCTGCCGGTACGCCCAGGTCTTCATCTGGTTGGCGAAGGTGGTCCAGCCGTTCGGCCACTGGGTGCCCGAGGGCTCGACCAGCGCGACCATCTCGGCGTAGGTGGCGAACGACTCGTTGAGCCAGAGGTCGTTCCACCACTCCATGGTGACCAGGTTGCCGAACCACATGTGGGCCAGCTCGTGCAGGATGGTGGTGGCCCGGGCCTCGTAGGAGGCGTCGGTCACCTTGGAGCGGAAGACGTACTGGTCGCGGAAGGTGACGGCGCCCGCGTTCTCCATCGCGCCGGCGTTGAACTCCGGCACGAAGAGCTGGTCGTACTTCTCGAACGGGTACGGCGTGTCGAACTTCTCCTGGAAGTAGGCGAAGCCCTGCCGGGTCACGTCGAAGATCGCCTCGGCGTCCAGGAACTCCTTGAGCGAGGGGCGGCAGTAGATGCCCAGCGGCACCACCTGGTCCCCGTCGGTGTAGGAGTCGAAGACGCCGGTGTACGGGCCCGCGATGACCGCGGTGATGTAGCTGGAGATCCGCCCGGTCGGGGCGAAGCTCCAGGTCTGCACCTCGCCCTCGCCGGCCGGCTCCGGGGTGGGCGAGTTGGAGACCACCACCCAGCCGCGCGGGGCGTGCACGGTGAAGGCGAAGCTCGCCTTCAGGTCGGGCTGCTCGAAGTTGGCGAACACCCGCCGGGCGTCCGGCACCTCGAACTGGCTGTACAGGTAGGTCTCGCCGTCCACCGGGTCGGTGAACCGGTGCAGGCCCTCACCGGTGTTGGTGTAGGCGCAGTCGGCGACCACCCGCAGCTCGTTCTCGGCGGCCAGGCCGGTGAGTTCGATCCGGCTGTCGGCGAAGGCCGAGGTGTCGATCGGACGGCCGTTCAGCACGATCTCGTGCACGGCCGGGGCGACCAGGTCGATGAAGCTGGCGGCACCGGGTTCGGTGGCGGTGAAGCGGACCACGGTGGTGGACCGGAAGGTCGCGCTGTCGCGGGCCGAGCCCAGGTCGAGCTCGATGTCGTACGCGTCCACGTGGAGGAGCGCGGCCCGGGTACGGGCCTCCTCACGGGTCAAGTTGGTGCCAGGCACTCGCAGGACTCCTTCGTCAGGCTTCTTGGCCGAATCCTCCCACGTCATGCCGGACGGGCCGGAGCGGAATTCCGCCCCGGCCCGACCGGTGGGTGCACGCAGGGCCCCGGCCCCGTCCGCTACTTCTTCTTGAAGAGCACCGCGGTGCTGTCGATCGGCAGGCCCTGGACGTCCAGCACCTGGCTGCCGTCGGTGGCCGCCAGCACCTCGGAGTCCTGGAAGGCCATGAAGCCCAGGTCCTTCTTGTTGAAGCTCGCGGTGGGGGTGAAGGAGCCGTCGCCGGCCGAGAGGGTGCCGAGCCGGGCGCCCTTGTCGTAGCCGTCGATGGCGATCACCGGCAGCGCGGTGGCGGAGGGCTTGTCGACCAGCCGCAGGCCCTGGGCGGCGCCGCCGTCCGAGGTCCACAGGGTCTTGCCGCTGCTCAGGTCGATCGCCTGGATCGCGGTCTTGCTGTTCTGGTCCACCTCGACGTAGAGGGTGTTGCCGATCACCAGGTTCTTGGCCTCGGCGGCCGAGGCGGCGGAGAGCCGCAGCTTGTCCTGGCCGGTGACCTTCAGCGGCACCTTGGCCATCGGGTTGCCGGAGCCGTCGATCTCCACCATGTAGTCGTTGTCGCCGTCCGAACTGACCTGCACCACCAGCGGCTTGACGGAGACGATCTGGGAGAGCCGGTCGTTCTCGGTGTTCAGCGTGATGGTGCTGTTGGCCTTGCCGGTGTTGGCGTCCAGCACCTGCATGACCTGCTTGGGCGAGCTGTCGGCGCAGTAGTCGCTGACCACCACCACGCCGCCGGACGCGTCGGCGTTCTCGTTGCAGTACTTGCCGCGGTCGGTGTACGACCAGGCCGACTTCTGGTCGGACAGGTTGTAGCCGGCCAGCAGCGCGCTGCTGGCGCCGACCAGGGTGGTGTCGGTGATGGTGACCTGGGTGTCGTAGCTCTTGTTGCTCAGCGGGCTGCCGAGCTTGAAGAGCAGCTTGCCGGTGGTGGCGTCCACGGCGCCGAGCGCGGCGCAGTCGTCGTCGCCCAGGTTGAAGCTGACGCCGCCGACGTTGTTCTTGTTGGTGTCCTTGGACATGCTGCAGAACGCCTTGGTGCCGCTGGGCGCGGGCAGCGTCCAGGCGACCTGGCCGTCACTCAGGTTGTAGGCGGTGAGCGCCTGGGCGTCGCCGCGGACCACGTACTTGTCGGTGGTCCAGACGCCGATCATGCGGTGGTCGCCGCTGCTGTCGGTCGGCTTGGGCGCGGTCCAGGCGGCGGCCAGGGTGCCGGAGCCGGCGCTGCCGCTCGGGCCGCTGGTCGGGCCGGGGCCGCCCGAGGTGCCGGCGCTGCTGGTCGGCTTGTGGTTCGGCTGGAACAGCACGACCAGGCCGATCACGATGGCGATCGCCAGCACGCTGCCGGCGATCGCGCCGAAGACCATCACGGGGTTGCGCTGCTTGCCCGGCGGGGTCTGGTTCGGCTGGTAGTAGCCCGGCTGCGGGGTGGGGTAGGCGCCCGGCTGCTGGTAGCCGGCCTGCGGCGGCACCGGCTGCTGGTAGCCCGGCTGCGGGGTGGGGTAGGGCTGGGCCGGACCCGGCTGGCCGGGGGCGGAGTAGCCGGACTGGGCCGGACCGGCCTGCGGGTAGCCGTAGCCGGCCGAGGCCTGCGGGTCGTACGGGCCCATCGGGGCGCCGCCGGGCGCGGCGGCCGGCTGCGCGGGCTGCGCGGGGAAGGCCGGCGCGGTCGGCTGGTAGCTGACGTCGGCCGCGCCCGCCGGCGGCTGTGCCGGCTGCGGGACCGAGGCCCCGTCGAGCTGGGTCTTCTGGTCCGGCTGATCCCCTGCCATGTGATTCCCCGTCATTGTGCGTGGAGTGCGCCCCCGGCAGCGGGCCGTGCGGCTCCGGTGGCGGTGGGGGCGGCTGAGAACAAAGGACATCGTAGAGGTGGACCGGAGCGGCGCTGCCGAAGGGTGCGGCGCAGCGCCCCGGGGGCCGTCGCGGGCGTCCTGCGCCGCTCCGGCGACACGTGGGGGGCGGATCAGCATAGAGTTCACAAGTTGAAGGTGAACTTCTGGTAGACGCGACTCCGCCGCAAGGGCGCGGCGCGGGGCGGGAGCTGGTCGGGTTCCCGTGCCCTGAGGAGGGTAATTCATGTCCATGGACACGCCGGGTTCGCAGTCCTCGCTGCACCGCGCCAACCTGGAGCGGGTGTTGAAAGCGGTCCGGATGGCCGGTTCGCTGACCCAGGCCGAGATCGCCCGCAGCACCGGGCTCTCCGCCGCCACGGTCTCCAACATCGTGCGCGAGCTGAAGGAGGGCGGCACCGTCGTGGTCGCCGACACCTCCTCGGGCGGCCGGCGGGCGCGCAGCGTCTCGCTCAGCGGGGACGCCGGGATCGTGGTCGGCGTCGACTTCGGCCACTCCCACCTGCGGGTCGCAGTGGGCAACCTGGCGCACCGGGTGCTCGCCGAGGAGAGCGAGCCGATGAACGTGGACGTCTCCGCCGAGCAGGGCTTCGCCCGGGCGGAGTCGCTGGTGGAGCGGCTGCTGGCGCAGGCCGGGTTCCGGGCGGACAAGGTGATCGGGGTGGGCCTGGGCGTGCCGGGCCCGATCGACGTGGAGACCGGGGCGCTCGGCTCCACCGCGATCCTGCCGGGCTGGACCGGGATCGCCCCCGGCCGGGAGCTGTCGGCCCGGCTGGGCATGCCGGTGCACGTCGACAACGACGCCAACCTGGGCGCGCTGGGCGAGCTGGTCTGGGGCGCCGGGCGCGGGCTGAGCGACCTGGCGTACATCAAGGTGGCCAGCGGCGTGGGCTCCGGGCTGGTCATCAACGGGCAGATCTACCGGGGCCCGGGCGGCACCGCGGGCGAGATCGGGCACATCACGCTGGACGAGGCCGGGCCGGTCTGCCGCTGCGGCAACCGGGGCTGCCTGGAGACCTTCGTCGGCTCCCGCTATCTGCTCAACCTCTTGAACGCGAGCCATCAGCAGGAGTTGACGCTCTCCGCGGTGGTCCAACTGGCCCAGCAGGGCGACCTGGGCTGCCGCCGGGTGCTGGCGGATGCCGGCCGGCAGATCGGGACCGGGGTGGCGACCCTGTGCAACCTGCTGAACCCCCGCCGGGTGATCCTCGGCGGGGACCTCGCCGACGCCGGTGAGCTGGTGCTTTCCCCGATCCGGGACTCGGTGGCGCGGTACGCGATCCCGTCGGCGGCGCGTCAGCTGTCGATCGTGCCGGGCACCCTGGGTGGCCGCGCCGAGGTGCTGGGAGCGCTGGCCCTGGTGATGAGCGAGATGGGCGAAACCGGCGCAATCGGGCACGGCGCCCCGGCCGCCGCCGCCCGCGCCTGACGCCCCGTCCGTCCCCCGCAAGGGGGACGAATCGGTACAGGTTCGGACAGCTTGGTCTCAGGTGAGCTTTCAGAAAGGTAACGAAAAGATCTGAATCCAGGGAGCGTTGACTTCACATGTTGACGACAAGGTGCGAAGAAAGGTTGACTCCTTCCACCTCGCCGCAACGCTGCGGCTCTTGTCAGGGAGGCACCCCCCACATGAACGCAATGATGCGTCGCGTCGTCATCGGCTCCGCCGCCGTCTCGATGGCCCTCTCCGTGGCCGCTTGCGGCAAGGCCGGCGGCAGCAGCTCGTCCTCCGCGAACTCCGGTGACAACAAGACCATCGGTCTGCTCCTCCCGGAGAACTCGTCGTCGGTGCGGTACGAGTCCTTCGACAAGCCGCTGATCGAGGCCAAGGTCAAGGCGCTCTGCTCCGACTGCACCGTCAAGTACAACAACGCCAACGGCGACGCGGCGACCCAGAAGCAGCAGTTCGACACCCTGGTCTCGCAGGGCGTCAAGGTGATCCTGCTGGACGCGGTCAACGCCAAGGGCACCGCGAGCTGGGTCACCGACGCCCAGAAGAAGGGCGTCAAGGTCATCGCCTACGACCGCCTCGCCGACGGTCCGGTCGCCGCCTACGTCTCCTTCGACAACGAGAAGGTCGGCGAGCTGCAGGGCCAGGCGCTGGTGGACGCGCTGGGCGCGAACGCCAAGTCCGCCAACGTGGTCATGATCAACGGCGACGACGCCGACCCGAACGCGGGCATGTTCAAGGCCGGCGCCCACAAGGTGCTGGACTCCGCCGTCGGCAAGGTCGTCTACGAGCAGTCCGGCGAGTGGAAGCCCACCGTGGCCAGCCAGAAGATCGGTGCCGCGATCACCGCCCTGGGCAAGAACGGCTTCCAGGCCGTCTACTCGGCCAACGACGGCATGGCCGCCGCCATCATCACCGCGCTCAAGGCGCAGGGCGTCAACGTCCCGGTCGGCGGCCAGGACGCCGCCTCCGACGCGGTGCAGCGGATCCTGACGGGCGACCAGTCCTACACGATCTACAAGGCCTACAAGCCCGAGGCCGAGGGCGCCGCCACCATCGCGGTCGACCTGCTGCACAACATGGACGTCACCAGCGTGGCCACCGCCTCCACCAGCAGCAACGGGGCCAACATCCCCTCGCTGCTGCTGACCCCGGTCGTCGTGACCAAGGCCAACGTCAAGGACACCGTGATCGCGGACGGCCTCTACAAGGCCGCGGACATCTGCACCGCGCAGTACGCCGACGCCTGCAAGGCCGCGGGCATCCAGTAGTCAGACGCCCCGTCACCCGCCGGAGCGCCGGCCGGACCCGAGCAGTGGTCCGGCCGGCGCCCGCGGGACCACCGGCGTACCGGCCGACTCGAGCCCCGTGCGCCCCTTTTGACGACCCCGAAGGAGCCCCGATGGTTCAGTCAGACATACCCGTGCTCGCGATGCGGGACATCTCCAAGCGGTTCGGCGCCGTGCAGGTGCTCACCGGCGTGGACCTGGACGTGCACGCCGGCGAGGTGGTGGCGCTGGTCGGCGACAACGGCGCCGGCAAGTCCACCCTGGTGAAGACCATCGCCGGGGTCTACACCATCGACGAGGGCACGATCGAGTGGGAGGGCCGGCGGGTCCAGCTGACCCGCCCGCAGGACGCCCAGGCGCTCGGCGTCGCCACCGTCTACCAGGACCTCGCGCTCTGCGACAACCTCGACGTGGTCGCCAACCTCTTCCTCGGCCGCGAGCTGGTCCGCGGCGGCCGCCTCGACGAGGTCGCCATGGAGAAGCGGGCCAAGGAGCTGCTGGACACGCTCTCCATCCGGATCCCCAGCGTGCGGATCCCGGTGGCGGCGCTCTCCGGCGGCCAGCGCCAGGTGGTCGCGATCGCCCGCGCGCTGATCGGCGACCCGAAGATCGTCATCCTCGACGAGCCCACCGCCGCGCTCGGCGTCGAGCAGACCGCCCAGGTGCTCGACCTGGTCGAGCGGCTGCGCGGCCGCGGCCTCGGGGTGATCCTGATCAGCCACAACATGGCCGACGTGCGCGCGGTCGCGGACCAGGTCGCGGTGCTGCGGCTGGGCCGCAACAACGGCGTCTTCCCGGTCGCCTCCGCCAGCCAGGAGACCATCATCTCGGCCATCACGGGCGCCACCGACAACGCGGTGACCCGCCGTCAGGCCCGCGTCGCGGATGCGACCATGCGGCACAGCGCGGGAGCGGGCCAGTGAGCAAGCACGCGACCAACGCCACCAACCAGAAGGCAGCGCAGATGTCCACGGAGACCACTCCTCCCCCCGCGATCGACCCGCGGCTGCTGGTCCGCGAACAGGGCCTGAGCGGCTACGTCACCGAGTTCCGGCGCAAGCTGCGCAGTGGCGACCTCGGCTCGGTCCCGGTGGTGCTCGGCCTGGTCCTGATCGCGATCATCTTCCAGGCGATCACCGGCAAGTTCCTCACCGCCGGCAACATCTCCAACATCACCCTCTACATCGCCGGCCCCGGCCTGATCTCGGTCGGCATCGTCTTCGTGCTGCTGCTCGGCGAGATCGACCTGTCGCTCGGCTCGGTGGCCGGCGTCTCGGCCGCGGTCTCCGCCGTGCTCTCGGTGCAGCACGGGATGAACGAGGTGCTGGCCGCGGTGATCGCGGTGCTGGCGGCGGTGGCCATCGGCGCGCTGCACGGCTTCTTCTTCGCCAAGATCGGCGTGCCCGCCTTCGTGGTGACGCTGGCCGGCCTGCTCGCCTGGAGCGGTCTGCAGGGCTGGGTGATGGGCAACACCGGCACCCTGAACAACATCCCGAACGGCTTCATCACCAAGCTGGACAACTACTTCTTCGCCGACGTCGCCGCCGCCTACGCGCTGGCCGTGATCGCGGTGGCCGGCTACCTGGCCGCCGCCGTCCTGGGCGCCCGCAGCCGCCGGGCGGCCGGCCTGCCGGCCAAGGCGAACAGCGAGATCCTGCTGCGCGCCGCGGTGCTCGCGGTGCTCGCCTTCGGCGGCGCCTACACCCTCAACCAGGACCGCGGCCTGCCGCTGGCGCTGGTGGTCTTCCTCGGTGTGGTGCTGGTCACCGACTTCGTGCTGCGCCGCACCACCTACGGCCGCCAGGTCTTCGCGGTCGGCGGCGGCGTCGAGGCGGCCCGCCGGGCCGGCATCAACGTGGCCTGGGTGCGGATCTCGGTCTTCATGATCTCGGCCGGCCTGGCCGCGGTCGGCGGCCTCTTCATCGCCTCCCAGTCCGGCTTCGCCGACAAGCAGCTGGGCAGCGGCAACGTGCTGATGAACTCCATCGCGGCGGCCGTCATCGGCGGCACCAGCCTGTTCGGCGGCCGCGGCAAGACCTGGTCGGCGCTGCTCGGCATGCTGGTCATCCAGTCCATCGTCACCGGCCTGGACCTGCAGGGCATCAGCCAGTCGATCCAGTACATGATCACCGGTGCGGTGCTGCTGGCCGCGGTGGTGCTGGACTCGGTCTCCCGCCGGACCCAGAAGTCCTCCGGCCGCGGCTGACCCCGTGCGCCCGCCCGGAACGCGCCCCGCGAACAGGGGGCGCGTTCCGGGCTTTTGCACGCCCCGAAGGTGTGCTCCCGGCGCGAAGCGTCCGTTCGGCGGACATTAGACTCGACCAGTCCGGCCGGGCCGACCGCCCGCCCGGCGACCGAAGACGACAGAGGAGGAACGGGTGTCCTTGCTGACCCGCATCAGGGGACCGCGCGATCTCGACCGGCTCACCCCGGGGCAGCTGGCGGCCCTCGCCGAGGAGATCCGGAGCTTCCTGATCGAGGAGGTCGCCAAGACCGGCGGCCACCTGGGTCCCAACCTGGGCGTGGTCGAGCTGACCATCGCGCTGCACCGGGTCTTCGACTCGCCCCGCGAGCGGATCCTCTTCGACACCGGCCACCAGTCCTACGTGCACAAGCTGCTGACCGGCCGCCAGGACTTCAGCCGGCTGAAGATGAAGGGCGGCCTCTCCGGCTACCCGTGCCGGACCGAGTCCGAGCACGACGTGATCGAGAACTCGCACGCCTCCACCGTGCTCGGCTACGCCGACGGCATCGCCAAGGCCAACCAGCTGCTCGGCCGCAAGGACTGCCCGGTGGTCGCGGTCACCGGCGACGGCGCGCTCACCGGCGGCATGGCCTGGGAGGCGCTGAACAACATCGCCGAGGGCGAGGACCGCCCGGTGGTGATCGTGGTCAACGACAACGAGCGCTCCTACTCGCCCACCATCGGCGGCCTGGCCAACCACCTCGCCACCCTGCGCACCACCCAGGGCTACGAGCGCTTCCTCACCTGGGGCAAGGACGCGCTGCAGCGCACCCCGGTGATCGGCGAGGGCCTGGCCGGCGCGCTGCACGGCGCCAAGAAGGGCCTCAAGGACTTCATCGCCCCGCAGGGCATGTTCGAGGACCTGGGCCTGAAGTACATCGGCCCGATCGACGGCCACGACATCGTCGCCGTGGAGTCCGCGCTGCGCAAGGCCCGCGGCTTCGGCGGCCCGGTGATCGTGCACTGCATCACCGAGAAGGGCCGCGGCTACCACGCGGCCGAGCAGAACGAGGAGGACCGCTTCCACGCGGTCGGCGTGATCCACCCCGACACCGGCCTGCCGGTGAAGACCTCGGGCAAGGACTGGACCTCGGTCTTCGGCGAGGAGATGGTCGAGCTCGGCAAGGAGCGCCAGGACATCGTGGCGATCACCGCCGCGATGCTGCACCCGGTCGGCCTGGCCCCGTTCGCCAAGGCCTTCCCGCAGCGCACCTTCGACGTGGGCATCGCCGAGCAGCACGCGGCCGTCTCGGCGGCCGGCCTCGCCACCGCCGGGATGCACCCGGTGGTCGCGGTCTACGCGACTTTCCTCAACCGCGCCTTCGACCAGGTGCTGATGGACGTGGCGCTGCACAAGCTCGGCGTCACCTTCGTGCTGGACCGGGCCGGGGTCACCGGCACCGACGGCGCCTCGCACAACGGCATGTGGGACATGTCGATCCTGCAGGTGGTGCCGGGCCTGCGCCTCGCCGCCCCGCGCGACGCCGACCAGCTCCGCGCCCAGCTGCGCGAGGCCGTGCAGGTCGAGGACGCGGCCACGGTGGTCCGCTACTCCAAGGGCACGGTCGGCCCGGCGGTGCCCTCGCTGGGCCGGATCGGCGGGATGGACGTGCTGCACGGCTCGGCGGAGCCGGTGGCCGAGGGGGAGCGCCGGGCCGATGTGCTGATCGTCTCGGTCGGCGCGCTGGCCCCGCTCTGCCTGGAGGCCGCCGCGCTGCTGGACGCCCAGGGCATCAGCGCCACCGTGGTGGACCCGCGCTGGGTCAAGCCGGTGGACGCCGCGCTGCCGGGCCTGGCGGCCGGGCACCGGGTGGTCGTCACGGTGGAGGACAACGGGCGGGCGGGCGGCGTCGGCTCGGCCGTGGCGCAGGCGCTGCGCGACGCCGAGGTGGACCTTCCGGTGCGCGACTTCGGCATCCCGCAGGAGTTCCTGGACCACGCCAAGCGCGAGGAGATCCTGGCCGAGATCGGCCTGACCGCGCCGGACGTCGCCCGCCAGGTCACCGCGCTGGTCTCCCGGCTGGACGCCGCGCAGCCGGTCGAGGCGTAGGGCGCGAGGAGGACCTGCCCGGTCCGCAGGGGCCGGGCAGGTCGGGGGAGAGGGTCAGATCCGGCGTCGGCGGTTGCCCACCACCATGCCGGCCCCGGCGGTCAGGGCCAGCGCCACGGTGACGCCGCCCACGATGACCTGGTTCCAGATCATGCCCCGGGTCGCGGTGTGCCCGACGGTCACCACCCAGGGGGAGATGATCAGGAAGACACCGGTGGCGGCCATCGCCCAGGTCAGGCCCATCATCCGGGCCGGAGCGAGGGTGAGGCAGAGCCCCAGTACGGCGATGCCGATGCCGAGGATCAGGTTGCAGACCACCAGCTCGTGGCTGGCGGCGCTGAAGTGCACCACGTAGGGCGAGATGGCGAGATAGAGGCCGGCCAGGACGACCAGGCCGTCCACCGCCACTCCCTGGGGTCCGTCCATCATGCGTGCGTACCGGGCGCGCATCTCGGCGATGTCCGGATGCGTGCGCAGATCACCGGCTCGATGTGAGACGTCGGCCATACGACTCGCCTCCTTCGTGCGTGTGCAAGTCTGAACCGCTTGGCCTATCGGTATTATGCGCTTCGTCCTGATTTGCTGTATAGCGAAGGGCGCCCCTCCCTGGCAGAGGAGGGGCGCCCTTGGTCATCGCCGGCGGGGCCGGGTCAGGCTCAGACCGGCACGCTGGCCAGGCCGGGGGCCAGGAACTTCTTGCCGTTGACCCGCTCGGAGACGCCCTCGCGGTCCAGGTACGGGGTGATCCCGCCCAGGTGGAACGGCCAGCCGGCGCCGGTGATCATGCACAGGTCGATGTCCTGCGCCTCGCCGACCACGCCCTCGTCCAGCATCAGGCCGATCTCCTGCGCCACCGCGTCCAGCGCCCGGGCCCGGACCTGCTCCTCGGTGAGCACGCTGTCGCCGAAGGAGAGGAGCTCCAGCACCTCCGGGTCGAGCACCTGCTGCCCGTCCTGCCAGACGTAGAAGCCGCGCTTGCCGGCCTTGACCACCTTGCCCAGGTTCTCGGAGACGGCGAACCGCTCCGGGAAGGCGCCGTGCAGGGTCTCCGACACGTGCAGCGCGATGGCCGGGCCGACCAGCTCCAGCAGCGCGATCGGCGACATCGGCAGGCCGAGCGGCTGCACGGCCTTCTCGACGGTCTCGAACGAGGTGCCCTCGTCGATGATCGTCTGGATCTCGCCCATGAAGCGGGTCAGGATGCGGTTCACCACGAACGCCGGGGCGTCCTTGGAGAGCACCGCGGTCTTCTTCAGCTTCTTGGCGACCGCGAAGGCGGTGGCCAGCGAGGCGTCGTCGGTCCGCTCGGCCCGGACGATCTCCAGCAGCGGCAGGATCGCCACCGGGTTGAAGAAGTGGAAGCCGACCACGCGCTCCGGGTGCTCCAGCTTGGAGGCCATCTCGGAGACCGAGAGCGAGGAGGTGTTGGTGGCCAGGATCGCGGTCGGCGCGACCACGGCCTCCAGCTCGGCGAAGACGTTCTGCTTGACGCCCATCTCCTCGAACACGGCCTCGATCACGAAGTCCGCGTCGCCGAAGGCGGTCGCCTTGTCCAGGTGGCCGGAGACCAGGCCCTTGAGCCTGTTGGCCTTGTCCTTGCCGATCCGGCCCTTGGCCAGCAGCTTGTCGATCTCGGCGTGCACGTAGCCGACGCCCTTGTCGATCCGCTCCTGGTCGATGTCGGTGAGCACCACCGGCACCTCCAGGCGGCGCGCGAAGAGCAGCGCCAGCTGCGAGGCCATCAGGCCCGCGCCGACCACGCCGACCTTGGAGACCGGGCGGGCCAGCGACTTGTCCGGGGCGCCGAACGGCTTCTTGGCCCGGCGCTGCACCAGGTTGAAGGCGTAGAGGCCGGCCCGCAGCTCGCCGCCCATGATCAGGTCGGCCAGCGCGGCGTCCTCGGCGTCGAAGCCCTTCTGCAGGTCGGCGTCCTTGGCCTCCTGCATGATGTCCAGCGCGCGGTAGGCGGCCGGCGCGGCGCCGTGCACCTTGCCGTCGGCGACGGCGCGGCCCCAGGCGATGCACTGGTCCCAGTGCTCGCCGCGGTCGATCTCGGGGCGCACGACCACGGTCTCGCCCTTGAGGACCTTCGCGGCCCAGAGCAGCGACTGCTCCAGGAAGTCGGCCGGCTCGAAGATCGCGTCCGCGATCCCGAGCTCGAACACCTCCTTGCCCTTGAGCTGCTTGTTCTGCGCCATCGAGTTCTCGATGATCACCTTGACCGCGTTGGCCGGGCCGACCAGGTTCGGCAGCAGGGTGCAGCCGCCCCAGCCGGGGACCAGGCCGAGGAAGACCTCGGGCAGCGAGAAGGCCGGCACGCCCGCGCTCACCGTGCGGTAGTCGCAGTGCAGGCCGATCTCCACGCCACCGCCCATGGCGGCGCCGTTGTAGAAGGTGAAGGTCGGCACCGGCAGCGCGGCGATCCGCTTGAAGACCTCGTGGCCGCCCTTGCCGATGGCCAGCGCGTCGGCGTGCTCGGTCAGCAGCTCGACGCCCTTGAGGTCGGCGCCGACCGCGAAGATGAACGGCTTGCCGGTGATCGCCACGCCGGCGATCTGCCCGGCCGCGGCCTCCGCCTCGACCTGGTCCAGCGCCACCGACAGCTTGAGCAGCGAGCCCGGGCCGAAGGTGGTCGGCTTGGTGTGGTCGAAGCCGTTGTCCAGGGTGATCAGCGCCAGCCGGCCGGCCTGGCCGGGCAGGTCCAGGTGCCGTACGTGCGCGGTGGTGACGACCTCGCCGGGGAACAGCTCGGCGCCGCGGGTGAGGAGCTCGGTGGTGTTGGTCATGATCACTTGCCACCCTCGAAGTGCGGGTTCTCCCAGATGACGGTCCCGCCCATGCCGAAGCCGATGCACATGGAGGTCAGGCCGTAGCGGACGTCGGGGCGCTGCTCGAACCGGCGGGCCAGCTGGTTCATCAGGCGGACGCCGGAGGAGGCCAGCGGGTGGCCGAAGGCGATCGCCCCGCCGAACGGGTTGACCCGCTCGTCGTCATCGGCGATGCCGAAGTGGTCGAGCATGGACAGCACCTGGACGGCGAACGCCTCGTTGATCTCGAAGGCGCCGATGTCGTCGATGGTCAGGCCGGCCTTGGCCAGCGCCTTCTCGGTGGCCGGCACCGGGCCGATGCCCATGACCTCGGGCTCCACGCCGACGAAGGCGTAGGAGACCAGGCGCATCTTGACCGGCAGGCCCAGCTCGCGGGCGACGTCCTCGGCGGCCAGCAGCGAGGCGGTGGCGCCGTCGTTGAGGCCCGCCGCGTTGCCGGCGGTGATGTTGCCGTGCGGGCGGAACGGGGTCTTCAGGCCCGCCAGCGACTCCATGGTGGTGCCCGGGCGCATCGGCTCGTCCGCGGTGGCCAGGCCCCAGCCGGTCTCGCCGGCCTCGGGGTTGGTGTTGCGGATGGCGATCGGCACCAGGTCGGGCTGGATGTCGCCGTTGGCGTAGGCCTTGGCCGCCTTCTCCTGGGAGCGCACCGCGTAGGCGTCGCAGCGCTCCTTGGTGAGGTGCGGGAAGCGGTCGTGCAGGTTCTCCGCGGTCATGCCCATGAAGAGGGCGGACTCGTCCACCAGCTTCTCGGAGACGAAGCGCGGGTTGGGGTCCACGCCCTCGCCCATCGGGTGGCGGCCCATGTGCTCGACGCCGCCGGCCACCACGATGTCGTAGGCGCCGAAGGCGATGCCGCCGGCGGTGGTGGTGACGGCGGTCATCGCGCCGGCGCACATCCGGTCGATCGCGTAGCCGGGCACCGACTTCGGCAGCCCGGACAGCAGCGCGGCGGTGCGGCCGATGGTCAGGCCCTGGTCGCCGATCTGGGTGGTGGCCGCGATCGCGACCTCATCGATCCGCTCGACGGGCAGGTTCGGGTTGCGGCGCACGAGCTCCCGGATGCACTTGACGACCAGGTCGTCGGCGCGGGTCTCGTGGTAGATGCCCTTCGGGCCGGCCTTGCCGAACGGGGTGCGGACGCCGTCGACGAAGACGACGTCCCTCGCGGTACGAGGCACGGGGGCTCTCCTCCCAGGGGACATGGCATGGTGCGCAGCCCGGCGCCCATGGGCGAGCGGCACTGCTTCACGGCCATGCTACTGGTCGGTAACCAACTTGCCCAGGGCCGGGCCCCCGGAGGCGGCTGTGTCCCCCGCCACGTCCGTCAGACGGCCCCGGACTCTGCCTTCAGGAAGGCCGCGGCGACCGCCGGGGCCACCAGTTCGACCTGCCAGGCGCGAGCCCCGAGGGCCCGCAGGGCGTCGGCCACCGCGGCTGCGGTGGCCTCGGCCGGCGGCTCCCAGGAGACCCGGCGGATCAGCTCGGGGGTGATCAGGTTCTCGGCCGGCAGCCGCAGCCGCTCCGACAGCTCGGTGACCGCGGCCTTGGCGCCGGTCAGCCGGGCGGCCGCGACCGGGTCCTTCTCGGCCCAGGCGCGCGGCGGCGGCGGACCCTCGTGCGGGGCGGCGGCCGGCGGCAGCTGGGCCTCCGGGATCGCCCGGGCCCGGTCCAGCGCGGCCAGCCACTGCTCCAGCTGGCGCCGGTGCATCCGCGGGCCGAAGCCGGCGACGGCCTGCAGGCCGGGCAGGTTGGCCGGCATGGCCAGGGCGGCGGCCACGATGGCGGCGTCGGAGAGCACCCGGCCGGGCGAGACGTCCCGCTCCTGGGCCACCCGGTCGCGGGCCTGCCAGAGCTCGCGGACCGCGGCCAGCTGCCGCCGGCGGCGGATCTTGTGCAGTCCGGAGGTGCGGCGCCAGGGGTCCACCCGGGGGGCCGGGCGGGGCGCGGCGGCGATCGAGGCGAACTCCTCCAGCGCCCAGTCGAGCTTGCCCTGGCCGGCCAGCTCGGCCTCCAGCGCGTCCCGCAGCTCGACCAGCACCTCCACGTCCAGCGCGGCGTAGCGCAGCCAGGGCTCGGGCAGCGGGCGGGTGGACCAGTCCACCGCGGAGTGCTCCTTGGCCAGGCTGTAGCCGAGCACGTTCTCGGTCATCGGGCCCAGGCCGACCCGGGCGAAGCCGGCGATCCGGCCGGCCAGTTCGGTGTCGAAGAGCCGGTGCGGGCGCATCCCCACCTCGGCCAGGCAGGGCAGGTCCTGGGTGGCCGCGTGCACCACCCACTCCGCCTCGGCCAGCGCCTCGCCGAGCGGGGCCAGCGAGGGGCAGGCGATCGGGTCGATCAGTGCGGTGCCGGCGCCGGCCCGGCGCAGCTGGATCAGGTACGCGCGCTGGCCGTAGCGGTAGCCGGAGGCCCGTTCGGCGTCCACGGCGACCGGTCCGGTGCCGGCCGCGAAGGCCGCGATCACCGCGTCGAGCGCCGCCTGGTCGGCCACCACCGGTGGCAGGCCCTCCCGGGGTTCGAGGAGCGGCACCGGGACGGTCTCTACGGCGATGGCTTCAGCGGCGTCGGTCACCCACCAAGGGTACGACGACCCCCGCTCGGTGGACCCTGATCGTCAGGCGCGGACCTGCCCGGATGCCAACGGCGGCCCGGAGGAAACGTTCCTCCGGGCCGCCGTCGCGGCTCAGTGGATGATGCCGGTCCGCAGCGCGACCGCGACCATGCCCGCCCGGTCGCCGGTGCCCAGCTTGCGGGCGATCCGGGCCAGGTGGCTCTTCACGGTCAGCGCGGAGAGCCCCATCGCCACGCCGATCGCCTTGTTGGACTGACCCTCGGCGACCAGCCGCAGCACCTCGACCTCGCGGCCGGACAGCTCGCGGTAGGCGGCCGGCGCGGCGCCCGGCGCACCGGGGGCCCCGGGCGCGCCCGGCGCACCGTGGTGGCCCGGGGCGCCCGGGATGCCGGGCCGGCGCATCCGCCCGGCCAGCCCGGCCGCGCCCAGCGGCAGGCCCGGGCGGCCGGGCATCGCGACGTTGGTGCGGGTGCCGGTGACCACGTAGCCCTTGACGCCGCCGGCCAGCGCGCTGCGCACCGCGCCGATGTCGTCGGCGGCGGAGAGCGCCAGCCCGTTCGGCCAGCCCGCGGCCCGGGTCTCGGCCAGGATGGTCAGGCCGGAGCCGTCCGGCAGGTGGACGTCGGCCACGCAGATGTCCCGGGGGGTGGAGACCCGCGGCCGGGCCTCGGCGATCGACGACACCTCGATGACGTCGCGGACGCCGAGGGCCCACAGATGACGGGTGACCGTGTTGCGGACCCGGGGGTCGGCGATCACCACCATCGCGGTGGGCTTGGTCGGGCGGTAGGCGACCACGTTTGCGGGGTGCTCTAGCAGGACCGACACCGTGCCTCCTGAGGGGAGTGGCGGACGGAACCCCGATGGGCGAAGGAGTCGGAGTGTTCCGCGTGTGGAAAGGGTCACAGACTGCTTCGGCATCATCCGTGCCCGGCTTTAGCGAATGATCACGATCTAGTGAGTCACAATACGGACAAATCGAGCGGATGATTGATGCAACATGCCCAGAAGTCGGAGGAAATCGAACGAAACCCACACGAAACGATCGGCCGGTGTGCGTGAGTTGACGCCCCGTAACCCCCAGTGAGCAGCGGGGACCGGGTCTGCGGGGGTCTGGCGGGGCGTCAGCCTTCAGTGTGAGCGGGGACGGCGGCGCGCGGGCATCGGGACCACTCCGCCGAGTGACGGCGCGTCGGCCGGCGGCAGGGGCGCGGGCACCGCGGGGGGCAGCCCCGCGCAGACCGCCAGCAGGTCCGCCCAGGCGGACAGGTGGCGCTCGAACCGGCCGTCGGCCGGGGTCCAGGAGGCCCGCAGCTCCAGCTCGGTGCTGTCGGTCCGGTCGGCCAGCGCGCCGAAGTACTGCGAGGCGGCGTGGGTCACCGTGCCGCCCGGCTCGGCGTAGCCGGCGCCGTGCGCCTGCAGCGCGTCCATCAGCCAGGACCAGCCGACCTCGCCGAGCATCGGGTCGCCGGCGATCTCCGGCTCCAGCTCGGCCCGGGCCATCGTCACCACCCGGAACTCGCCCTGCCAGGCCTCCTGGCCGGCCGGATCGTGGAGCAGCACGAAGCGCCCGTCGGCCAACTCCTCGCCGTCCACCTCCACCTCGGCGGTCACCGCCCAGGCGAACGGGGCCAGCCGGCGCGGCGCCGGAGTGGGGGAGAGCCGCACCTCGGGCCGCACCCGGGCCGCCGCCAGCGCCTGCACGGCGGCCGTGAACCCGATCGGCGCCGACTCCTTGCCCGTCCCGCCGTGCTGCGCGGGGTTCCCACCGACCGATGCCATGAGCTGAAGACTAGGCCCTGTGCGACAGTTCCCCCAGGACCGGCACGCCATGCCACCAGTCGACCACGTCTGAAATTGGACAATCCCACGAGCTGGGCGCGACCGGCGCCGCGATCACGCGTGGGAGGATGGCGCGGTGAGTGAGACGACCGCCGCCCAGCCCTCCGTGCGCCGCACCGCCGCGCACGACTCCGCCTTCCTGCGCGCCTGCCGGCACGAGCCGGTCCCGCACACCCCGGTCTGGTTCATGCGGCAGGCCGGCCGCTCGCTGCCCGAGTACCACAAGGTGCGCGAGGGCATCCCGATGCTCGAGTCCTGCATGCGGCCCGAACTGGTCAAGGAGATCACCCTGCAGCCGGTCCGCCGGCACAAGGTGGACGCGGCGATCTTCTTCAGCGACATCGTGGTCCCGCTCAAGGCGGTCGGCATCGACGTCGAGATCAAGCCCGGCGTCGGCCCGGTGATCGCCGACCCGATCCGCACCAGGGCCGACCTGCAGCGGCTGCGCCCGTTGGAGCCCGAGGACGTCGGCTACGTCACCGAGGCGGTCGGCCTGCTGGTCGACGAGCTCGGCGACACCCCGCTGATCGGCTTCGCCGGCGCCCCCTTCACCCTGGCCAGCTACCTGATCGAGGGCGGCCCGTCCAAGGGCCACGAGCGCACCAAGGCCATGATGTACGGCGAGCCCGAGCTCTGGGCCGAGCTGGTGGACCGGCTCGCGGTGATCACCGCCGGCTTCCTCAAGGTGCAGATCGAGGCCGGCGCCTCGGCGATCCAGCTCTTCGACTCCTGGGTCGGCTCGCTCGCCCCGGACGACTACCGGCGCTCCGTGATGGCGGGCAGCGCCAAGGTCTTCGACGCGGTGGCCGGCTACGGCGTGCCGCGGATCCACTTCGGCGTCGGCACCGGCGAACTGCTCGGCCTGATGGGCGAGGCCGGCGCCGACGTGGTCGGCGTGGACTGGCGGGTGCCGCTGGACGTCGCCGCCGGCCGGGTCGGCCTCGGCAAGGCGCTGCAGGGCAACCTGGACCCGGCGGTGCTCTTCGCCCCGACCTCCGTGGTGGAGACCAAGGCCCGCGAGGTGCTGCACGCCGCCTCCGCGCTCGGCACCAGCGGCCACATCTTCAACCTCGGCCACGGCGTCTCGCCCAGCATGGACCCGGACGCGCTGACCCGGCTGGTCGCCTTCGTGCACGAGGCCAGCGCCCGCTGACCCGGCCGGACGTGAGGACTGCGAGACTGCCAGCCATGGCTGAACCACGCACCGCAGCACTGCCCAGGGTCGCCGTGATCGGCGGCGGGATCACCGGCCTGGCCGCCGCCGCCTTCCTCTGCGGCGCCGCCGAGGGGCCCGCCCGGGCCCGGGTGGTGCTCTTCGAGTCGGGCGGCCGGCTCGGTGGCAAGCTGCACAGCGGCGAGGTCGGCGGGGTCCGGGTCGACCTGGGCGCCGAGTCCATGCTGGCCCGCCGCCCCGAGGCGGTCGGCCTGGCCCGCGCGGTCGGGCTCGGCGAGGCGCTGCAGGCGCCCACCACCGCCAAGGCCGCGGTCTGGACCCGGGGCGCGCTGCGCCCGCTGCCGGCCGGTCAACTCATGGGCGTGCCCGGCGACCTGGGTGCACTGGCCGCCTCCGGGGTGCTCACCGAGGCCGGCCTGGACCGGGCCCGGCAGGAGCGTGCCGCCCGGTTCGGCGAGGACACCTCGATCGGCGGCTATGTCGCCGACCGGCTCGGCCGGGAGGTGGTGGACCGGCTGGTCGAGCCGCTGCTCGGCGGCGTCTACGCCGGGCGGGCCGAGGAGATCTCGCTGCGCGCCGCCGTGCCGCAGCTGCTGGCCATCGCCCAGGGCGGCGGCTCGCTGGTCGAGGGCGTGCACGAGCTGCTCTCCCGGCCCAGCGCCGGCGGCCCGGTCTTCGCCGGGCTGCCCGGCGGGATCGGCACCCTGCCGCTCGCCGTCGCCGAGGCCTGCCGCGCGGCCGGTGCCGAGCTGCGGCTGGACTCCCCGGTCGGCGAGCTGCGCCGCACCCCGCAGGGCTGGCTGGTGGACGGCGAGGCCTACGACGCCGTGCTGCTCACCGTGCCGGCCCCCGTCGCCGCCCGGCTGCTGGCCCGCGAGGCGCCCGCCGCGGCCGCCGAACTGGCCGGCGTCGAGTACGCCGGGATGGCCCTGGTCACCATGGCCTTCCACCGGGCCGAGCTGCCCGCGCCGCCGCCCGGTAGCGGCTTCCTGGTGCCGCCGGTGGACGGCCGGTCGATCAAGGCCGCCACCTTCTCCAGCCAGAAGTGGGGCTGGCTGGCCGAGTCCGCGCCGGAGGCCTTCCTGCTGCGCACCTCGCTCGGCCGGCACCGCGAGGAGGCCGCGCTCGACCTGGACGACGCCGAGCTGGTCCGCCGCTCGCTCGCCGACCTGCGCGAGGCGGTCGGGCTGACCGCCGTCCCGTACGCCACCGCCGTCACCCGCTGGCGGGCCGGCCTGCCGCAGTACCCGGTCGGCCACCAGGACCGGGTCGCCCGGATCCGGGCCGCCGCCCGCGCCACCGGGGGCCTGGCGCTCGCCGGCGCCGCCTTCGACGGCGTGGGCATCCCGGCCTGCGTGGGCAGCGCCCGGCGGGCCGCCGAAGAAGTAGTGACCTCCTGCCAGGGGCAGGGGGAGCGAAGGGAGAATGAGGACCATGACTGAGAGCACCGAGCAGCCCGCGAAGAAGAAGGCCCGGGACCTGAACCAGGTCATCCGCTACACCATGTGGTCGGTGTTCCGGCTGGAGGGCGTCCTCCCGGAGGACCGCACCGGCCTGGCCGCCGAGGTCGAGGAGCTGTTCGAGCAGCTGGCCGCCAAGGACGTGGTGGTCCGCGGCAGCTACGACGTCTCCGGCCTGCGCGCCGACGCCGACCTGATGATCTGGTGGCACGCCGAGAGCTCGGACGACCTCCAGGAGGCCTACAACCGGTTCCGCCGCACCGCGCTGGGCCGGCTGCTCGCCCCGGTCTGGTCGAACATGGCGCTGCACCGCCCGGCCGAGTTCAACAAGTCGCACATCCCGGCCTTCCTGGCCGACGAGCACGCGCGCGAGTACGTCTGCGTCTACCCGTTCGTCCGCTCCTACGAGTGGTACCTGCTGCCGGACGAGGAGCGCCGGCAGATGCTGGCCGAGCACGGCATGATGGCCCGCGGCTACCCGGACGTGCGGGCCAACACGGTCGCCTCCTTCGCGCTCGGCGACTACGAGTGGCTGCTCGCCTTCGAGGCCGACGAGCTGCACCGGATCGTCGACCTGATGCGCGACCTGCGCCCGTCCCGGGCCCGGCTGCACGTCCGCGAGGAGGTGCCGTTCTTCACCGGCCGCCGCAAGCCGGTCGCCGACCTGCTGGCCGGCCTGGCCTGACGCACCGCCACCCCGCGCCCGGCTCGCGGGCGGCGCACCGGCTCAGCCGCGCAGCGCCGCCCGCAGCCGGGCGTCCGGCACCGCGTCCGCCCCGCTCATCGCCACCGCGGTGAGCAGCCGCCGCTCGGTGTCCGACTCGCCGCGCCGGCCCGGCACGCGCAGCTCGCGCAGCACCCGCTGACCGGCCGGGGCCGCCCAGCGGGTGTAGGGGTGCACGTCCACCCGGGCCATCAGCAGGGTGCCGGTGGTGAGGATCAGCGGCAGCGAGAACCAGGCCAGGGTGGCCGTGCCGCCCGGCTCGCCCGGCCGGGTCAGGGTCAGCGCCGCCAGCAGCAGCACGACCGCCAGCACCAGCGCCTGGCGGACCTGGCGGACCGCCTGCAGGGTGCTCTCCCGGATGCCGGCCGGCGTGGCCAGGCCGGCCAGCGAGAGCCGCACCCCGATCTCGGTCACCGTCGGGTGGTCCACCAGGGCCTGCCGCAGCTCGCTGGTGCGGCACTGCCCCTCCGGGCCGATCTCGCCGATCAGCGCCCGCTCCAGCCGGCTGCGGCCGAGCGGGTCGACCACCGTGGTCCAGCCGGTGTGCGCCAGGTGCAGCCGGCCGCGGCCGCTCATCAGCACCAGCGCCAGGTCCACCACCCGGCTGGGCCCGCCGGCCAGGTAGGCCGTCTCGTAGAGGCCGATCGACAGCGCCTCCGGCTCCTCCTCGGCGATCCCCGCCATCGCGTCGGCGGTGGCTGCCGCCCGGACCAGGCGGAGGCAGGAGACCACCGCGATCACGCAGGCCGGGACGAGGAAGAGCAACCACATGGGCCCAGTTCTAAACCTCTCTGATGACAATCGGCACGGCTTATCCCCAGCGCGATACGGAATCGTGACCATCTGACGGATGGTCAGCCGAGCAGCAGGCGCCCCTCCTGGCCGAGGTGGGCCCGGAGCGCGGCCACCGAACGGGCGCTCTGCGACTTCACCACCGAGACGCTGACCCCCAGCACCTCGGCGGTCGCCTCCACGCTCAGGTCCTCCCAGTAGCGCAGCAGCACGATCGCCCGGTCCCGCTTGGGCAGCCGCTCCAGCGCGTCCAGCAGGGTCAGCCGGGTGGCCGCGGGGTCGGCGGCGCCGTCCGGCTCGTCCGGTACCCGGTCCACCGCCAGCTCGGTGCTGCTGCGCAGCCGCCGGTGGTCCAGCAGCGCGTTCAGCAGCACCTTGCGGGCGTACTGGAACGGGTCGGAGCCCGGGGTGCGGGTGATCCGGTTCCAGTGGACGTACATCTTGGTGAAGGTGGTCTGGGTCAGGTCCTGGGCGAGGTGCCAGTCGCGGCACATCAGGTAGGCGATCTGCCGCAGCCGCTTGGCGCTGCCTTCGGCGAAGGCGGTGAACTCTGCTTCGTTGCGCACGTGGAACCCCCGGGTCGGTCGCTGGTGTGGGAACGCCGGTCGCCGCGGCCCCGGGAGGGGCCGCGGCGGTCGCCGGTGGGCTACTGCGGCTCGGGCAGGTTCGGGTAGGCGGCGTCGGCGGCCTGGACGAACGCGGCGGGCATCCTCGTGTTGATCAGCGGATTGTCGGCCAGTGCGATCGCCTGGTCATGGGTCAGGACCACGGTGGCCGAGGGGTTCTGGCTGCCGGTCCAGTCGAGGCAGGAGGAGAGGTCGATCCCGACGCCGATGCCGTCGGGGCGGTAGACGATGATGCTCTGCGCCTGGATGCAGTTCTTGGTGTTGGTCAGCACGTGCACCTGGTCGCCGGCCCGGTCGGTCGAGCAGGCGATGGTGACGTTCTGGGAGCCCTCCGGCACCGTGCAGGGCCCCGCGGTGTCGTAGCTGAACGCGCTGGCGCTGATCCGGCCGTTGCTCGAGCCGCTGTGCAGCTGGAGGAAGACGGTCGGGTCGGTGGTGATCGGGGGCTTCGGCAGGTCGGCGCTGAAGTGGTCGGCGGTGAACCCGGCCGGCAGCGACTTGACCACCGCGTCGAGCAGGGCGGCCGCGGTGGCCGGGACCAGCGCGCCGCCGCCGGAGGCGGAGGGCGAGGCGGCGGACGCGGACGCGGTGGCCGAAGCCGGCGCCGACGGGGTGGCGGAAGCGGAAGCAGAGGCGGAAGCGGAAGCAGAGGCGGAGGCGGAAGCGCCCACCGGTGCCTCCAGCGCCGCCGCCGGGCCGATCTGCTGGACGGTGGTGCCGCCGTGGCCGTGGCCGACCGCCTGCCCGCCGAGCACCGCGGTCACGGTGGCGACGGCGGCCACCGCCGCCGTCGCCCCGATCGCCCGGAACCGCCGGACCCGGCGGCCCTGGCGGGCCGCCTGCCCGACCAGGTCGCCGACCGGCGGCTCGCTCAGCCGGGACAGCTCCTCGCGCAGGGCGTTGCTGAACTCGTCGTTCATCTCGGATGTCCTTCTGGTGGTCTCAACCGCACGCCGGCCATGCGGGCCCGTTCGGCACGGGCTCTGACCACCAGGACGGATCGGACAGCCGATCCGGTCGCAGGCCTCTCCGGATTTTTCGCTACTCGGCCGGCCGCAGGGTCAGCGAGATGCTGTTGATGCAGTAGCGCTGGTCGGTCGGGGTCGGGTAGCCCTCGCCCTCGAAGACGTGCCCGAGGTGGCTGCCGCAGCGGGCGCAGCGCACCTCGACCCGGCGCATGCCGAGCGTGGTGTCCTCGATGTACTCGACCCGGTCGCCGGCCAGCGGCGCGAAGTAGGAGGGCCAGCCGCAGTGGCTCTCGAACTTGGCCTCCGAGCTGAACAGCTCGGAGCCGCAGGCCCGGCAGGCGTAGACGCCGGCGGTCTTGGTGTCGGTGTACTCACCGGTGAACGGGCGCTCGGTGCCCGCCTGGCGAAGCACCCGGAACTCGTCCGGGTTGAGCTGGGCCCGCCACTCGGCGTCGGTCTTCTCGATCTCGTAGGTCATCGTGCGAGCTCCTCAAGGATGGCCGGACCGAGGTTGGTGACGTCCCCGGCTCCCATGGTGAGAACCAGATCGCCCGGCTTGGCCATCCCGGCCAGCAGCGCGGGCGCGGCGTCGAACCGGTGCTCGGCGGCCACGTCCGCCCCGGCCCGGCGGGCGGCCCCGATGATCAGCTCGCTGGTGACGCCCGGGATCGGGTCCTCGCGGGCCGGGTAGATGTCCAGCACCACGGAGGCGTCGGCCAGCGCCAGCGCCTGGCCCATCTCCTCGGCCAGCTGCTGGGTGCGGCTGAACAGGTGCGGCTGGAAGACCACCAGCACCCGGCCGTCGGTGGACTCCCGCACCGCGTCCCGGATCGCCTCCAGGTCGGCGGCCATCTCGGTCGGGTGGTGCGCGTAGGAGTCGATCACCTGCACGCCGCCCGCCTCGCCCTTGAGCTGCAGCCGGCGGCGCACCCCGGTGTAGGAGCCCAGCGCCTCGGCCAGCCGCTCGGCGGGCACGCCCAGCGCGACGCCGGCGGCCAGCGCGGCCACCGCGTTGTGCGCGTAGTGCCGGCCGGGGACGGAGACGGTGAAGGCCAGCTCGCTGCCCTCCAGCTCCACCACCACCTGGCTGGTCATGCCGCGCGGCGCGATCGAGAGCACCCGCACGGTGGCGTCCTCGGCGGCGCCCACGGTGACCACGTTCAGCCCCTCGCGGCCGGCCACCCGGGCGGTCAGCTCGCGGGCGCCGGGGTGGTCGGCGGAGACCACCAGGGTGCCGCCGGGCTGGATCCGGCCGACGAAGGTCTCGAAGGAGTCGTGGATCTCGTCCATCGAGGCGTAGTTGGCGTGGTGGTCCAGCTCCACGTTGAGGATGATCGCGACCTCGGGGGCGTACTTGTGGAAGCTGCGGTCGCTCTCGTCCGCCTCGGCCACGAAGATCTCGCCGGCGCCGTGGTGCGCGTTGGAGCCGGGCGCGTCCAGGTCGCCGCCGATCGCGTAGGACGGGTCCAGGCCGAGGGCGCCCAGCGCCACCGCGAGCATGCTGGTGGTGGTGGTCTTGCCGTGGGTGCCGGCCACCGCCAGCGCCCGGCGCCCGCCCATCAGCGCGGCCAGCGCGTCGGAGCGGTGCACCACCGGGATGCCGCGCTCGCGGGCGGCGGCCAGCTCCGGGTTGTCCTCGCGGATGGCGCTGGAGACCACGATGCTGCTGGCGCCGTCCGGCACGTTCGCGGCGGCGTGGCCGACCGCGACGGCGGCGCCCAGTTCGCGCAGCGCCAGCACGGTCTCGGACTCCTTGGCGTCGCTGCCGGAGACCTTGGCGCCGCGGACGGTGAGGATCTTGGCCAGTCCGGACATGCCGGCGCCGCCGATGCCGATGAAGTGCGGGGCGTGCAGGTCGTGGGCGGCGTCGTTCAAGGGAGTGCTCCGTAGGAAGTGGCGAATCGTCCTCGCGAACGGGGGCCCCGGACCGGGGCGCGCACGCAAGGACGATTCTGCACCACCGGAGGGTTCCGGCCGCTCCGCTCAGGTCTCGCTGGCGAACAGCTTCAGCACCGGGACGCCGACCTTGTGGCGGGCCTGGGAGGCCCAGTCGCGGTGGAAGAACTCCTCCACGAAGTGCGGCGCGGTGAGCACCAGCACCTCGTCGGCGCCGGTCTCCTCGACCACCGCGCGCAGGCTGTCCAGGGGGTGGGCCTCGACCACCTTGCCGACCGCCTCGGCGCCGGCCGCGCGCAGGTGGCGCAGGCTGTGCTCCAGCGACTCGCCCGCGACGGCGCCGGCATCGGCCTCCTCGTGCTCGTGCACCGCCTTGTCGAGATGTCCGAGGGCCACGTCGTCGAGGGCCCGCAGGAGCTCGTCGGTCTTGCCGCGGGGTTGCATCAGGACGACGAAGGAGACCTTCTCCTCGCCGTGCAGCGTGGTGACCAGCTCCACGTCGGCGTCGGAGAGCGCCTTTTCGATCATCAGTACGGTCTTGAACACAAGAGTCCCTTCCGTGTTGCAGGCCCCCGGGGTCCGGTGTCCCCTCCCATAGTGCCCGGAGGAAGCTTTCCTCACGCGGCACACGCGGCACTCGCGCCACGTGGGAGTGAGCAACGGACCCGTCAGCTGACGGGCAGACGGCAGTAGCGGGTGAAGAGGAAACCTTTCTGCTCGATCAATGAGACCAGCCGCATCCGCTGCGCGTCAGCCATTTCCGCACCGTGCGCGATCCGCGGCGCCCCGCCGGCGGTCAGCAGCGGGGCCAGCGAGAGGCAGAGCTCGTCCAGCAGCCCGGCCTCGGCCAGCCCGCCCAGCAGGTGCGGGCCGCCCTCGGTCAGCTGCCGGGTCCAGCCCCGGGCGGTCAGCTGGGCCAGGGCGGCCGCCAGGTCCACCTCGCCCTGCCCGGCCAGGACCAGCTCGGCCACCGCGCCCACCTCGGCCAGCCGGTCGGCCGGCGCGTCCTCGGTGGTCACCACCACGGTGGGCACCAGCGGCTCGGTGAAGAGCGGCGCGGCCAGGTCCAGCCGCAGCGAGCGGCTGACCACCGCGATCGCCGGCACCGCCGCCTGCCCGGCGGCCGCCCGGGCCGCCTGGAACGCCTCCCGGGCCCGGGCCGGCCGGTAGCCCTCGGCGCGGACCGTCTCGGCGCCCACCAGCACCACGTCGGCCAGTGCCCGCAGCACGCCGAAGATCCGCTTGTCGGCCTCGCTGGAGAGCCCCTCGGAGAGGCCGGCCAGCCGGGCCGCCCCGTCCAGCGAGGAGACCATGTTGGCCCGCAGCCAGGGGTGCCCGAGGTTCACCTGCTCGGGGTACGCGTAGACGGCGGCGAGCGACTCCAGCGAGTCGTCCAGGGGTGTGCCGGGGGCCTCGAGGTGTGACGGAGAGATCAGCTGGTACATGATCCGGAGTCTTCCACGGCGCGTACCCTTTACTACCGTGTCCGGAGCCTTCCATGCTGATGCCATAACCGTCACCACCACCCCGGTGGCGCTCTCCGCCCGCAAGCCGGTGGTCCCGGCCGAGCGGCTGGTGGCCGAGATGGTGCCGCCGCCGCGCTTCGCGGGGGTGAGTTTCGGCTCCTACCTGCCCGACCCGACCCAGCCCAGCCAGCAGCAGGCGGTCGCGGTGCTGGAGGAGTTCGCGGCCGCGCTGAACACGGCCGAGGCGCCCAGGCGCGGCTGGTTCCGCGGGCGGGCCAAGGCGCCGACCGGGCCCGCGGGCGTCTACCTGGACGGCGGCTACGGCGTCGGCAAGACCCACCTGCTCGCCTCGCTCTGGCACGCCGCCCCCGGGCCCAAGGCCTTCGGCACCTTCGTCGAGCTGACCAACCTGGTCGGCGCGCTCGGCTTCCAGCAGGCGGTGCGCACCCTCTCCGGGCACAAGCTGCTCTGCATCGACGAGTTCGAGCTGGACGACCCGGGCGACACCGTGCTGGTCTCCACCCTGCTCTCCCGGCTGGTCGAGGCCGGGGTGAAGCTGGCGGCCACCTCGAACACCCTGCCGGAGAAGCTGGGCGAGGGCCGGTTCGCCGCCACCGACTTCCTGCGCGAGATCCAGGGGCTCTCGGCGCACTTCCGCACCGTGCGGATCGACGGCCAGGACTACCGCCACCGCGGCCTGCCCGCCGCCCCGGCGCCCTACACCGACGAGCAGGTGGCCGAGCGGGCCGCCACCGCCCCGGGCGCCTCGCTGGACGACTTCCCGGCGCTGCTGGCCCACCTGTCCGCCGTCCACCCCAGCCGCTACGGCGCGATGCTGGACGACGTGCACGCGGTCTTCCTGCGCGGCGTGGTGCCGGTGGACGACCAGTCCACCGCGCTGCGCCTGGTCGTGCTGGCCGACCGGATGTACGACCGGGAGCTGCCGATCACCGCCTCCGGCATCCCCTTCGACCAGGTGTTCTCCGCGGAGATGCTGGCCGGCGGCTACCGCAAGAAGTACCTCCGGGCGGTCTCCCGGCTGGTCGCGCTGGCCCGGGACTCCGCCAAGTAGTCGCCGCCCTGTCACCGGTGGGTCGTACGGTGGGACCGTGCGACCCATCACGAGCATTGAGCGGACCACGGCGCCCTTCGAGGTCGTCAGCCCCTACCAGCCCAACGGCGACCAGCCGGCGGCCATCGCCGAGCTGGAGCGCCGGATCCGCGCGGGCGAGAAGGACGTCGTCCTGCTCGGCGCGACCGGCACCGGCAAGTCGGCCACCACGGCCTGGATGATCGAGAAGCTGCAGCGGCCCACCCTGGTGATGGCGCCGAACAAGACCCTGGCCGCCCAGCTGGCCAACGAGTTCCGCGAGCTGCTGCCGAACAACGCGGTCGAGTACTTCGTCTCGTACTACGACTACTACCAGCCCGAGGCCTACGTCCCGCAGACGGACACCTACATCGAGAAGGACTCCTCGATCAACGAGGAGGTCGAGCGGCTGCGGCACTCCGCCACCAACTCGCTGCTCACCCGGCGGGACGTGGTGGTGGTCGCCTCGGTCTCCTGCATCTACGGCCTCGGCACCCCGCAGGAGTACGTGGACCGGATGGTCCGGCTGCGGGTCGGCGAGGAGGTCGACCGGGACGCGCTGCTGCGCCGCTTCGTCGACATCCAGTACACCCGCAACGACCTGGCCTTCACCCGCGGCACCTTCCGGGTGCGCGGCGACACCATCGAGATCTTCCCGGTCTACGAGGAGCTGGCCGTCCGGATCGAGATGTTCGGCGACGAGATCGAGGCGCTCTACACCCTGCACCCGCTCACCGGCGAGATCATCAGCCAGGACGACGCGATCCACGTCTTCCCCGCCTCGCACTACGTGGCCGGCCCGGAGCGGATGGAGCGGGCGATCACCGGCATCGAGGCCGAGCTGGTCGAGCGGCTGGCCGTGCTGGAGAAGCAGGGCAAGCTGCTGGAGGCCCAGCGGCTGCGGATGCGCACCACCTACGACATCGAGATGCTGCGCCAGATCGGCAGCTGCTCCGGGGTGGAGAACTACTCGATGCACTTCGACGGCCGCGAGCCCGGCTCCCCGCCGAACACCCTGCTCGACTACTTCCCGGAGGACTTCCTCCTGGTGATCGACGAGTCGCACGTGACGGTCCCGCAGATCGGCGCGATGTACGAGGGCGACGCCTCCCGCAAGCGCACCCTGGTGGACCACGGCTTCCGGCTGCCCTCCGCGCTGGACAACCGCCCGCTGAAGTGGGAGGAGTTCCTGGAGCGGATCGGCCAGACCGTCTACCTCTCCGCCACCCCCGGCCCGTACGAGCTCTCCCGCGGCGACGGCCAGGTGGAGCAGATCATCCGCCCGACCGGCCTGATCGACCCCGAGGTGATCGTCAAGCCGACCGAGGGCCAGATCGACGACCTGGTGCACGAGATCCGGGCCCGGGTCGAGAGGGACGAGCGGGTGCTGGTCACCACGCTCACCAAGAAGATGTCCGAGGACCTGACGGACTACCTGCTCGGCCTGGACATCCGGGTCCGCTACCTGCACAGCGACATCGACACGCTGCGCCGGGTGGAGCTGCTGCGCGAGCTGCGGGCCGGCAAGTACGACGTGCTGGTCGGCATCAACCTGCTCCGCGAGGGCCTGGACCTGCCCGAGGTCTCGCTGGTGGCGATCCTGGACGCGGACAAGGAGGGCTTCCTGCGCTCCGGCACCTCGCTGATCCAGACCATCGGCCGCGCCGCCCGAAACGTCTCCGGCCAGGTCCACATGTACGCGGACCGGATCACCCCCTCGATGGAGAAGGCGATCGAGGAGACCAACCGGCGCCGTGAGGTGCAGCAGGCCTACAACCAGAAGCACGGCATCGACCCGCAGCCGCTGCGCAAGAAGATCGGCGACATCCTGGACACCCTGGCCCGGGAGGAGGTGGACACCGAGGAGCTGCTGTCCACCGGCTACCGGGACGCCGGCAAGGCCAAGAAGGCCCCGGTGCCCGCCCTGGGCGCCGACCGCAAGCAGCCCAGCTCGCTGCCGATCGCCGAACTCGCCCAGCTGATCCAGGACATGACGGAGCGGATGCACACGGCCGCCGCCTCGCTGCAGTTCGAGGTCGCCGCCCGGCTGCGCGACGAGGTCAAGGAGCTGAAGAAGGAGCTGCGCCAGATGCGGGAGGCCGGCATCGGCTGACCGTCACCTGACCGGCCCGACGCTGGGCGGCCCTCCCCTGGTGGGGTGCGCCGCCCAGGGCCTAGGGTGAGGCGAGCGCGTTGAGGAAAGAGGGGGCGCCGTGTCGGTGAGTCTGAGCAAGGGCCAGCAGGTCAGCCTGCGCAAGTCGAGCGGTGAGACGCTGAGCCTGGTGCGGATGGGCCTGGGCTGGCGGGCGGCGCCCAAGCGCGGCCTCTTCGGCACCCGGACCCGGCAGATCGACCTGGACGCCTCCGCGCTGCTCTACGCCGAGCACACGCCCAAGGACGTGGTCTTCTTCCAGCAGCTGGTCAGCCGGGACGGCTCGGTCCGGCACACCGGCGACAACCTGGTCGGCGGCGCCGGGGCCGGCGAGGACGACGAGTCGATCGTGGTGGACCTGACCCGGATCCCGGCCCAGATCACCCAGGTGATCTTCACCGTCAGCTCCTACACCGGGCAGACCTTCGCCGAGGTGCAGAACGCGCACTGCCGCCTGGTGGACGAGGCCAACGGCGCCGAGCTGGCCCGCTACGAGCTGGCCGGCGGCGGCGAGCACACCGGGCAGATCATGGCCAAGGTCTACCGGGACGGCGACGGCTGGGGCATGCAGGCGATCGGCGCCCCGGCCCGGGCCCGCACCTTCCAGGACCTGCTGCCCGCGATCGAGCCCTTCCTTTAGAGGTTCTTTACCTTCTCTTGGGGTTCTCTGGTACTCTGCTTGACATCGGAGGGGAGTACTCCCCAAGCGGTGCCTCCGTCATCACGGTGGCCGTCGATCGGCCCACCCGGGCGCACCGGTCCGCGTGTCGTACGCGGGCGGAGGAGACCTCCGGCAGACTCGACTGCCGGAGGAGCAGTTTTCATGGACGTTTCCCTGGCCCTGTGGGCCGGCACCATCGCCGTGCTGGTGCTGCTGATCGCCGCCGACTTCTTCATCGGCGGCCGCAAGCCGCACGAAGTCTCGATGAAGGAAGCCGGCACCTGGACCGTGGTCTGGGTGCTGCTCGCCGTGGCCTTCGGCGGTTTCCTCTGGTGGTACGGCGGCGGTGACAAGGCCGGCGAGTTCTTCGCCGGCTACCTGACCGAGAAGTCGCTCAGCGTCGACAACCTCTTCGTCTTCCTGCTGATCATGGCCAAGTTCGCGGTGCCCGCCAAGCACCAGCCCCGGGTGCTGATGGTCGGTGTGATCATCGCCCTGGTGCTCCGGGCGATCTTCATCGCGGCCGGTGCCGCGCTGATCGCCAACTTCTCCTGGATCTTCTACCTCTTCGGCGCCTTCCTGGTGTGGACCGCCTGGAAGCTGCTCAAGGAGGCCCGCGGCGGCCACCAGGAGGAGGAGTTCGAGGAGGGCCGGCTGCTCACCGCGCTGCGCCGGTGGTTCCCCTCGCTCTCCGCGATGGGCCTGGTGATGCTGGCGATCGGCACCACCGACCTGCTCTTCGCGCTGGACTCGATCCCGGCGATCTTCGGCCTGACCCAGGACGCCTACATCGTCTTCACCGCCAACGCCTTCGCGCTGATGGGCCTGCGGCAGCTGTACTTCCTGCTCGGCGGCCTGCTGGACCGGCTGGTGCACCTGTCCTACGGACTGGCCGTGATCCTCGGCTTCATCGGCGTCAAACTGGTGCTGCACGCGCTGCACGAGAGCGGCGTGCACGTGCCGGAGATCGGCATCCCGCTCTCCCTGGGCGTGATCGGCGCGGTGCTGGCGGTCACCACCGTCTCCAGCCTCTGGGCGACCCGGCGGGCCGCCCGGGCGCTGCCCGCGGCCGAGTAGCCGGGTGGCCCGGTGGTCCCCCGCGGGGGACCACCGGACGGCGGGTCACCAGCCGCGCTCGCGCCACTCGGCCAGGTGCGGGCGCTCGGCGCCGAGCGTGGTGTCGTTGCCGTGGCCCGGGTACACCCAGGACTCGTCCGGCAGCACGTCGAACAGCTTCTCGTTGACGTCCCGGAACAGCGTGGCGAAGGCCTGCGGGTCCTTCCAGGTGTTGCCCACCCCGCCGGGGAAGAGGCAGTCGCCGGTGAAGACGTGCGGGTGGCCCTCGGGGTCGTCGTAGACCAGCACGATCGCGCCGGGGGTGTGGCCGACCAGGTGGCGGACGGTCAGGGCGCAGTCGCCGACCCGGACGGTGTCGCCGTCGTCCAGCGGCAGGTCGGTCGGCACCTCGATGCCCTCGGCGTCGATCCGGCCGGCCGCGGTGCGGGCGCCGGTGGCCGCGACCACCTCGGCGAGCGCGTCCCAGTGGTCCCGGTGGCGGTGCGTGGTGACCACGGTGGCCAGCCGGTCGCCGACGGTCTCCAGCAGGGCGGGCGCGTCGGCGGCCGCGTCGATCAGCAGCTGCTCGTCGGTGGCCCGGCAGCGCAGCAGGTACGCGTTGTTGTCGAACGGCCCGACCGCCACCTTGGTGATGATCAGGTGGGCGAGTTCCCGTACGTCCGGCCGGCCGCCGACGGTGACGGCTCCGTGGTAGCTCAAGGCTGACTCTCCTTCACGACACTGCTTGGGCGGGTGGGGCAGCAACCATGATCGCCGCTCAGCCCATCGGCGGGAGCACCGGCAGCGCGGCGCGCGGGTCGGCGAGGTGGCCGTCCGCCGTGTGCACCTGCAGCCCGTCGCCGTTCGAGCGGCCGGAGAGCCAGGCGGTGAGCGCCCGCAGCGGCCCCTCCACCCGCAGTCCCGCCGGGCCCCCGGCGCCGATCGCGCCGCGGTCGGCGGTGTCGTCGCTGACCAGCTCGACGGCCGGCACGCCGTCCCGTCCGGTGAACCTCTCCACCAGCCAGCCGAACTGCTCGGCGGCGAAGCCGGCCGGCCAGTGCGCCGGGGTGTAGCCGGCGGCCAGGTCGACGTGATGGAACTCCAGTTCGCCGAGCCGCTTCTCGGGGATCTCCCAGGCCGGGAAGGTGTAGCCGTGGCGGTGGGTCAGCTCGGCCGACCAGGCCTCGGCGGGCAGCTCGGCGGCGGCCGCGGCGAACCGCTCGGCGCTGGCCGCCAGGTCGGCCAGCTGCTCGGCCGGCGGGCGCGGGGCGCCCTGCTGGATGCCCTCCTCGCGGGCGGCCTCGCTCGGGTACTGCGGGATCGGCACGCCGGTGCGGGCCGTCTCCAGCAGGTTGACCAGCGAGTCGGCGTTGCGGGCGACGTGGGCCAGTACGTGGCCGCGGGTCCAGCCGGGCAGGCCGGAGGGCTCGGCGATCTGCTCGGGGGTGAGTTCGGCGACGGTGCGCAGCAGGCGTTCGGTGCTCTCGGCGACGGCCTTCAAGGTCTCGGCGGCGAGGTCCGCGGGAGCGGGCTGCTGGGTCATCGGATGGGGCCCCTCTTCTGTTTTCACGCCTGGCGGCGCGTGCCTTGTCCGGAGTCCGGTCGTTGGTTTCCAAGGCGAGGCTATCTCCGCGCGCGCCCGTGAGCAGCGGGTTTCCGCACCCCGCTCCGATTGTCAGTGCGAGGCGCTTCACTCGTTCAGGTGGTCCCGGCTGGACAGCGCCGGTATTCGAACGCCTGAGCTATATGCTGGTCGGCGACACTGGACAGAGACCGATTCCGTCCGTCCCGGAGAAAGGCGCCAGAAGCAGTGGCCGACCGCCTCATCGTCCGCGGTGCTCGCGAGCACAACCTCAAGAACGTCTCGCTCGACCTGCCCCGGGACTCCCTGATCGTCTTCACGGGTCTCTCCGGTTCGGGCAAGTCCTCGCTGGCCTTCGACACGATCTTCGCCGAGGGCCAGCGCCGCTACGTCGAGTCGCTGTCCTCCTATGCCCGGCAGTTCCTGGGCCAGATGGACAAGCCCGACGTGGACTTCATCGAGGGCCTCTCCCCGGCCGTCTCGATCGACCAGAAGTCGACCAACCGGAACCCGCGTTCCACCGTCGGCACCATCACCGAGGTCTACGACTACCTCCGGCTGCTCTTCGCCCGGGTCGGCAAGCCGCACTGCCCGCACTGCGGGCGCCCGATCGCCAAGCAGTCCCCGCAGGCCATCGTCGACCAGGTGCTGAAGCTCACCGAGGGCTCCCGGTTCCAGGTGCTCAGCCCGGTGGTCCGGGAGCGCAAGGGCGAGTTCGTCGACCTCTTCGCCGACCTGCAGTCCAAGGGCTACGCCCGGGCCCGGGTGGACGGCGAGACGGTGCAGCTGACCGACCCGCCCAAGCTGAAGAAGCAGGAGAAGCACACCGTCGAGGTGGTGATCGACCGCCTCACCGTCAAGGAGAGCGCCAAGCGCCGGCTGACCGACTCGGTGGAGACGGCGCTCAAGCTCTCCGGCGGCATGGTGGTGCTCGACTTCGTCGACCTGGAGGCCGACGACCCCGAGCGCGAGCGGATGTACTCCGAGCACCTCTACTGCCCGTACGACGACGTCTCCTTCGAGGAGCTGGAGCCGCGCTCCTTCTCCTTCAACTCCCCGTTCGGGGCCTGCCCGGAGTGCACCGGCCTGGGCAGCCGGATGGAGGTGGACCCCGAGCTGGTGGTGCCGGACGAGGAGAAGTCGCTCGACGAGGGCGCCATCCACCCCTGGTCCGGCGGCCACATGAAGGAGTACTTCGGCCGGCTGATCGGCGCGCTCGCCGCCGAGCTGGGCTTCCGCACCGACATCCCCTGGGCCGGGCTGCCGGCCCGGGCCAAGAAGGCCCTGCTCTACGGCCACAAGGCCAAGGTCGAGGTCCGGTACAACAACCGGTACGGCCGGGAGCGGTCCTACGTGACCGGCTTCGAGGGCGTGATCCCGTTCATCCAGCGCCGGCACTCGGAGGCGGAGACCGACTCCAGCCGGGAGCGCTTCGAGGGCTACATGCGCGAGGTGCCCTGCCCGGCCTGCCAGGGCACCCGGCTCAAGCCGGTGGTGCTCGCGGTCACCGTGCAGGGCCGGTCGATCGCCGAGGTCGCGGGGATGTCGATCAGCGACTGCGCCGACTTCCTGGGCGCGATGAAGCTGACCGCCCGGGACAAGAAGATCGCCGAGCGGGTGCTCAAGGAGGTCAACGAGCGGCTGCGCTTCCTGGTCGACGTCGGCCTGGACTACCTCTCGCTGGACCGCGCGGCCGGCACCCTGTCCGGCGGCGAGGCGCAGCGGATCCGGCTGGCCACCCAGATCGGCTCCGGCCTGGTCGGCGTGCTCTACGTGCTGGACGAGCCCTCGATCGGCCTGCACCAGCGGGACAACCACCGGCTGATCGAGACCCTGGTCCGGCTGCGCGACATCGGCAACACCCTGATCGTGGTCGAGCACGACGAGGACACCATCAAGACCGCCGACTGGGTGGTGGACATCGGCCCCGGCGCCGGCGAGCACGGCGGCAAGGTGGTGCACTCCGGCGCGCTCAAGGAGCTGCTGGCCAACGAGGAGTCGCTGACCGGCCAGTACCTCGCCGGCAAGCGCTCGATCCCGATCCCGGCGGCCCGCCGGCCGCGGGACAGGAAGCGCCAGATCACCGTGCACGGCGCCCGCGAGCACAACCTCAAGGACGTCACGGTCGGCTTCCCGCTCGGCACCCTGACGGCGGTCACCGGCGTCTCCGGGTCCGGCAAGTCCACCCTGGTCAACGACATCCTCTACACCCACCTGGCCCGCGAGCTGAACGGCGCCCGCACCGTGCCCGGCCGGCACACCCGGGTCACCGGCACCGAGCTGGTGGACAAGGTGGTGCACGTGGACCAGTCGCCGATCGGCCGCACCCCGCGGTCCAACCCGGCGACCTACACCGGCGTCTTCGACCACGTCCGCAAGCTCTTCGCGGAGACCGCCGAGGCCAAGGTGCGCGGCTACCTGCAGGGCCGGTTCTCGTTCAACGTCAAGGGCGGCCGCTGCGAGAACTGCTCCGGCGACGGCACCATCAAGATCGAGATGAACTTCCTGCCGGACGTCTACGTGCCCTGCGAGGTCTGCCACGGCGCCCGGTACAACCGGGAGACCCTGGAGGTGCACTACAAGGGCAAGTCCATCGCCGAGGTGCTGGACATGCCGATCGAGGAGGCGCTGCACTTCTTCGAGGCGGTGCCGGCCATCGCCCGCCACCTGAAGACGCTGACCGACGTCGGCCTGGGCTACGTGCGGCTCGGCCAGAGCGCGCCCACCCTCTCCGGCGGCGAGGCGCAGCGCGTCAAGCTCGCCTCCGAGCTGCAGAAGCGCTCCACCGGCCGGACCGTCTACGTGCTGGACGAGCCGACCACCGGCCTGCACTTCGAGGACATCAGCAAGCTGATCAAGGTGCTCACCGGCCTGGTGGAGAAGGGCAACACGGTGATCGTGATCGAGCACAACCTCGATGTGATCAAGACCGCCGACTGGGTGGTCGACATGGGCCCCGAGGGCGGCAGCGGCGGCGGCGGCGTGATCGCCGAGGGCACCCCGGAGGAGGTGGCCGGGGTGACGGCCAGTCACACCGGCAAGTTCCTCCGGGACATCCTGGGCGACCGGGTGACCGACGCCCCGGTGCCGGCCCCGCGCACCGCCCGCAAGCGGGCCGCGGCCAAGAAGTAGCGAGGGCGCCGGGGCGGTCGGAGCGCGCGGTTAGACTGCGGCCGTCCGCCCCCGGCACCCCTCAGGAGCAACGATGTCCGAGACCGTCGACCAGCCCGCAGCCTCCCGCCGCGCCGTGCTCTGCTGCACCGCCGCGCTGGCCTCGGGCGCGGCCCTCACCGTGGCGGGCTGCGGCTCCTCCGCCTCCGGCGCCGGCGGTTCGGGCAGCCAGACCACCGCCGCCAAGAGCTCCGGCGGCCCGCTGCAGCTCGGCTCGGCCGAGGACATCCCGGTCGGCGGCGGCAAGGTCTTCCGCGAGCAGCGGATCGTGGTCACCCAGCCGCAGCCCAACCAGTTCAAGGCGTTCAGCGCCCGCTGCACCCACGCCGGCTGCATCGTCGACACGGTGAGCCGGGAACTGATCAAGTGCCCGTGCCACGGCAGCGCGTTCAACGTCGCGGACGGCTCTGTGGCCGGCGGCCCGGCCCCGTCGCCGCTGACCTCCTACCCCGTCACCGTGCAGAACGGCCAGCTCACGGTCACCACCAGCTGAGGCCCGGCCACACCAGAACAGCGTCCGAGGGGGACCGAACCGCATGGCTGACCCGTCCACCTACCGCCCGGCACCGGGGGCGATCCCGACCTCGCCGGGCGTCTACCGGTTCCGGGACGAGCACGGCCGGGTGATCTACGTCGGCAAGGCCAAGAGCCTGCGCCCGCGGCTCTCCTCCTACTTCCAGGACCTGGCCAACCTGCACCCGCGGACCGCCACCATGGTCACCACCGCCGCCTCGGTGGAGTGGACCGTGGTCGGCACCGAGGTCGAGGCGCTGCAGCTGGAGTACTCCTGGATCAAGGAGTTCGACCCCCGGTTCAACGTCAAGTACCGCGACGACAAGAGCTACCCCGAGCTCGCCGTCACCATGAACGAGGAGTTCCCGCGCGCCCAGGTGATGCGCGGGGCGCACAAGAAGGGCGTGCGCTACTTCGGGCCCTACGGCCACGCCTGGGCGATCCGCGAGACGGTGGACCTGCTGCTGCGGGTCTTCCCGGTCCGCACCTGCTCCAACGGCGTCTTCAAGCGGGCCGCCCAGGTCGGCCGCCCCTGCCTTCTCGGCTACATCGGCAAGTGCGCCGCGCCCTGCGTCGGCAGGGTCTCCGCCGCCGAGCACCGCGAACTGGCCGAGGACTTCTGCGACTTCATGGCCGGCCGGACCGGCAACTACCTGCGCCGGCTGGAAGAGGAGATGAAGGAGGCCGCCGAGGAGCTGGAGTACGAGAAGGCGGCCCGGCTGCGCGACGACATCGAGGCGCTGAAGCGCGCGATGGAGAAGAACGCGGTGGTGCTCGCCGACGGCACCGACGCCGACCTGCTGGCCCTGGCCGAGGACGAGCTGGAGGCCGCGGTGCAGATCTTCCACGTCCGCGGCGGCCGGGTCCGCGGCCAGCGCGGCTGGGTCACCGACAAGGTCGAGGACGTGGACACCGCTGCCCTGGTCGAGCACGCCCTGCAGCAGCTCTACGGCGGGGACACCGCCGCGGTGCCGCGCGAGGTGCTGATCCCGGCGCTGCCCGACCCGGCCGCCCCGGTGCAGGAGTGGCTGACCGGCCTGCGCGGCTCCCAGGTGGACCTGCGGGTGCCGCAGCGCGGCGACAAGAGGGACCTGATGGAGACGGTCGCCCGCAACGCCCAACAGGCGCTGGCGCTGCACAAGACCAAGCGGGCCTCCGACCTGACCACCCGCAGCCGGGCGCTGCAGGAGATCGCCGACGCGCTGGAGCTGGACTCGGTCCCGCTGCGGATCGAGTGCTTCGACATCTCCCACCTGCAGGGCGAGGACGTGGTGGCCTCGATGGTGGTCTTCGAGGACGGCCTGGCCCGCAAGAGCGAGTACCGCCGGTTCCAGATCAAGGGCTTCGAGGGCCAGGACGACGTCCGCTCGATGCACGAGGTGATCGGCCGCCGGTTCCGCCGCTACCTCCAGGAGCGCGAGCAGACCGGCGAGTGGGCGGTGCCCGAGGAGGGCGGCGAGGAGGACCGGAACCGCACCGACGACGGCCGCCCCAAGCGCTTCGCCTACCCGCCCCAGCTGCTGGTGGTGGACGGCGGCCAGCCCCAGGTGGCCGCCGCCAAGCGGGCGCTGGACGAGCTGGGCATCGACGACGTCGCGCTCTGCGGCCTGGCCAAGCGGCTGGAGGAGGTCTGGCTGCCCGGCGAGGACGACCCGGTGGTGCTGCCGCGCAGCAGCGAGGGCCTGTACCTGCTGCAGCGGGTCCGCGACGAGGCGCACCGGTTCGCCATCACCTACCAGCGCGCCAAGCGCGGCAAGCGGTTCACCGCGGGCGGCCTGGACGCGGTGCCGGGCCTGGGGGAGACCCGGCGCACCGCGCTGCTCAAGCACTTCGGCTCGCTGAAGCGGCTGCGCGCCGCCACGGTCGAGGAGATCTGCGAAGTACCCGGGATCGGCCGCCGGACCGCCGAAACTGTTGTCACGGCGTTGTCCTCCCGGACACCCGCGGCATTCGCCGTGAACACCGCCACAGGCGAGATCATGGAGGACGACGCGCCCGGGGGCACGTCCGACCAGAGACCGGCCAGTGACCAGGGACCGGCCAGTACCGAGAGCGGGGAGCCGAAGTGACAGTGTCCGACGACGGGGGAACCACCCGGCCGCAGGCCGCAGCGGTGGAGAACGCCCCGGAGCTGGTGATCATCTCCGGGATGTCCGGGGCCGGCCGCAGCACCGCGGCCAAGTGCCTGGAGGACCTCGGGTGGTTCGTGGTGGACAACCTCCCGCCCGCGCTGATCCCGACCATGGTGGACCTCGGCGCCCGCTCCCAGGGCGCGGTGGCCCGGATCGGCGTGGTGGTGGACGTCCGGGGCCGGCAGTTCTTCGACGACCTGCGGGCCTCGCTGGAGGACCTGGAGAAGCGGGGCACCCGGCTGCGGGTGGTCTACCTGGAGTCCAGCGACGAGGCGCTGGTGCGCCGGTTCGAGAGCGTCCGCCGCCCGCACCCGCTGCAGGGCGACAACCGGATCGTGGACGGCATCGCCCAGGAGCGCGACCTGCTGCGCGAGCTGCGCGGCGAGGCCGACCTGGTGATCGACACCACCGACCTCAACGTGCACCAGCTGCGGGCCAAGCTGGACGCCCAGTTCGCCGACCACGACGAGCCGCAGCTGCGCTGCACCGTGATGAGCTTCGGCTTCAAGTACGGCCTGCCGGTCGACGCCGACCTGGTGGTGGACTGCCGCTTCCTGCCGAACCCGCACTGGGTGCCGGAGCTGCGGGCCCGCACCGGCACCGATCCGGAGGTCGCGGACTACGTTTTCCGGCAGCCCGGCGCCAAGGAGTTCCTGGACGGCTACACCGAGTTGCTGGGCATCGTCACCGAGGGCTACCGGCGGGAGGGCAAGCGGTACATGACGCTTGCCGTAGGCTGCACCGGTGGCAAGCATCGCAGCGTCGCCATGTCCGAGCGGCTGACCAAGCGTCTGATCGCGGAGGGCGTGGAGACGGTGCTGGTGCACCGCGACATGGGACGGGAGTAGCGGCGGTCCCCAGCACCGCCGGACGGAACAGGATCGTGGGGTAGGTGTGACGGGATACTCGCCAGGGCGGCAGCAGAACCTCTACAAGGCCGCCGAGCGGGGCTCCCCGGGTGCACCACGAGGCTCCCGCGGTGGTACCGCGCCGCGGATCACGGCGCTCGGCGGAGGGCAGGGCCTGTCGGCCTCGCTCTCCGCGCTGCGCCGGCTCACCTCCGACCTGACCGCCGTGGTCACGGTCGCCGACGACGGCGGCTCCAGCGGCCGGCTGCGCGCCGAGCTCGGCGTGCTGCCGCCCGGCGACCTGCGCAAGGCGCTGGCCGCGCTCTGCGGCGACGACGACTGGGGCCGCACCTGGTCCGAGGTGATCCAGCAGCGCTTCACCGGCACCGGCGAGCTGGGCGGCCACGCGGTGGGCAACCTGCTGATCGTGGCGCTCTGGGAGAAGCTGGGCGACCCGGTGGCCGCGCTGGAGTGGGTCGGCCGGCTGCTCAACGTGCAGGGCCGGGTGCTGCCGATGTCCGCGGTCCCGCTGGACATCGAGGCCCAGGTGCGCGGCCACGACCCGGCGCGGCCCGCCGCGGTCTCGGCCGTGCGCGGCCAGGCGAACGTGGCGGTCACCCCGGGCACCGTGCAGTCGGTCCGGCTGCTGCCGGAGGAGCCGCCGGCCGTGCCGGAGGCGGTGGGCGCGGTGCTGGAGGCCGACTGGGTGGTGCTCGGGCCCGGCTCCTGGTTCACCAGCGTGCTGCCGCACCTGCTGGTGCCGGAGCTGGCCAAGGCCCTGGTGGAGACCAAGGCCCGCCGGCTGCTCTGCCTCAACCTGGCCCCGCAGCCGGGCGAGACCGAGGGCTTCACCCCGCAGCGCCACCTGGAGGTGATCGCCGACCACGCTCCGCAGCTGGGCGTGGATGCGATCCTGGTGGACGAGCGGGCGGTCACCGGCGGCGCCTTCGGCGTGGCGGACGTGGCCGGGCTGCGCAAGGCGGCCGAGCGGATGGGCGCCGCGCTGGTGCTCGACACGGTGGCCCGCGGCGACGGCACCCCGCGACACGACCCGGAGCTTCTGGCTGCGGCGTACGACCGGATTTTCCGGACACATGGAAGGATCGGCCCATGGCGATGACGGCAGCGGTGAAGGACGAAATCAGCCGGCTCCCCGTCACCCGGGCCTGCTGTCGCAAGGCTGAGGTGTCGGCGATCCTGCGATTCGCGGGCGGACTGCACATTGTGAGCGGTCGGATCGTGATCGAGGCGGAGCTGGACACCGGCATTGCGGCGCGACGGCTGCGCAAGGACCTGCTGGAGATCTTCGGCCACGCCTCCGAACTGGTCGTGATGGCTCCCAGCGGTCTGCGGCGCGGCAGCCGCTACGTGGTCCGGGTGATCAAGGACGGCGAGTTGCTGGCCCGGCAGACCGGGTTGGTGGACGGGCGCGGCCGCCCGATCCGGGGCCTGCCCCCGGCGGTGGTCTCCGGCGCCACCTGCGACGCGGAGGCGGCCTGGCGCGGCGCCTTCCTGGCGCACGGCTCGCTCACCGAGCCGGGCAGGTCCTCCTCGCTGGAGATCACCTGCCCCGGCTCCGAGGCGGCGCTGGCCCTGGTCGGCGCGGCCCGCCGGCTGGGCATCCCGGCCAAGGCCCGCGAGGTGCGCGGCGCCGACCGGGTGGTGATCCGCGACGGCGACGCGATCGGCGCGCTGCTGACCCGGCTCGGCGCGCACGAGTCGGTGCTGGCCTGGGAGGAGCGCCGGCTGCGCCGCGAGGTGCGGGCCACCGCCAACCGGCTGGCCAACTTCGACGACGCCAACCTGCGCCGCTCGGCCCGCGCCGCGGTGGCGGCCGGCGCCCGGGTGCAGCGCGCGCTGGAGATCCTCGGCGAGGAGGTGCCGGAGCACCTGGCGGCCGCCGGCCAGCTGCGGATGCAGCACAAGCAGGCCTCGCTGGAGGAGTTGGGCGCGCTCGCCGACCCGCCGCTGACCAAGGACGCGGTGGCCGGCCGGATCCGCCGGCTGCTGGCGATGGCGGACAAGCGCGCGCTGGAGCTGGGCCTGCCCGGCACCGAGTCCAGCCTGACCGAGGAGATGGCGCTCAGCTGACCTCCGGTCAACTGTCCGGCGACGTCCGGACGGCGCGTCCGCAGCCCTTCCGCGGACGCGCCACGCCCGGGTGGCGGCCACCGGCTGATGTGCTCTACGCACGTCCCGAGGGGTAGGGTCGTGGGTGGTCGGGGACTTCCCATTTCCACCCCGTCGGGGCAGCCCGGCGTAGTAAGAGGAGATCGGTTCGTGACGATCCGGGTAGGCATCAATGGATTCGGCCGCATCGGCCGCAACTTCTTCCGGGCGGTCAAGTCGCAGGGCGCGGACATCGAGATCGTCGGTGTCAACGACCTGACGGACACCAAGACGCTGGCCCACCTGCTCAAGTACGACACCACGCTGGGCACCCTCCAGGCCGAGGTCAGCCACACCGAGGACTCCATCACCGTCGATGGACACACCTTCAAGGTCATCGCCGAGCGCGACCCCGCCAACCTCCCCTGGGGCGAGCTGGGCGTGGACATCGTGATCGAGTCCACCGGCATCTTCACCAAGGCCGAGGCGGCCAAGAAGCACGTCGCGGCCGGTGCCAAGAAGGTCATCATCTCGGCGCCCGCCACCGACGAGGACATCACCATCGTGATGGGCGTCAACGACGAGAAGTACGACGCCGCCAACCACACGGTCATCTCCAACGCCTCCTGCACCACCAACTGCGTGGCGCCGATGGCGAAGGTGCTCAACGAGAGCTTCGGCATCGTCAAGGGCCTGATGACCACGGTGCACGCCTACACCAACGACCAGGTCACCCTGGACTTCCCGCACAAGGACCTGCGCCGCGCCCGCGCCGCCGCCGTCAACATCATCCCGACCTCCACCGGTGCCGCCAAGGCCACCGCGCTGGTGCTGCCGGAGCTGAAGGGCAAGCTGGACGGCACCTCGCTGCGCGTTCCGGTCCCGACCGGTTCGATCACCGACCTGGTCGTCACCCTCGAGCGGGACGTCACCGTCGAGGAGGTCAACGCCGCCTTCCAGAAGGCGTCCGAGGGCAACCTCAAGGGCATCCTGGCCTACACCGAGGACCCGATCGTCTCCTCCGACATCGTGGGCTCGCCCTTCTCGACCATCTTCGACTCCAAGCTGACCATGGTGCAGGGCAACCAGGTCAAGGTGCTCGGCTGGTACGACAACGAGTGGGGCTACTCGAACCGCCTGGTCAACCTCACCACCCTGGTCGGCGACCAGCTCTGACACGGCGACAGCTGACGTGATGTGAGGTGGCAGGGCCCGGGGACGGCACTCGTCTCCGGGCCCTGTCCCTGCGTGTACCCTCACCTCGCCCCCTTCCCCCGGCGGCCCGGCGCTGTGCCGCCTGTTCAGCGCCACCTTCCTTCCCTGGAGACCGAAGACGTGAAGACCATCGACGACCTCGATGTGGCAGGCAAGCGGGTGTTCGTCCGCGCCGACCTCAACGTGCCGCTGAAGGGCGACACCATCACCGACGACGGCCGGATCCGCGCCGTCGCGCCGACCATCGCGAAGCTGCTCGAGCGCGGCGCCAAGGTGGTCGTCGCCTCGCACCTGGGCCGCCCGAAGGGCGAGCCGGACCCGCAGTTCTCGCTCGCCCCGGTCGCCGTGCGGCTGGGCGAGATCCTCGGCACCCCGGTCGCGTTCGCGACCGACACGGTGGGGGACAGCGCGAAGGCCACCGTCGCCGCCCTCGGCGACGGCGAGGTCACGCTGCTGGAGAACCTGCGCTTCAACGCCGGCGAGACCAGCAAGGACGACGCCGAGCGCGGCGCCTTCGCCGACCAGCTGGCGGCGCTGGCCGACCTCTACGTGGGCGACGGCTTCGGCGCGGTGCACCGCAAGCACGCCTCGGTCTTCGACCTGCCGGCCCGGCTGCCGCACGCGGCCGGCCTGCTGATCGAGAAGGAGCTGGGCGTCCTCAAGCGCCTCACCGAGGACGTGGCCCGCCCGTACGTGGTGGTGCTCGGCGGTTCCAAGGTCTCCGACAAGGTCGGCGTGATCGAGAACCTGCTGGGCAAGGCCGACCGGATCCTGATCGGCGGCGGCATGATGTTCACCTTCCTCGCGGCCCAGGGCCACTCGGTGGGTGCCTCGCTGCTGCAGGAGGACCAGATCCCGGTCGCCCAGGACTACCTCGCGCGGGGGAAGGAGGCCGGGGTGGAGTTCGTCATCCCGGTGGACACCGCGGTGGCGGGCAGCTTCCCCGACCTCAAGGGCGGGACCCCGGCCGAGGGCTTCGAGGTGGTCGGCGTCGAGGCCATCCCGGACGGCAAGCTGGGCCTGGACATCGGCCCGGAGACCGCGCGGCTCTTCGCCGAGAAGCTGGCCGACGCGGCCACCGTCTTCTGGAACGGCCCGATGGGCGTCTTCGAGCACCCCCAGTTCGCCGACGGCACCCGCGCGGTGGCCCAGGCCCTGCTCGACTCGAAGGCCTTCACCGTGGTCGGCGGCGGCGACTCGGCCGCGGCCGTGCGCATCCTCGGCTTCGACGAGAACAAGTTCGGACACATTTCGACCGGCGGCGGCGCGAGCCTGGAGTACCTCGAGGGCAAGACCCTCCCCGGCATCGCCGCTCTGGAGGGCTGAGAGCAATGACTGAGCGTCTCCCGCTGATGGCGGGCAACTGGAAGATGAACCTCAACCACCTGGAGGCGATCCAGCACACCCAGAAGCTGGCCTTCGCCCTCGCCGACAAGGACTACCAGGCGGTCGAGGTCGCGGTGCTGACCCCGTTCACCGACCTGCGCTCGGTGCAGACCCTGGTGGACGGCGACAAGCTGAAGATCAGGTACGGCTCGCAGGACATCTCGGCCCACGACAGCGGCGCCTACACCGGCGAGGTCTCCGGCCCGATGCTGGCGAAGCTGAAGTGCACCTTCGCGGTGATCGGCCACTCGGAGCGCCGGCAGTACCACGGCGAGAACGAGGAGATCGTCAACGCCAAGGTGAAGGCCGCCTACCGCAGCGGGATCACCCCGATCCTCTGCGTCGGCGAGCCGCTGGAGATCCGCAAGGCCGGCACCCACGTCGAGTACACCCTGGCGCAGCTGGACGGCGCGCTGGACGGGGTGCCCGCCGCGGACGCCGAGTCCATCGTGGTCGCCTACGAGCCGGTCTGGGCGATCGGCACCGGCGAGGTGGCCACCCCGGAGGACGCCCAGCAGGTCTGCGCCGCGATCCGGGCCCGGCTGGCCGAGCTGTACTCCGCCGAGCTGGCCGGCAAGGTCCGCGTGCTGTACGGCGGTTCGATGAAGGCGAGCAGCGCGCCCGGTCTGATGGCCCAGCCGGACATCGACGGCGGCCTGATCGGCGGGGCCTCGCTGGACGCCGACGAGTTCGTCAAGATCGTGCGCTACCGGGACCAGGCAGTAGGCTAACGCCCCCGCAGCAACGTAGTCTTTGGGCCGGACCCCTTTCCCCGGGGTCCGGCCTCTTCACCAGATGAGCCTTGAACGAGAGAGTTGGTCCCGCCGTGGTTCTCGGGTTCTCGATTGCCCTGATCGTCTTCAGCCTGATGCTGGTCGTCCTGGTGCTGCTGCACAAGGGCAAGGGCGGTGGCCTCTCCGACATGTTCGGCGGCGGTTCGCTCTCCTCGGCCGGCGGCTCCGCTGTCGCCGAGCGCAACCTCGACCGGATCACCGTGATCGTCGGCATCGGCTGGTTCGCCTGCATCGTGGTACTGGGTCTGCTGATGAAGGTCAAGGGCTGATCAGGACTCAGTTCCGAAGGCGGTGCGGACAGATCCTTATCCGCTCCGTACACTAGGACAACTTGCCACTGTCCGCAGCGGGCGGCCGGTAGGCAGCACCTGGGCACCCCCAGGTGGTCAAGGGCACGCAGGGAGTCAGACCGTGGCAAGTGGCAACGCCATTCGAGGCAGCAGGGTCGGGGCCGGCCCGATGGGTGAGGCGGAGCGCGGCGAATCAGCCCCCCGCAACCGGATCTCCTTCTGGTGCGCCAACAAGCACGAGACGCGCCCGAGCTTCGCCGCCGAGGCCGTCATCCCGGACACCTGGGACTGCCCGCGCTGTGGTTTCCCGGCCGGCCAGGACGAGCACAACCCGCCCGCGCCCTCGCGCAACGAGCCGTACAAGACGCACCTGGCCTACGTCCGGGAGCGGCGCACGGACGCCGACGGCGAGGCGATCCTGGCGGAGGCACTGGCGAAGCTGCGCGGCGAGATCTGAGACTCGACGAGACGTCAGGAAGGGGCGGTGCGCGATGCGCACCGCCCCTTCCTGCGTGCCTGCCGCCTAGGTGTACTGACCACGGAGGTTGGTGACAGGGCTCACGGCCAGGTGATCTTGAAATGAGTGAGGGCCTTCTGGCCAGGTGTGGATTGCGACATCTGCACCGGCGACCAGAAAGGCCCTCATGCCACACCGTAACGCACCGCTGACCGAGACCGGACGCCTGCGTCTGGCCCGCTGTGTGGTCGAGGACGGCTGGCCGCTGCGGCGGGCCGCCGAGCGCTTCCAGGTCTCACCGACCACGGCCAAGCGCTGGGCGGACCGCTACCGCACGCTCGGCGAGGCCGGCATGAGCGACCTGTCCAGCCGGCCGCACCGCAGCCCGCGCCGAACCCCGACCCGCACCGAGCGACGGATCATCAAGGTCCGCGTCCTGCGACGCTGGGGACCGGCCCGCATCGCCTACCTGCTGAAACTCAACCCGGCCACCGTGCACCGCGTGCTGACCCGCTATCGCCTCGCCCGTCTCGCGCATCTCGACCGCGCCACGGGTCGGCCGATACGACGCTACGAGCACTGCGCGCCAGGCGAGTTGGTCCACGTGGACATCAAGAAGCTCGGCAACATCCCCGACGGCGGCGGCCACCGGGTGCTGGGCCGCCCCGTCGGGAAGAAGAACAGCTCCGGCGCCGGCTACAGCTACCTCCACAACGCCGTCGACGACCACTCCCGCCTGGCCTACAGCGAGATCCTCGCCGACGAGCGAAAGGAGACCGCCACCGCCTT